>JABFVM010000244.1 GCA_013362785.1 Streptomyces sp. | reverse complement strand
CTGGTGGTCGGTGAGGCCGGCCGGGGTGTCGACGACCAGGAACAGCGGGTCGTCCGGCTCCGGCAGCCCGGCCCGGCCCAACTCCTGGCCGACCCTGGCCCGCAGGGCGACCGCATCGTGCAGAGCCGCCGCCCCGGCCCGCAGGTCCAGATGAATGACGGCACTGAAGTCCTTGGCCCGACTCATCATTCGCCACCGCCCCAGGGGACGTCACGGCCCGTGCCGGTGTCACCGGGCTTGTCGTCGTCCCACGGCGTCCGGGGCCGGTCTTCGCGCTCACTGGAGGGGGACGGACCCCTGCCGTTGTACTCCTCGTACTCCTCGTCGCGTTCTACGCGGTCGCGGCGGCGGTCACTGCCGGGGCCACGCCCGTCGTAGTCGTCGTACTCCTCCCGCTCCTCCTGCTCCTCCCGACGACCACCGCTCCGGGAACCCGTGTCGCCGCGCTCACTGCCGTACGGCTTGTCGTAGCCGCCGCCGTAGTCACGGTCGTACTCGTCCTGACCGCCCGCGCCCCCGCTGCCGCGCGAGGAGACCTGTGTCGTGCCCCAGTCGTCCTCATCGGGTGCCGGGCGCCGGGATGCCGAGAAGTCGTCGCGGGTGCGGGGGGCGGTCGGGGTGCCGCCGCGGATGTGTTCCAGCAGCGTGCGCAGGGTCGGCTGGACGGCGCGCTGGTCGCCGAACTCGGTGTCCAGCGCGGCGGGCAGGGTCTCCGCCCAGAACTCCCAGAGGGGCCGCACCCAGCCCTCGATGCGCTCGCCGCCCCGCTCCCGGCGCTCCGCGAGCAGCTCCAGCTGGCGCGGGGCGACCTTCTCGACCAGGTCGACGAAGAGGGGATGCGGCTCGCTGCCGGCCCGGGCCAGGCCCTGCGGCTGAGCCTGCATCAGCTCACGGCAGTAGTCCTCGACGATCCGCTCGTCGTCCAGCACCGTCCAGCGTTCGTACGAGCGCAGCAGCTCGGCCCAGCTGGACACGCCGCCGGGGTAGTCCCCGAGCCGCAGCCGGACGCCGGGGACGTGGGTGCCCTTCTCGGGGTGCAGCCGCAGCCGGACCCGGTCCGGGGAGGCCGGGTCGCCGTCGACGACGTCCACCTGGCCGTTCCACATGCAGCACAGCAGGCGGTGCAGGATGACGCGCCGGTCCTCCTCGCCGCTGACCATCCAGCTGTCCCGGTAGCCGAGCCGCTGCCGCCAGCGCAGCACGTCCTGGGCCTGCTCGGAGTCCTTCGCACGGGCCCACTGGCGCAGCACCTTGCGGGCCTCGGGGACCTGGGTGAGGCTCATCTCGCTGCGGAAGAGGACGACGGTGATCGAGTCGCTCTCCACCCCCCGGTACTCCACGGAGTTCTTCGCGTCCGACGGCAGCCGCAGCGTCTTGCCGAGGAACTCCTGCACCTCCTCCACGGCCTGCACCCGCGGATAGGTGACCAGGACGCGGAGAAGTCCGGTGCCCTCGGGGGTGAACCCGACCGGCAGCAGCCCGGTCAGCTTGCGGCCGAACAGGTCGAGCGCCTCCTTGCTGACCTGGTCCTTGGCCTCTCCGTCGCCCGCCGCGGCGGCCAGCAGCGTGCCCATGGACGGCAGCAGCGGCCGCTGCTCCAGATGCGCCCCGCTCTCCGCGAAGAGGCGGGTGATACGGGCCTCCAGCTGCCCCTTGACGCGGGCCACCGCGCCCTCCGGGTCACGCCTGCTCATCCCGTGGACCTGCCGCCAGGTGTCGCCGTCGACCAGCTTGAGCAGCAGATCCGCCTCGTCGTCGTTCTCCCGCAACGCCTCCCGGTGGATCAGCCGGCCGACGACGTCCTCGTAGAAGTCGTTGAGGCTGCGCTGCGGCGGCAGCAGATACGAGATGCCGGTGCGGTCCTCGTACAGTTCGCGGGCCTTGTGCTGGGCGGTCTTGCGCTCCTGGTCGCTGTGCCGGCGGAAGGCGTTCACCATGCGCACGAGGTCGGTGCCGGCCGCGTCGGCCTGGGGCTGCCAGTGCATCTGCTGTTCGCGCCAGGCCTCGTGCCACACCTGGCGGCTGCGCCACTGGTACCAGAGGTCCTGCTCCTGGATGGCCGCCTGTACGTCGTCGTCGCCCCAGCGGGCCGGGGCCAGCCCGCCCAACTGCCCCTTGATCCGGGGGATCTTGGGCGGCTGCTCGGTCACGCCGGGCGGGCGCTGCGGGGTGCGGGCGCGGGCGTCCAGCATGCCGAGGAAGCCGAGCTGGGCGATCCGTTCGTCGCTGTCGGGGACGCCCCGCACGATGCGTTCGGCGAGGAAGGGGTCCACGGTCTGGAGCAGCTTGTCGATGGCGGGGCGCGGCGCGAACCGGTCCGCCATCGCGGCGGCCGTGCGGTCCGCCTCGGCCCGCAGGTCGAACAGCAGCCGCTGCATGTCCGCGATGCGCTCGCCCAGCGCCGCCTCGATGTTGCGGCCGCCGCGCGGCAGCGGATCGGGCTCGGGCACCGGCAACTGCCTGCGTTCCCACAGCTCTTCGAGATGCGAGTCGGCGAACAGCTGCCGGATCATCGGCACCGCCCCGTCCCGCAGCTCCGCCCGGGGCCGTTCCACGAGGTCGGTGACCGCCGTGCGCAGCAGCCGTCCGGCCACCAGGTCGGCCAGCTGGTCCATCGGCGCGGTCATGGAGGCGACCAGGCTGGTGGAGACGCCCTGCCGGCCGATGCCGGTCGGGGACACGGCGCTGCGCTGCACGCCCCGGTTGATGAAGCTCGCGGCGAAGGTCGTGAAGTCGTCGTCGGCCGCCATCGTCCGGCCGGCCGTGCGGCCGTCGCCCAGTTCGGTGCCGATCAGCGACATCACCAGGGAGACGATGGAGCGGCGCAGGTCGTCCGCGCGGATGCCGGCGGTCGGGCTGAACAGGAACCCGGTGGGCAGGATGCCGGTGCGCAGCCGGATCGGCGTCATACCCGGGTAGCGGATGCCGAGACCGAGCTCCTGGTCGAGGTCGCCGATCTCATGGCCCTCCGACGGCGCGTTCTGCGTGTCCACCAGCCGGAACAGGTCGACCAGCGCCCGGGCCGCGTTGAGTTCGGCCTCCCGTCCGCCGCCGGTGGCGGTGCCGAACGACGAGGGCATGACCACCAGCGGGTAGATCTTCACGCCGTCGAAGCGTCGCAGCTGAAAGGCGTAGTTGATGAGGTGGAGGTAGTCGAGGAAGATCCCGGCGCCGGTGCCGCCGGCCACCGAGAAGGCGACGAAGACGTCACAGCCGTTGACCTTGCCGCCGCCGAGCTCGCTCAGCTCGCCGCCCGCCTTGGCGATCGCGTCGATCGCCTGGAGCAGCGGCTCAAGAACCGGGTTGAGGCCGTGCCGGAGCGTGGCGAACAGCGCCGCTCGGCCCACGGTCGGCAGCTGGCCCGCGCCGGCGTGCAGCGGGGTGACCTTCGGCTCGTCCATGCGCGGCGGCAGCCAGTCGGCGACCTCGTCGCGCAGCACGGCCCGGAGCATCTTGGTCACCTCCGGGGAGGCGTCGAAGTTCGGCAGCAGATTGTGGGTGGCCCGGGAGGTGCGGGAGTACGCCGCCCGCAGCGACGGGTCCACGTTGAACTGCGGCAGCCGCTGCAGATCGCTCTCGCTGTAGTCGGCGTACACGAACTGCAGACAGTCGGGCAGCTGAAACGGGGCGTGGCCGTTCTGCCGGCTGAGCGCCATGCCGTCCGGGCCGCACAGCTCGGCGCGCAGCCTGCGTTCCAGTTCGGCACCGACCAGACCTCCGGTGCCGCCCAGGCCGACGAAGAGCATCGGCTGGAAGATCTTCATGGTTTCCTCCCCGCTGTACGGCCGCCGAGGCCGCAGGTTTGTGCTGGGTACGTCCGTGGGGTCGCGCGACGGGACGGCCGCGCGGGGGTGCGATGCGGTGCGGTGTGTGGTGCGGGGGCGGGCCGGGTGGTGATGGGCCAGGGCCCGCCCCGTCTGTCACAGGAGGTCGTCGTAGGTGCCGCCCTTGCCCGGGGTGCCCGGGCCGGTGCCCCCGGCGAAGACGCCCTCCTGCGGCCGGGGTCCCGGCGGCTGGGTCCCGCCGAGGGAGAGGGCGAGCGTGTCGGTCAGCTGGACCTGGCCGCCGCGCGCGGTCAGCGGGAACCGGCTGCCGCCCTTGCGCACCACGGCCCCGCCCTCGCGACTGCGCCGGACGGCGTACGGCCCGTGCGAGCGCTTGTCGATCCGCGGGCTGTGATGGGCCTCGGCGACGGCGAACGCGTACCACTGCTTGCTGTCGCCGTGCCCCGCCTTGTGCTCGTGGAGGACGGTGCCGTCCGCGTCGACCAGTTGCAGGACCAGCCCGAACGGGTCCCGCCGGCGCCTGCGCAGCCGCAGCAGGGCGACGACGGCCACGACGGCCAGCGCGAGGACGACGGCGCCGGCCACGAAGGCCCACCAGTACTGCTCCCAGATGCCGGGCTTCGGCGTGACCCGCACCGAGATCGGGGTGCGTTCGAGGGCCCGGTCGTCGTCGGTGGTGTCGACGACGGTGAAGGTGCCGTGGACGTCCACCCCGTCGCCGAGCCGGTCGCCGAAGGCGCTCGCGCCGGCGACCCGGACCGTGACCTTCCGGGTGCCTTCCTCGCCGGGCTTGAGGGTGATCTCGGCAGGCTCGACGGACAGCCGGCCGTCCTTCACGTCGGCGACGGACAGCCGCAGGGTGTGTGCGGTGCCGGTGGTGTTGCCGACGTCCAGGGTGCCGGTGACCGATCCGCCGGGGTGGACGTCTCCGTCGGGCAGCTCCAGCACGGCCTTGACGGGCAGTTCGCCCAGCGCGACCTTTCCGGTCTCGCTGCGGGTGTCGGCGCTCAGTCCCGAGGCGGTCAGCGTGGCGCTCACCGTCAGGTCTCCGTCGGCGTCCTCGGGGATGGTCACCGTCCCGGTGAAGTCGCCGTCGCTCGCGTCGGAGTCGGCCCCCTTGCCGTCGTCGGCGAGGTCGAGCGCCACCGGGGAGAAGCCGTCCCCGGTCAGCTCGCTGCGCACGCGCAGTCCCTCGTAGTCGCGCGGGTCCTTGATCTCGTAGCCCTCGCGGGTCTGCAGCCCCATGGTCACCGTGACCTTCTCGCCGGCCTGCGGCGAGGGCGGGTCCATGGTGATGGCGCCGTTCAGTTCGCCCTGCCAGAGCACGCTGACGGCGACGGGCAGTGATCGATGCCCCTCCGGCGCCTCGGCCTTCACCTTCCAGACGCCGGGCAGCGGATCGACGATCTTCAGGGCCTCGACGGTGCCGGAGCCCCCCGCCAGTTCGAACCGGGAGCCCTTGAAGGTCCCGGAGGTGGTGGGGATCTCGTCGCCCTTCGGGTCGAAGTAGGTGATCTTCACCTTGGGGTCGCCCTTGTCGACGACGATGCTGCCAACGGTGGCCAGCGGCGAGATGCCGATCTCCAGGGTGGCCGGCGGCCGCTTGCTGGGGCCCTCCTCGTGGCGCAGACAGTGCGCGGCGGCGAAGATCTTCTCCAGCGTGCCGCCGACGTCCTTCGCCCCGTCGACCTTGTGGGCCTTGGGTGTCGCGGAGGGCAGTTCGACGCAGCCCTTCTGGTAGCCGCCGGCGGCGATCTGGTCGAGCTGCTTCCTGTCCGGGTCGGATCCGAAGCCCAGCGGCCAGATCTGGACGTTCTGCGCGGCGGCCTCCTTGAGCGCCTCCTTCAGCTGCTGTTCGCCCTCGGCCACGCGGTGCGACTTCTCGCCGTACTTGAAGCTGTCCTCGACGTCCATCTTCCCGTCGGTCAGCAGGAACAGCACCCGGGGCACCTTGGCGTCGGTGCCGTCGGTCAGGTCGTTGACGCCCTGCCGGATGGCGGTCGGCAGATCGGTGCCGGTGCCCTCTTCCTTCTTACGGCTGCGCAGCCCGTCCACGCACTTGCCGACCTCCTCGCGGCCCGCCGAGTTCAGCGTGGTGGGCCGGCACACCGGGTCCACCACGCGCTGGCCGCGCTTCTCGGCGGCGGCGAAGCCGAACACCGTGACCTGCGAGGACGACGAGACGTCGCCCAGCGCGATGCGTTTGGCGGCGGCCTTCTCGGCCTCCATGTCCTCGGGCGCGAGGCTGGCCGACTCGTCCACGGCCACCGCGTAGTTGACCGCGGGGAACACCGGCTCGGAGTTCGCCGCCGGCACCGGATCCCGACCGGCCGGCGCCAACAGGGACGCGAACACCGCGGTGCCGCCGAGCGCCGAGAATGCGGCGCGGCGTACCCGGGTCCTTCCTGTCTGCAGTCTTCCCGTGACTCTTCCCACGGCCGTCCCCTTGGTCTTCGACATTCGTGATGCGTGCGTGAGGTGGGTGCTTCTGGTTCTTGGTGCGTCGTTCGGCGTGCGTCGTTCGGTGTTCGTCGGGTGGCGTTCGTCGTGTGGCGTGTAGGTGGTGACGCCGCCGCGTCGTGCCTGGTGCGCGCCGGTGGCGGGTGCGGTGGTGCGTTGGCGTGTGCGGGGGTGGTACGCCGGTGTCGCGTGCGCCCTCCTGGATCGGCGCCGACCTGGATCAGCCCGAGGTCAGCCCCCAGACCACGGCGAGCGCCGCCGACGGGGCGAGCGTGCCCACGCCCCAGCGGATGGCCCGGTACTTGGCGGACAGGATCGAGCTGACGTCCACGGCCTGCACGAGCAGCCACCTCGCCGGATCCCGCCCGGCCTCCACGACCCGGGCGGACAGCCCCGCGAGATCGCGGGCCGCCACCAGGTCGCCGAAGTACGTCACCCCGTCCCCGGCGCGGACCGTGCCGGTGCGCGGCATCAGCGCCCCGACCAGCGCGGCCACCGCTACGGCCCACAGCACCCCGGACAGCACGAGCGTCACGTCCGCGAGCCCGTCCCAGGCCGGGGTGCCGCGCCACCCGGCGAGGAACGCGGGCAGCGCCAGCGTCCCCGAGAGCAGCACGGCCGCCTTGGAGTCGGCCCGGCCGAGGTCCTCCCGGACGGTGACCAGCAGCCGCTCCGCGATGCGCTCCCCCGCCCGGTCGCTGCAGTGCCGACCCCCGTGCGGCACAGGCAGGACCGGGTCGGGGGAGTTGCGTGCCGCGCCGTCGGCGGTCATCGGTCCTCTTCCGCCCAGGACCAGCCGTCGTCCGCGGCACGTCTGCGACGCCGGGGCCGCTCCCACTCGCGCTCGTCGTACGGGTGGTAGGGCTCCGGCCGGTAGGTCCGAGGCTGGTCGCCGGAGCGCGCCTCATCCTCGGGGTCGTGGCCCGGGACGGGTCCCGCCGGGCCGAGCTCCGGCCGATGGGGCCGACGGCGCGCTTCGTCGCGGGGTGCGCCGTATTCGGCGTCGTCGGTGTCGTCGGCGTAGTAGGGCTCAGCCCGGTGGGCCGGACGCCGGTCGCGGGAGCGGCGTTCGTCGTGGTCGGGGCCGTGGTCAGGGCCGAAGCCGCGGTTGTTGTCGGGGTCGTAGTCGCGGTCGTAGTCGCGGTCCGGTGCCGGGGAGTAGGGCTCCGGGCGGTAGGTCCGCTGCCGGGACGCGGTGCGCGGCTCGTCGTAGTCGGCGTCGTCGCGCGGGGAGTGCGGGGAGGGCGGGGCGTAGGGCTCGGGCCGGTGCGGGCGGCGCCGGGCGGGGCCGCGCCGGTCGTCGTCGTGGTCGCCGCGGTCGCGGTCGTCAGGGGCGGCGCGGTCGTCCGCCGGGTACGGCTCGGGGCGGGGGCCGCGGCGCCGGGGGCGGGGGCCCGGGTCGTCGTACTCGGGGTCGTCTCCCGGGTACGGCTCGTCCCGGTCGGGGCCGCGTCGGGCGGTTCCCCGACGGTCGGGCTCGCCCCGGGAGGGCTCGCCCCGGGAGGGCTCGCCCCGGGAGGGCTCGCCCCGGGAGGGGGCGGGCCTGCGGGGCCGGCGCCTGGGCGGTTCGTCCGAGGCCCAGTCCGGGTTGAACGGCCGGTCGCCGGACGCCTCCAGTTCCCTGGGCCGGCGTGCGGGCACCGTGCCGATGGGCCCCACCATGGGCTGCCCCATGCCCTGGTTGAGGAGGTTGAGGACCTGGGTCTCCACGTCGACCGTGGCGAGTTCGCCGCGCGCGGCCATGGCGAACAGCCGGGCGACCCGGTCCTTCTCGTCCTGCCTGCCCTCCTGGCGGATCTTCTCCAGGAAGTCCTTGGCCCCCTCGGGGTCGGCCGCCAGCATGAAGCTGAGCTGCTCCAGCTCCCCGCCCTGCAGCATGCGCCGGTACGAGTCCTGCCGCAGCCGGATCACCCTGGCCTGGGCGTGCGCGTCCCGCTCCTCGTCGGCGTGCTCGATGGTCCGGTCGTCGACGCGCAGCCGGACGTACAGCCGTACCCGCAGCCCGAGTTCGGAGCCCAGGTCGGCCCAGCGCCCCCCGGCGCACTCGCGGGTGATGGCACGGTTGGCCTGCTCGGCCTCGGTCACCCGGTAGGTGGTGGTGACCTCACGCAGCCGTTCGAGGACCGGGGAGGTGAGCCGGCCCGCGACATCGGTGACGACCTCCAGGGCGGCGAGGTAAGGGTCGGTCACCGCCCACTCGATGTCCACCTCGGCCTTGAAGAAGGTCGTGCCCCCGGCGGCCGGCAACTCCATCTGGAGCGGGGCCACATAGGTGCCGAGCGCGATCTCGCAGATGCTGCGCGTCCTGGCCAGCACCGGCTTGTCGACGTGCTGGACCCCGGAGGCCCGCCGCACCGTGTAGCCGCCGTTCTTGTAGAAGTGCACGAGCGCCGATTTGGGGCTGACCCGCGGATAGCCGTCCGCCACCGTGTTGAAGTCCCGCAGGAACGGACCCGCGGGCGCCGTCGACTCGGTGCTCTCCGCCTCGCCCGCGCCGGCCGCCTCGTCCTCGTTCTCAGCCATACCTCTCCTCCTCGCGCGTCCTGTCCCGACGCGTCCTGTCCTGGCGCGGCCCTGCCCGGTGCGTCCTGTCCTGCGGTGTCCTGTCCTGCGGCGGCCTGTCCTGGCGCGGTGCGCTCCGGCGCGACCTCTCCTCCGGCTCGACGGCGAGCCACCACAGGTCGCGCGCCTTGGGCTCGGGGAGCGGCTTCTCGGGGTCGTTCATCATGCGGCGCAGCAGCCAGTCCAGCCGCCGCCGGTCCTGCTCCTCCGCCGCCAGCGCGGGCAGCAGCGCCGCCAGCCCCGGCCGGGTCCACTCGGTGCCGTCCTTGCGCTCGGCCGAACGCAGCAGGTCCTCCAGCGCGTCCATCGCCACGTCCTTCGACCGGGCCGTGTGCAGGGCCGTCCACATCAAGTCGGCCATCGGCTCCACGAGTTCGGGCCGGATGGCGGCGAGGGCGAGCGCCACCGGCCAGTCGCCGCGGTCGCCCCACGCGGAGTCGGCGTCGTCAAGGAGCGCGTCGGGATCGTCCGTCAGCAACCCGTCCACCGTCGTCCCCGCGAGCCGTACGGTGGCCGCCAGACCCAGGTCCTGGTACGCCTCGCGCCTGTGGTGGGTCCACTCGGCCATCCGCGACAGCACCTCCGCCGCCTCCGGGCGCGCCAGCAGCCGTACGGCGTTGTGGGAAGCGGTGACCTTGCCCAGTTCCTCGTCGTCGTCCCGGACCCCGATCCGGGCCAGGGCGTCCAGGGTGTCGTCCATCGTGGCCGCCGCGTTGCCGTAGCCGAGCGCCCACGACGCGGTCCAGCGCTGTGACAGCGTGCCCTTCCTGCTCCAGTCGCCGATCAGCTTGTGCACCGCCCTGCGGTGCGAGTCGTGACCCGCCGCCTGGTCCAGCGTGGTGGCCGCGAAGAGGACCCGACGGTGCGTGGTCGCCTCGGCGAGCGGCCGGATCAGCTCCGTGTAACCGTGGTCGAAGTCCCGTACGCACAGCTCACCGGCGGCGACAGCGGCGCGCATCCACACCTGGACGCGCGGATCGTCCGCCAGCAGCCGCAGCCAGCGCACCATCGGCGCCCGCACCGGGAAGTGCCGGTCCCACAGCTCGGTCAGCACCGCGGACGGCAGGGCGGAGCCCCGGTACCAGATCAGCCGGGCCGGCACGTCGTGCCCGTCCACCTCGACCTTGCCGTCGGTCAGTTCGGCCCGCGAGAGCGCCAGGTCGGCTTCCGGGTCGTCGCAGAACAGCGGGCGGGCCGGGGTGCTGTCGGGGTCGGACTGCACCGACAGTTCCCAGGTCAGCAGATGGGCGGCGGCGGCCACCGCGCTGTGCGAGGCGCCGCCCAGCACGGCCAGCGCGATCCGGAACGCCACCGGGTGGAAGAGCGTCGCCGTACCCGACCGCGTCGCGCCCCGGTCCCCCCGCTCCGGCTCGCGCGGCGGCGCGGTCAGCGCGCGGTCCACCCCGGCGAACCACTCCTGGGCCTGCTCGGCGGCGATGCTGCGGCATCCGGACAGCAGATCGTCGTAGGAGACGTCGCCCAGCACATGCCCGGCCAGCAGCGAGGCGAGCAACTCGGCTTCGGCGGGCCGCAGATCCTTCAGCCCGACCGCGTCCTCGACCTCCGCCCGGCCGGCGAGCGCCTCCGCACGGGCCAGCAGCTCGTCGAGGGGCGTGTCGTCCTCGCGGGCCTCGGCGGTACGTTCCTCCAGCCGCTCGCGCAGCCGGGTGGCGAGCAGTTCCTCGGTGGGCGCGGGCGGGCAGAGCATGCCGTACCGCCCGGCGAGCAGCGGGTTCGCCGCCGAGCCGACGGTGACGACGATCACCGCGAAGGCCTCGCGGCGGGCCAGGGCCGCGGCGAACTCGTCCAGGTCCATCTCGTCCGGGGGCCGGGCGTCGGGTCGGTCCAGGGACAGCTCCAGCAGATGACCGGTGCCGCGCCAGGCCTCACCGCCCTCGCCGTCGAGCGTCTCGGCCAACTGCCGTACCCCGCCGTCCGAGTCGACCCGGCGCACCCGCGCCACGGTCTCCGCGTCGGCGCCGTCCGCCTCGGCGGTGGTGACCTCGTCCAGCAGCGACAGCGCCGTACTCGTACGTCCCGTGCCGGGCGCGGCGCCGAGCACCAGCAGCCGCCGGGCGCGCAGCGCGTTGCGCAGCCGTACGTACCCCTCCGGTGGCACGTGCGCCCGGCGCAGCCTGCGCAGCTCCTCCTCCGGGACGGGCCCGCTGCGCATGCCCGCGCCGGGGCGGCGGGCGCCCAGCAGCAGGTTGATGTTGTCGCCGATGTGGGCGCGGTTGAAGTACGAGCGGTCGAAGCGGGTGAGGTCCCCGCCGACGTCGAACAGCAGCCGGGTGGCGCGGCGCGTGCGCGCGGCGGCGGCGAGATCGGTGGGCCCGTCCTCGCCCTCGTCCTCGGCGAGGGGATCGCGGGTGTACGCCTTGAACCGCCCGGCGGCGCGCTCGCGTTCCCTCTCCCGCTCCTTCTCCTTCTCCGCCTCCTCGTCCTCGGCGGACTTCTCGTCGTCGGAGCCGTCCTCGTCGTCCCGGCCCCGGTCCCGGCCGTCGTCGTCCCGGTCGTCCCGGTCCTGCTTCCTGCCGTCCCCGGCCTTCCGGTCGCCCTTCCTGCCGTCCCGCCGGTCGCTCCTGCGGTCGGCCTTCCTGTCGTCCCCGGACTTCTTGCCGTCGTCGGACGACCGTCCCCCGCTCGGCTCCTCGGGGGCGTCGTCGCTCGCGCCGCCCGCCTGCTCGTCGTCGCTCACCCGGCTCAGCCCCTCCCCTTCTCGGCGTCGCGGCCGGACTTCCGGCCGATGTGCACGTCTCCCTGGTACTCGTTGTGGTGGTTATGGGACATGTCGCCGATGACGTTGTAATGAATCCCGCCCTGACCTGGCCGATGACCGGACATGGCGTCCCCGACGACCTCGAACTCGTCGTTGTCGTCGAGCGCGTCGTCGAGCACGTCGTCCAGGGCGTCGTAGCCGTCGGTGTCGTCGTCGACGGGAGGCAGCGGACCGGTCGCGGACGACGACGCCGGCGCCGCCGGTCCCGAGGCCGGTGCCGTCGGTGCGGAGGCCTCGGGGATCGCCGGAGCGGGCCGTCCGGGCAGCCGGAACCAGGCGGTGACCGGCCCCTCCTTGAGTTCCAGCCGCGCCGACGAGTAGTGCGCGGGCTCGATGAACTTGCCGCCGCCGTTGACCACGTCCTCGTACAGCGACTGGGAGGTCACCAGCACCAGGTCGGCCTTCTCGGCGTCGAGCAGCTGCCGGGCGACGGGGGAGTCGGCCAGCCGGCACGCGAGGTCGACGGCGCGTCCGCTGATGCCCCGGTCGTCGTGCCGGACCGGGCCGACGTGCATGCCTATGCGCAGTCCGAGCGGGACGGCCAGATCGCGGTTCTCGTCCCGCAGCTTCTCGTGCACCTCGACCATCCACAGGCCGAGCAGCCGGCTCACCGCGATCCGGCCCGCGACCGCCAGCAGCACGCCGTCGCCGCGGTCCTCCATGTGGACGGCGTCCCGCGCCACCTTGGCGTGCGTGAAGGCCGTCTCCAGCACCCGGTAGATCCGGGCGCGCATACGCGGCTTGTCGACGTCGTCGTACTCGCCGGAACGTCTGGCGTCGACGCTGATCACCAACTCGTAGTGCGCTTCGGTGAGTTCCAGAGCGTCGTGGTTCACCCGTGCCCCCT
>JABFVM010000057.1 GCA_013362785.1 Streptomyces sp. | reverse complement strand
GCGGACCAGGACGCGGGCCTCGGCGAACCGCATGTCGTCGTTGAGCGTGGCGTTGGCCTGCGCGATGACGAAGCGGTCCTCCTCGTCTGCGGTCAGGTAGTCCACCTCGTCGGTGACCTGGCCGTCGACGACCTTGCGGTACGGCGTCTCGACGAAGCCGAACGCGTTGACCCGGCCGTAGGAGGCGAGCGAGCCGATCAGACCGATGTTCGGGCCTTCAGGGGTCTCGATCGGGCACATGCGGCCGTAGTGCGACGGGTGCACGTCACGGACCTCGAAGCCGGCCCGCTCACGGGACAGACCACCCGGGCCGAGCGCGGACAGACGACGCTTGTGCGTCAGCCCGGACAGCGGGTTGTTCTGGTCCATGAACTGCGACAGCTGGCTGGTGCCGAAGAACTCCTTGATGGAGGCGACGACCGGCCGGATGTTGATCAGGGTCTGCGGCGTGATCGCCTCGACGTCCTGGGTCGTCATGCGCTCACGCACGACGCGCTCCATACGAGCCAGACCCGTACGGACCTGGTTCTGGATGAGCTCGCCGACGCTGCGCAGACGACGGTTGCCGAAGTGGTCGATGTCGTCGGTCTCGACAACGATCGTCTGACCGCTGTCGGCGACGGTCTCGGCCTCGCCCGCGTGCAGCTTCACCAGGTACTTGATCGTCGAGATGACGTCCTCGACGGTCAGGATGCCCGCGTCGAGCGGAGCGTCCGCACCCAGCTTCTTGTTGACCTTGTAGCGGCCGACCTTGGCGAGGTCGTAACGCTTCGGGTTGAAGTACAGGTTCTCAAGGAGCGTCTGCGCGGCCTCACGCGTGGGGGGCTCGCCCGGACGCAGCTTGCGGTAGATGTCGAGCAGCGCGTCGTCCTGGCCCTGGGTGTGGTCCTTCTCCAGGGTGGCGCGCATGGACTCGTACTCGCCGAACTCCTCGAGGATCTGCTCGGTCGTCCAACCGAGAGCCTTGAGCAGAACGGTCACGGACTGCTTGCGCTTGCGGTCGATGCGCACACCGACCATGTCGCGCTTGTCGATCTCCAGCTCCAGCCAGGCGCCCCGGGACGGGATGACCTTGGCGGAGAAGATGTCCTTGTCGGACGTCTTGTCGATGGAGGAGTCGAAGTAGACACCGGGCGAACGGACGAGCTGCGACACCACGACACGCTCGGTGCCGTTGATGACGAACGTGCCCTTGTGCGTCATGAGCGGGAAGTCGCCCATGAAGACGGTCTGAGACTTGATCTCGCCGGTCTCGTTGTTGGTGAACTCTGCCGTCACGAAGAGCGGGGCCGCGTACGTGAAGTCGCGGTCCTTGCACTCGTCGATGCTGTTCTTCGGCGGCTCGAAACGGTGGTCGCGGAACGTCAGCGACATCGACCCGGAGAAGTCCTCGATCGGAGAGATCTCCTCGAAGATCTCCTCCAGACCGGACTTGGTGGGGACGTCCTGACCGGACTCCAGAGCCTCCTCGACCCGACTCTGCCAGGCGGTGTTCCCGAGCAGCCAGTCAAAGCTCTCGGTCTGCAGCGCGAGCAGGTTGGGAACCTCAAGAGGCTCCTTGATCTTTGCAAAGGAGATGCGCAGCGGGGCGGTGCTGGCGCCGTTGTTCATATTCGCGGTCGAGGCGTTGCGCGAGGCGGCCAAGAGGGGGTCCTTCCGAGGGCTCGGACTCACTACGCGCGTACCGGCCCCTCACCGGCGCACAGAGACAGGGGTTTCCTTCTCCAGCCAAAGAATGGCCAGGTCAGGGATGGTCCGGTCATCGGTGCTCAAGCGAGGGCATGCCCCTGGTGACGGGCAGGGGACAGCTAACAGGCAGCGCAAAGGGTCAGTGTAGCCACTTGGCACACTGATGTCCAGTGCGGGTTTTTCGCGACCCTCGTTGTTCTCAACGCCCTCGGCATGCTTGCCCTCAATGCACGTTGATACTGCCCTCTTCGTCGCCGATCCATGCCTCGGATTCGGATCCTTGTGGCGACGCGTCCTGAGAATTGCGCGCTGCGTGCGGTTCGTCAAGGCCCCCATGCCCGAACCCAGGACGGCCCGGAGACACGACGAAGATCACCATACCCCCCGCCCGCTCGGGTGCAAGGCAACCGTGGCCGCGCCCCCAGGAACGCCGAAGAGCGACCACCCGAATGGATGATCGCTCTTCGGTGCGACTGCGTTACAGCCCTGGAGGGCTGCTTTCAGCACGCGCTGCGGTCGTACCCGACCGCGAAGGCCTGCTCGGCCGGAAGGTCTTACTTGACCTCGACGGAGGCGCCGGCGCCCTTGAGGGACTCGGCGGCCTTCTCGGCGGCGTCCTTGGCGACCTTCTCGAGAACGGGCTTCGGGGCGCCGTCCACGAGGTCCTTGGCCTCCTTCAGGCCCAGGGAGGTCAGCTCACGCACGACCTTGATGACCTGGATCTTCTTGTCGCCGGCACCGGTGAGGATGACGTCGAACTCGTCCTTCTCCTCGACGGCCTCGGCGGCGGCGCCACCAGCGGCACCACCGGCGACGACGACCGGCGCGGCAGCGGCGGCGGTGACGTCGAACTTCTCCTCGAACGCCTTCACGAACTCGGAGAGCTGGATCAGGGTCATGTTCTCGAACTCGGCGAGCAGTTCGTCCTGGGTGAGAGCCATGTTGGCTTTCCTTCCACTAATTCGGCTGGTGCCGGATGTACATGTCTGGCGGGCGTACGTTGGCCCGCTACGACCTCCGCCTCAGGCGGCGGCGGTCATCGTGCGAGCCGAATTACTCGGCACCGCCCTGCTCGTCCTGCTTGGCGCGAAGGGCGTCCACGG
The DNA here is from genome assembly GCA_013362785.1 of Streptomyces sp. Classification (GTDB taxonomy): domain Bacteria; phylum Actinomycetota; class Actinomycetes; order Streptomycetales; family Streptomycetaceae; genus Streptomyces. The sequence continues at coordinate 9,661 of JABFVM010000057.1, read as the reverse complement.
TGCGGACGAGCTTCGACGGCAGCGCCTGGAAGACGGAGGCAGCCTGGGACTGCTTCGCCTTGAAGGCACCGGCCAGCTTGGAGAGCAGAACCTCGCGGGACTCAAGGTCCGCAAGCTTCTTGATCTCGTCGGCGCTGAGCGCCTTACCGTCAAGGACACCGCCCTTGATGACGAGATTCGGGTTGTCCTTGGCGAAGTCACGGAGACCCTTCGCCGACTCCACCGGGTCACCGGTGACGAAGGCGACAGCCGTCGGACCGTTGAACAGGTCGTCCAGCGTGTTGATCCCGGCCTCGTTGGCCGCAATCTTGGTCAGCGTGTTCTTCACCACGGCGTACTGGGCGTTCTCACCGAGCGAACGACGCAGCGTCTTGAGCTGCGCCACGGTGAGACCGCGGTACTCGGTAAGCACGGCAGCGTTGGAGTTGCGGAACTGCTCCGTCAACTCGGCCACTGCGGCAGCCTTGTCGGGCCTCGCCATGAGCCTCGGCCTCCTTCCGGGTGATTCTGACCGCGCGGACCCGAAGGAGGACTGGGGAAAACGAAACGCCCCGGCGCAGGCGCACGGGGCGGACTCGACCGGTTGAACGCGCTGGACGCACGCACTCCGGGAGTTCTTCCACTGTCACCTGCGCGGGTCGTCCGCATTTCAGCGGATCCTTCGGCCACCGCGCCCTCTTACGAGTGCACGGCAACGACCAGCGGTCTTGGGCTTCTGTAGGAGAGTACGGGACTCAATCGCCGTCAGGCAAATCGGCCCGTACGGCCCTCAGTGCCCGATCAGGCGCAGCTCGGTCACGCCTCATCGATTCGGGGCCCTCAGCGTCTGTCGGAGTCCTTCAGCAGGTCCTTGAGGTCTGCGGTGTCCCCCGCCGGAGGTCTCTGGACCGCGGCCTTCACTCCGTAGTCGCTGTAGTACGCGGTCTGGGTGAGCGGTCCCGTGGCCGTCCGGCCCTTCTCGACCTTCTTGACCAGCAGATTCCGGTGGTCGACCCATATGTCGACGGTCTGGGAAGTGGCGCCCTCGCCGTGCACCGTGCCGGAGTAGTGCGAGGTGCGCCCGCCGCTGACCGTCTCCTCGCCGACCTTCCGTACGTCCTTGGAGGACAGCAGCAGCTTCACCGACGTGTGCGGCGCGGTGCCGCGCATCTGGTCCGCCAGGTCGGCTCCGGAGCTGCCGGCGAGCTGTTCCAGGTCGTCGTAGGCGTACTTGATCCAGTGCTTGCCGTCGGCCTTCTCGGCGAACGCCTCGCCCATGCGCGCGTAGTAGGCGTCGGGGAGATAGCGGGCCTCCATCGACGTCGTGCCGAGGCGGCGCATCGTGTCGGCCGTCGTGCCGCCGGTGTAGGTGATCTTCAGGGCGCCGGTGAGGCCGTCGCCCCAGGCGAGGGTGCCGTCGGCCTTCATGGAGAGCGTCGAGCCCATGCTGGTCGTGGACTTGACCCGGGTGGACCGGGCCTGGTCGGTGGAGCGTTCGACGGTGCGCAGGGCGGCCGTGACGGCGCGGGAGGGCGTGGCGCGGGCCTTCTCGTCGGAGCGGTCGGAGGAGGTGCAGGCGGCCAGAGCCGTCAGCGCGGTCAGCAGCGCGACCCAGAACGCCGACCGGCGCACCCTCGTGCTCGTCATTCGTCCCCCCTGTGCGAACCCCGTGAATGAAAGTTAACCCAGGGCACTGACAAACGGACGGACACGACGGACGGAGACGGCTGCGGGAGACGGCTGCGGGAGACAAGCGACGGGCCCCGCACCCAGGAAGGGTGCGGGGCCCGTCGTAGAGCCTGGTGAGCCGTTGGCTCAGACCGCGGCCGGGTCCTCCTCGACGAGGAGGTTGCGGGTGCGGTTCGGGTCGAGCGGAATGCCGGGGCCCATCGTGGTGGTGATGGCGGCCTTCTTGATGTAGCGACCCTTGGCGGCGGACGGCTTCAGACGGAGGATCTCCTCCAGCGCGGCGCCGTAGTTCTCCACCAGCTTGGTGTCGTCGAAGGACACCTTGCCGATGATGAAGTGCAGGTTCGAGTGCTTGTCGACGCGGAACTCGATCTTGCCGCCCTTGATCTCGGTCACGGCCTTGGCCACGTCCGGGGTCACGGTGCCGGTCTTCGGGTTCGGCATCAGGCCACGCGGACCGAGCACGCGGCCGAGGCGGCCGACCTTGCCCATGAGGTCCGGGGTGGCGACGACGGCGTCGAAGTCCAGGCGGCCCTTCGAGACCTCGTCGATCAGTTCGTCGGAGCCGACGATGTCGGCGCCCGCGGCCTCCGCGGCCGCAGCACGGTCACCGGTCGCGAAGACCAGGACCCGGGCGGTCTTACCGGTGCCGTGCGGAAGGTTCACGGTGCCACGGACCATCTGGTCGGCCTTACGCGGGTCGACACCCAGACGGAAGGCGACCTCGACGGTGCCGTCGAACTTGGTCGTGGACGTCTCCTTGGCGAGACGGACGGCCTCAAGCGGGGCGTACTGCTTGTCCCGGTCGATCTTGGCGTCCGCAGCGCGGAGAGTCTTGCTGCGCTTGCTCACTACTGCTCCTGTGTGTTCTTAGGAGTCGTGGTCCGGGCCGAGCAGGACCCTTCCACGTTTCTGCTTGACGTACGGGGGTTGAGGTCAGCCCTCGACCGTGATGCCCATGGAACGGGCGGTGCCAGCGATGATCTTGGACGCGGCGTCCAGGTCATTGGCGTTGAGGTCGGGCATCTTCGTGGTGGCGATCTCGCGGACCTGCGCCTCGGTGATCTTGGCGACCTTGGTCTTGTGCGGCTCGCCGGAGCCCTTCTCGACACCAGCGGCCTTGAGGATCATCTTCGCGGCCGGCGGGGTCTTGGTGATGAAGGTGAAGGAACGGTCCTCGTAGACCGTGATCTCCACCGGGATGACCCAACCGCGCTGCGACTCGGTCGCGGCGTTGTAGGCCTTGCAGAACTCCATGATGTTGACGCCGTGCTGACCCAGCGCGGGGCCGACCGGCGGAGCCGGGTTGGCGGCACCGGCCTGGATCTGGAGCTTGATAAGCCCCGTGACCTTCTTCTTCTTGGGAGGCATGCTCTCTCCGGGTCCTTAGTGAGAGGTGTTCCGCCTTCATCCGTACCGCTTGCCACCTGGAACGGTGAACTTCCGGATCATCCGGATGGAGGCATACCGCACAACGATAACGGGTAACGCGTCAGGACCAAAACCGGCAGCTCAGGCAACCGGTCGCGCGCACCCCGGAGCCGAGCCCCGACGCCCTGGGTCCCGGCCGCCGCGCGACGGCCGGGACCGAGAGCCGGAGGGGCGGTCAGCAGCGCTTGGCGGTGGTGGCCTGTCCCGGCACCGGGTCACCGGGGGCGCGCAGCGTTCCGATGGCCGAGGTGCACTCGCTCACCGTGTCGGCGGGCAGGGACCAGAACTCCTGGCTGTTGGTGGCGTTCCACCAGTCCTGACCCACGATCTCGTCCCGGGCGTAGCTGTAGACGCCGGTGCTGACGTCGTAGTCCTTGACCTTGTCGCGGAAGCTCTGCCAGACCCAGACGTAGCCGTAGTTCGCCTTGCACTTGGGCGAGTAGAACTGCTTCACCGAGGCGACGTGCGCGCCGGCCCGGTTGATGTAGGCGGTGGCACCGATCTGGTAGGCGTCGGAGCAGACGCCGGCGGCCTGCGCCTTGGTGCTGAGCGGGTTGCCGGCCTCGGACGGGGCGGTCGAACGGGCGGTCAGGTTCTGCTTGCCGGGCGACGGGGCCGGGCCGGTACCGGCGACCGCGGAGGTCGTGGGCAGCAGCACACAGGCGGACGCAGCCGCCGCGACCAGGATGAATCGAGCACGCATGAGGAAGTTCCCCCACTTCTTGGTGTGTGACTCGGAAGGCGCCGAAGGCTGACGCGGACAGCGAGCAGCCCAGGGCAAACCGCCACAAAGAGCTTGGGAACACCATGAAGAACGCTGTCCACGCGTTTCGGTCATCAAGTCAGACCAGCCGTGGCAGCGGATGGTTGTGGTGCAGCACACATTTATTGGGAACGTGCTCGTCGCGCGCACTGCCTTATACGACGAAAGGGCCTCCCACCAGCGGAAACCCGCCGATGGAAGGCCCTTCGTGAAGAGCTGCCGTACTGCTTAGTTCTTCTGGATCTGGTCGAAGGAGAGCTCGACCGGCGTCTCGCGGCCGAAGATCTCCACCAGGCCCTTGACCTTCTTCGAGTCGGCGTTGATCTCGTTGATCGTGGCCTGCAGCGTGGCGAACGGACCGTCGGTGACGGTGACCGAGTCGCCGACCTCGAAGTCCAGCACCTGGACCTCGACCTTGCGCTGCGGAGCGGGCTTGCCCTCGGCCTCGGCGGCCTCGCGGGCGGCCTTCTCCTCGGCCTCCGGGGCGAGCATCTTGACGATCTCGTCCAGGGTCAGCGGGTACGGGTCGTAGGCGTTGCCCACGAAGCCGGTGACGCCGGGGGTGTTGCGGACGACGCCCCAGGACTCGTTGGTCAGGTCCATACGGACGAGGACGTAGCCCGGCAGCTTGTTCTGCTTGATCGTCTTGCGGTCGCCGTTCTTGATCTGGACGACCTCTTCCTGCGGCACCTCGGCCTGGAAGATGTAGTCCTCGACGTTCAGCGAGACGGCGCGCTGCTCCAGGTTGGTCTTCACGCGGTTCTCGTAACCGGCGTAGGTGTGGATGACGTACCACTCGCCGGGCAGCGTACGAAGCTCCTCGCGCAGGGCGACGACCGGATCGACGGGCTCGGCCTCCTCCTCGGGGGCCTCTTCCGCTTCAGCGTCCTCGGCGTCCTCCACGTGCAGCGCGGCCTCCTCGGCCGGCTCGCCCGCCTCGGCGTCGGCAGCCTCGACCTCGTCCAGGTCCTCGTCCGCGCCCTCGACGATGTCGAGCTCGTCTTCCACGGACTCATCCGGCTCGACGGTGTCGTTCAGGTTCTGGTCAGACACGGTGGCTGCTTCTTCCTGGATACATAGGGGTGGAACATGCGAAAGGGGCGCCGGTAACCACGGCGCCCTTCGCTCTTGGCTCAGCCGAAGACGTACTTGGCAGCGTGGTCGAGCCCATAGTCAATCACGGTCACCAGGCCAATCATGATGACCACGAAGATGATCACCACGGTGGTGTACGTCGTCAGCTGATTGCGCGTCGGCCAGACGACCTTGCGGAGCTCCGCGACGATCTGGCGGTAGAAGAGCGCGAGTCGCTTCAGCGGGCCCTTCTTGGCACGCTTGCCGCCCTTGCGGGTCTTCTTGCTGGACTCCGGCGCCTCATCCTGGGCATCAGGCATGTCGATGGAGCCCACGGCGTCCGTCACTCGTCCTCACCTGATTCCGGGTCGTGGCCGTGCCGCGCCCGGTCTGAGCCGCACGGCGGTGCATTGCTGTACGTACATGCGCACACATCCTGGCGAAGGTGTGTGTAGCAGGGCCGGAGGGACTTGAACCCCCAACCGCCGGTTTTGGAGACCGGTGCTCTACCAATTGAGCTACGACCCTTTGGTTCGTCCCCCAACGTACCGCATCCAACCGGGTGCTCGGTGTGCACCGTTCGGCTGCGGGCCGCTGAAGGCCAACGAGGTGTGAGTGTACGTGGTCCGGAGCGCCAGGTCGAACAGAAAGTGGCCGATGAGGGCTTGGGGAACGGAAGATCGCCTGGGGATCGCCGGGGCGACAGCGCAAGATCGCCCAGGCCGTGGGGTGGATCCGGACGGTTGTTCAACCGATGTTCAGTCTGTGAAACCCGCGTGCCGCCCGCGTTTCCGGTCTGAAACGATGGGCCCATGAGCGCTGCAACCCCTCCCACCGAGCGCCGGGTCTCCGCCCGAGTCGGCGCGATCTCCGAGTCCGCCACCCTCGCCGTGGACGCCAAGGCCAAGGCCCTCAAGGCCGCCGGGCGTCCGGTGATCGGCTTCGGCGCCGGTGAGCCCGACTTCCCGACGCCGGACTACATCGTCGAGGCCGCCATCGAGGCGTGCAAGAACCCGAAGTTCCACCGCTACACGCCGGCCGGCGGTCTGCCCGAGCTGAAGGCCGCGATCGCCGCGAAGACGCTGCGCGACTCCGGCTACGAGCCCGACGTCTCGCAGATCCTCGTCACCAACGGCGGCAAGCAGGCCATCTACGAGGCCTTCGCCGCGATCCTCGACCCGGGCGACGAGGTCATCGTCCCGGCCCCCTACTGGACGACGTACCCGGAGTCGATCCGCCTCGCCGGCGGTGTCCCGGTCGAGGTCGTCGCCGACGAGACCACCGGCTACCGCGTCTCCGTGGAGCAGCTGGAGGCGGCCCGTACGGAGAAGACGAAGGTCGTCCTCTTCGTGTCGCCGTCCAACCCGACCGGCGCCGTCTACGGCGAGGCCGAGACCGAGGCGATCGGCCGCTGGGCCGTCGAGCACGGCCTGTGGGTGATGACGGACGAGATCTACGAGCACCTGGTCTACGGCGACGCGGTGTCCGTGTCGCTGCCCGCGCTCGTTCCCGAACTGCGCGACAAGTGCGTCGTGGTCAACGGTGTCGCCAAGACGTACGCCATGACGGGCTGGCGGGTCGGCTGGATCATCGGCCCGAAGGACGTGGTGAAGGCCGCGACCAACCTCCAGTCGCACGCCACGTCGAACGTCTCGAACGTGGCGCAGGTCGCCGCTCTCGCCGCCGTCTCCGGTGACCTGGACGCGGTCGCGAAGATGCGCGAGGCCTTCGACCGCCGCCGCAAGACGATCGTGCGGATGCTCAACGAGATCGACGGCGTGCTCTGCCCGGAGCCCGAGGGCGCCTTCTACGCGTACCCGTCGGTGAAGGCGCTGCTCGGCAAGGAGATCCGCGGCAAGCGCCCGCAGGACACGGTCGAGCTGGCCGCGCTGATCCTGGAGGAGGCCGAGGTCGCGGTCGTCCCCGGTGAGGCGTTCGGTACGCCGGGCTATCTGCGGCTGTCGTACGCGCTCGGTGACGAGGACCTCGTCGAGGGCGTGAGCCGGATCCAGAAGCTGCTGGCGGAGGCCAGGGACTGACCACCTCCTCAGGTGAGCAGGTGACGGCGGGCCGTTCCCCTCGGGGAGCGGCCCGCCTGTCGTTTGCGCGTGCGAGCAAGACCACGTTCGGGGAAAGCGCTACCGGGACGGGTGGGGCGTGCGGCAGGATCCTGGAATGGAGCGTGTACGTGATGTCTCTGAGCTGCCGAAGGCCCATCTGCACCTGCACTTCACCGGCTCGATGCGGCCGACGACCCTGCTGGAACTGGCCGACAAGTACGGTGTGCGCCTGCCCGAGGCGCTGACCGACGCGCTGACCAGCGGGGAGCCACCGAAGCTGCGGGCGACGGACGAGCGGGGCTGGTTCCGCTTCCAACGCCTGTACGACGCGGCGCGCTCGTGCCTGCGACAGCCGGAGGACATCCAGCGGCTGGTCAGGGAGGCCGCGGAGGAGGACGTCAGGGACGGCTCCGGCTGGCTGGAGATCCAGGTCGACCCGACGTCGTACGCGCCCCGGCTGGGCGGGCTGATCCCGGCGCTGGAGATCATCCTGGACGCGGTGGAGACGGCTTCGCGGGAGACGGGGCTCGGAATGCGCGTCCTGGTCGCCGCGAACCGCATGAAGCACCCCCTGGAGGCCCGCACGCTGGCGCGGCTCGCGGTGCGGTACGGCGACCAGGGCGTAGTCGGCTTCGGGTTGTCGAACGACGAACGCCGGGGCATGGCGCGGGACTTCGACCGGGCCTTCCACATCGCGCGCGAGGGCGGCCTGCTGTCGGCTCCGCACGGCGGTGAGCTGACCGGCCCGTCCTCGGTCCGTGACTGCCTGGACGACCTGGACGCGAACCGGATCGGCCACGGGGTGCGGGCGGCCGAGGACCCGCGGCTGCTCAAGCGCCTCGCCGACAGGGGCGTGACCTGCGAGGTGTGTCCCGCGTCCAACGTCGCCCTCGGCGTCTACGAGAAGCCCGAGGACGTCCCGCTGCGGACCCTGTACCAGGCCGGCGTCCCGATGGCCCTCGGCGCCGACGACCCGCTGCTCTTCGGCTCCCGTCTCGCCGCGCAGTACGACATCGCGCGGCACTGCCACGCCTTCACGGACGAGGAGCTGGCGGAGCTGGCCCGGCAGTCGGTGCGGGGGTCGGCGGCGCCGGACGAGGTGAAGAGGAAGCTGCTGGCCGGGGTGGACGACTGGCTCGCCTAGCCCGCGTCGGGCGGGAGTACCGGCCAGGTCAGTCGGCGATGCCGGCGAGCAGCGTGCGGGTCAGCCGGGCGGCGAACTCGTCGACCGGGGGCCGTACGGCCTCCTTGGTCGCGTCGTAGGCGAACGCCCGCTGCGCACAGGCCCCCATCAGCAGTGACGCCGCCGCGAACGTGTCCGCGTCCCGGCTGACCCGCCCCAGCTCCTGTTCGGCCCGCAGATAGGTGTCGAGCTCCTGGATCGGCACATGCGGACCCGCCCCCATCTGCCGTACGGCGTCGTCGTGTCGTCGCTTGAGTTCGGTCTGCGCGTACAGCGACGCGGCGATCGGGAAGCTCTGCTCGTAGAACAGGGCGGCCTGGCGGGCGATCTCGGTGAGGTTCTCCTCCAGGGAGTGCCGGCCCGGCTCGGCGGCGAGGCTGCCGAGCAGCGGGCGGAGCGGGGGCAGCCGCTCGGTGAGTACGCGGATGAACAGCTCCTCCTTGCTGTCGAAGTGCTTGTACAGCGCCGCCTCGGAGCACCCGGCCGCCCGCGCGATCTCCTTGGTCGTGGCCCGCGCCAGCCCGACCGTGAGCATCAGGTCGTGCGCGGCGTCGAGGAGCCGGACCCGGGTCGGCTTGTTCTCCATGGCATGTCCAATCGCCCTTGACGGGTGGGTGAGTACTTACTCACTCTAGAGGGAGCAGGGGGTGAGTGAATACTCACCCACCCATCGCACGCACAGGGGAGCCCTCATGAAACTCACCGTTTTCGGCGCCACCGGAGGCATCGGCAAGGAGATCGTCCGTCAGGCCCTGGACGCCGGTCACGAGGTCACGGCCGTCGTACGGGACCCCGCGCGCCTGCCCCTCGCCGGTGACCGTCTGGAGGTGTTCCGCGCGGACCTCACCGACCCCGGCGCGCTACGGCCCGCCGTCGCCGGACGGGACGCCGTGCTGTCGGGGCTCGGCGCCCGCGGCCGCGGGGACGCGGGAGTCGCGGTACGCCTGACCCGTACGGTGCTGGCGGCCCTGGAGGCCGAGGAGGTGCGGCGGCTGCTCGTGGTGAGTGCCGCGCCGGTCGGGCCCGAGCCGGAGGGGGACGGGCTGGTGGACCGTGCCGTGCGCGGCATCGTGTCGGCGGTCCTCAAGGACATCTACGCCGACCTGCGGGAGATGGAGGCCGCGGTGGGCCGTAGCGCCCTGGACTGGACGGTCGTACGGCCCCCGCGGCTGCAGGACAAGCCGATCACCGGCAAGTACCGCACGGTCGTGGACGGATTCCCGCCCAAGGGTCGCTTCGTCGGGCGCGCTGACGTGGCGCACGCGATGCTGGGGATGATCGGGGATCCGGCGACGGTGAAGCAGGGGGTGGGCGTGGCCTATTGAGGTCGTGGCGTGCTCAGAGCCTGGCCCACTGAGGGCGTGGCCTGCTGAGGGCCTGGCCTAGAGGTTGACTCCGACCGTCACCGGCTCGTTGACCAGCGTGATGCCGAAGGTCTCGCGGACGCCTGCGACGACCTCGCGGGCGAGCGTCAGGAGGTCC
>JABFVM010000445.1 GCA_013362785.1 Streptomyces sp. | reverse complement strand
CTCGGTAAATTCAATTCGCATGACTGCCGCACAAGCAGACCTGCAAATCGACCGTCCGGCGGTGGCCGACGGGGCCGCGCTGTGGCGTATTGCCAGAGACTCCAAGGCCCTCGACCTCAACTCGTCGTACAGCTATCTGCTGTGGTGCCGTGACTTCGCCGGCACGTCGGCCGTGGCCCGCGACGAGCGCGGGGAGCCGGTCGGCTTCGTCACCGGCTACGTACGCCCGGACCGTCCGCGCACCCTGCTCGTCTGGCAGGTGGCCGTGGACGACGCCTACCGCGGCCGCGGCATAGCCGCCGCGCTGCTGGACGGACTCGTGGCGCGGGTCGGCGGCGAGTACGGCGTCACCGGCGTCGAGACCACCATCACCCCCGGCAACACCGCCTCGGAGCGGCTGTTCGGCGCCTTCGCCGAGCGGCACGGCGCCCACCTGGAGCGCGAGGTGCTGTTCCCGACGGGCCTGTTCCCGGACGGGCCGCACGACCCCGAAGTCCTGTACCGCATCGGCCCCCTCTCCCTCTGAACCTCCCCCCACGTATCGAGGAGCGATTCGTCGTGACCATCACCCAGCCCGACCTCAGTGTCTTCGAGACCCTGGAGTCCGAGGTTCGCAGCTACTGCCGCGGCTGGCCCACCGTCTTCGACCGTGCTCGGGGCAGCCGTATGTACGACGAGGACGGCCACGAGTACCTGGACTTCTTCGCCGGGGCCGGCTCGCTGAACTACGGGCACAACAACCCCGTCCTGAAACGGGCCCTGATCGACTACCTGGAGCGGGACGGCGTCACGCACGGGCTCGACATGTCCACCAGTGCCAAGCGGGCCTTCCTGCAGACCTTCCAGGACCTGGTGCTGCGGCCGCGTGACCTGCCCTACAAGGTCATGTTCCCCGGCCCGACCGGCACCAACGCCGTGGAGTCCGCGCTGAAGCTGGCCCGGAAGGTGAAGGGGCGCGAGGCCATCGTGTCCTTCACCAACGCCTTCCACGGCATGTCCCTCGGGTCCCTCGCCGTCACCGGCAACGCGTTCAAGCGGGCCGGTGCCGGAATCCCGCTGGTGCACGGCACGCCCATGCCGTTCGACAACTACTTCGACGGCACCGTCCCGGACTTCCTGTGGTTCGAGCGGCTCCTGGAGGACCAGGGCTCCGGCCTCAACAAGCCGGCGGCCGTGATCGTCGAGAGCGTGCAGGGCGAGGGCGGCATCAACGTCGCGCGTCCCGAGTGGCTGCGCGCGCTGGCCGAGCTGTGCGAGCGGCAGGACATGCTGCTCATCGTCGACGACATCCAGATGGGCTGCGGCCGTACCGGCGCGTTCTTCTCCTTCGAGGAGGCGGGCATCACGCCGGACATCGTCACCGTGTCCAAGTCCATCAGCGGCTACGGGCTGCCCATGTCGCTGTGCCTGTTCAAGCCCGAGCTGGACATCTGGGAGCCGGGCGAGCACAACGGCACCTTCCGCGGCAACAACCCCGCCTTCGTCACCGCCACCGCCGCCCTGGAGTCGTACTGGGCCGACGGTTCGGCGATGGAGAAGCAGACCCGGGCGCGCGGCGAGCAGGTCGAGCAGGGGCTGATCGCCATCTGCGAGGAGAACCCCGCCGACGTCAAGGAGTACCGGGGCCGCGGCCTGGTGTGGGGCATGGAGTTCCACGACAAGGAGCGGGCCGGGCGGATCGCCCAGCGCTCCTTCGAGCTCGGGCTGCTCGTGGAGACGTCCGGTCCGGAGAGCGAGGTCGTCAAGCTGCTCCCGGCCCTGACCATCACCCCGGACGAGCTGGACGAGGGTCTGCGCATCCTCGCCCGCGCCGTCCGTGAGACCGCCTGACCGGCAGACAGCACAGCCGGGAAGACGGTCGGAGAGAAGAGAACACCACCACCTAGGAGGCATCGCAACACCGTGATCGTCCGTTCGTTCAAGGACATCGAAGGCACCGAGCGCCATGTGAAATCGGCGTCCGGCACCTGGGAGAGCAAGCGCATCGTCCTCGCGAAGGAGAGGGTCGGCTTCTCGCTGCACGAGACGGTCCTGTACGCGGGTACGGAGACGTCGATGTGGTACGCGAACCACATCGAGGCCGTCGTCTGCGTCGAGGGCGAGGCCGAGCTGACCGACCACGAGACCGGGCGGACGTACGCGATCACGCCCGGAACCATGTACCTCCTGGACGGGCACGAGCGGCACACGCTGCGGATCAAGGAGGACTTCCGCTGCATCTGTGTCTTCAATCCGCCCGTGACCGGCCGGGAGGACCACGACGAGAACGGCGTCTACCCGCTGCTCACCGAGCCCGAGGAGGTGTGAGAACCCCATGACCACCGCCATGACCGGAAACGTCACCGATCTCTACCCCAGCCGCGGTGCCACGGAGGTGTCGACCCCGCGCCAGGACCCCGTCGTCTGGGGCGCGCCCGACACCCCGGGCCCGATCGCGACCGGCGACCTCCAGTCGTTCGAGCGCGACGGCTTCCTCGCCATCGACCAGCTCATCACCGAGGACGAGGTGGCCGTCTACCACCAGGAGCTGGAGCGGCTCGTCAGCGACCCGGCGATCCGTATGGACGAGCGCTCGATCGTCGAGCCGAAGTCCAAGGAGATCCGCTCGGTCTTCGAGGTGCACCGGATCAGCGAGGTGTTCGCGCAACTGGTGCGTGACGAGCGCGTGGTCGGCCGGGCGCGGCAGATCCTCGGCTCGGACGTGTACGTCCACCAGTCGCGGATCAACGTCAAGCCGGGCTTCGGGGCCAGTGGCTTCTACTGGCACTCCGACTTCGAGACCTGGCATGCCGAGGACGGTCTGCCGAACATGCGCACGGTGTCCGTCTCGATCGCGCTGACCGAGAACTACGACACCAACGGCGGGCTGATGATCATGCCCGGCTCGCACAAGACCTTCCTCGGGTGCGCGGGGGCCACGCCGAAGGACAACTACAAGAAGTCCCTCCAGATGCAGGACGCCGGGACGCCCTCCGACGAGGCCCTGACGAAGATGGCCTCCGAGTACGGCATCAAGCTCTTCACGGGCAGGGCCGGTTCGGCGACCTGGTTCGACTGCAACTGCATGCACGGCTCCGGCGACAACATCACGCCGTTCCCGCGCAGCAACGTGTTCATCGTCTTCAACAGCGTGGACAACGCCGCCGTCGACCCCTTCGCGGCTCCGATACGACGTCCGGAGTTCATCGGCGCACGGGACTTCACGCCCGTGAAGTGAGCCTCACCCCGGTGAGGTGACCCTCACAGCCACGCCAGCGACGCGGCCCGCTCCAGTACGTTCCGTACGGCGGCCGCGTCGCCGGTTTCGCCCCGCGGGACGGTTTCCGGGGCGTACCGCCCGCCGACCAGCAGGCAGAAGTCGACGGGATCGAGGGCGAGTTCGGCCTGGACCGGCTCGTCCCCGGAGCCCAGCACCCACTGAGTGCCCCCGGTGACCGAGAACAGCACCGGGGGCGCGCCGGGTCCCAGGGCCAGGCCGAGGATGCGGACGGCGAGACGGACCAGCTGGTCCAGGTGTTCCCGGGGCGGCGGCGGGACGGCGAGGCCAAGGGCGCGGCCGATGTCGTCGGTGTGGATCCACGCCTCGAAGCCGCGCACCAGGAAGTGGTCGGCGACGGGCAGCCGCAGCCCCATCAACGTCACGGCCCGCGCCGCGAGTTCGGCGTCCCCGGCCTCGGGCGTGCCGAGCAGCTCGGCGGCCTGCGCGGACCAGTCGGCCACGGTCTCCCCGGGCGTACGGCCCTGCTCGTGCGCGATGACATCGGCGCTGCGCTGGTCCCAGGCGTCCGCCCAGCCCGTGCCCTGATCGATCCGCGAGGGCGGTACACGGGCCGCCAGGCCGAGCCGGGCGGCCAGGTGCTCGTCGGCGGCGAGCAGGTGGGCGACGGTGGCGTGCACGTCCCAGTCGTGCACGACCGGCGTGGCCCAGCGGCCCTCCAGTTCGGGCAGCAGCGCCTTCAGCCCGGCGACGGCGGCGGCGTAGGGGGCGGCGTGCGCGGCGACGCGGGGCACGGCGGGGCGGGTGCGCAGGGCGAGGGACAGCGCGCCGTCGTGCCGCCCAGCGGGAGCCTCCAGCGGCGGCCCGTCCAGCAGCCGTACGGTCTCCCGCAGCCGGGCCGCCTGCGCGGCGCAGCTCCCGCACTCGGCCAGGTGCGGCCGGACCGTCACCTCCTCGGCCGGGTCGAGGGCGCCGAAGGCCCAGGCGGCCAGCAGGTCACGTACGGCCTCGTGCTCGTCGGTCATCGCCCGCCTCCTCCCTGTGCCGGTTCCCTGCGAGTACCCCTCCTCGCCATCATGCGCCCCTTTCGAGCGCCGGATCCGGTGGGTCGGCCAAAGTTTCCGCCAAGGAGCGCAGGGCCGTGCGCAGCCGGGTCTTGGCGGTGCCCTCGGGGATGCCCAGCTCGACGGCGGCCTGCCGGTAGGTGCGGCCCGCGAAGTAGGCGAGGTGGACGACCTCCCGCTGGGGCTGCGGGAGTTCGGCGAGGGCGGAGTGCAGCAGAAGGGAGCGTTCCCGGTCGACGACCGTCTCGTCGGGGCCGGGTCCGGCGTCGGGGATGGCCTGGAGCGCCGAGTCGTCGGCGCCGGCGTCCTTGCGGTGCCGGGCCTCGCCGCGGACCCAGTCCACGGCCCGCCGGTGGGCGAGCACGGACAGCCAGGTGCGCAGCGAGCCTCGGCCCGGATCGAAGGCGTACGGCCTGCTCCAGAGCTGGGCGAAGACCTCCTGCGCCACGTCCTCGGCGGCGCCCGGGGACCGGGTGACCCGCACGGCGACCCGCCGCACCAGACCGCCGTACGCCCCGTACACCTCGGCCAGCGCGGTCTCGTCGCCGTACACCAGCCGCCGGTGCACCTCCGCGTCGGCAGTCGGCTCGACGGACACCTCGCCCGTGGACTCCACCGGCACCACCACCCCTGACGCCCTTCCTAGCGCCCCCGGCGGGTGGGCGCCAGTGGTTCACGGAGACCCGGTGGTTCACGGAGACAGGGCGTCCAGGAGCCGATCGACATCCTCGGGGGTGTTGTAGAGGTGGAAGGCGGCGCGCAGGTTGCCCGCCCGGTTGGAGACCTCGATTCCGGCCGCGCTCAGCTCGGGCTGGCGGTCGCCGAGGCCGGGGACGGAGACGATGGCCGAGCCGGGTGCGGGCACGGGTTCGTGGCCGAGGGTGGCGAGGCCCGCGCGGAAGCGGTCGGCGAGGGCGAGGTCGTGGGCGTGGATGGCCTCGGCGCCGAGTTCCTCGATCAGTTCCAGGGAGGTGCGCAGTCCGGCGTGGGTGAACAGGGCGGGGCTGATGTCGAAGCGCCGGGCGGAGTGGGCGAGGTTCTCGACGGGGCCGTAGCAGCTGTCCCAGGGATTCTCCCCGGCGGCCCAGCCGGCGAGCAGCGGGGTCAGTCCGCCGAAGTCCTCGGGGACGACGCAGAAGGCGGCCCCGTGCGGGCCCATGAGCCACTTGAAGCCGACGGCGGCGACGTAGTCGTAGGCGCCCGCGTCCAGCGGCAGCCAGCCGGCCGACTGGGAGGCGTCGAGGTAGGTGCGGGCCCCGTGCGCCTGGGCGGCGGCGCGCACGGCGGGCAGGTCGGCGATCCGGCCGTCGGCGGACTGGGCGGCGCTGACGGCGACGAGCGCGGTGTCCGGGCGGACGGACTCGGCCAGGCGGTCCAGCGGGACGGTGCGGACCTTGAGGTCGCCGCGCATGTGGAAGGGGTTCACCAGGGAGGCGAAGTCGGCCTCGGCGGTGAGGACTTCGGCGCCGGCGGGCAGCGACGCGGCGATCAGCCCGCCGTACTCGGCGACCGACGCCCCGGACGCGACCCGCCGGGCGGGCACGCCCATCAGCCGGGCGAAGGAGGCGCGGACGGCCTCCACGTCCTCGTAGAGCGGGCCGAGCGGGGTGCCTTCGGCCCGCATCCGCGCGGCCCGGTCGAGGGCGGCGACGGTGCGGGCCGGCAGCAGGCCGTTGCTCGCGGTGTTGAGATAGACGTTCTTCGGGGCGAACTCGGCACGGACGAGGCTCTCGAAGGTCTCCATGGCTCCACTCTGGGCCCTGAACACCTATCAGTCCATTGCGATTTTTTACGTGAGTTCGCTAAGTGATGCTTATAGATCGGCCCCGACCTGCGCGTTCACTCGGCGGCTCAGCAGCCCGGCGGCTCAGCGCTGCGGCACCGCGCACCCGTCGGGACCGCACGCGTCCGCGTCCCCCTGGTCGATGAGCTGAAGCGGCGAACGCGCGCCCCACGCCTGCGTCAGCGCCTGCTCGAAGACCTCGGCGGGCTGGGCGCCGGAGACGCCGTACTTGCGGTCGAGGACGAAGAAGGGCACGCCATTGGCGCCGAGCTCGGCGGCCTCGCGCTCGTCGGCACGGACGTCGTCGGCGTAGGCGGCCGGGTCGGCGAGGACCTTACGGACGTCGTCGGCTTCGAGCCCGGCCTCGACGGCCAGCTCCACCAGCCGCTCGTCGCCCTCGGCGAAGACGGACCGCTCCTCGGCGAAGTTCGCCCGGTAGAAGACCTGGATCAGCTCGTCCTGCCTGCCCTGCTCCTTGGCCAGGTGCAGAAGGCGGTGCATGTCGAAGGTGTTGCCGTGGTCTCGGTCCCGGGTGCGGTAGTCGAGCCCCTCCGCGGCGGCCTGCGCGCCGAGGTTCTCCTCGCCCGCCTGGGCCTGCGCGGCGCTCATGCCGTACTTCTTCGTGAGCATGGTGATCACGGGCTGGATGTCGCCCTTGGCGCGCCCCGGGTCCAGCTCGAACGAGCGGTGCACCACCTCGACCTGGTCGCGGTGCGGGAAGGCCTGCAGCGCCTTCTCGAAGCGGGCCTTGCCCACATAGCACCAGGGGCAGGCGATGTCGCTCCAGATCTCGACGCGCATGTCTTCGGCTCTCTCCCAGTCGTACGGGTACGGAGACTCCCTCCGGTTAGTGGGTGAACGTTCAAGCAGCCGGGTTCATTCCCCGGTCGCCCCGGCCTCTTCCCCGGTCACGGAGAAGCGCAGGAAGAGATGGTGGTCGCCGTCGGCGGGCGGGTTCTCCGGGTCCGGAAGCCAGCCCCGGCCGGCGTAGAAGGTCTGCGCACGCCGGTTGTCCACGTGTACGTCGAGCACGGCCGTCCGTTTGCCGTCCGCCCGCCACTCCTCCACGCAGGCGGCATGCAGGGAGGCACCGACGCCCCGGCCCCAGTGGTCGGGGTCGACATGGAACTGGAACAGCTTGACCAGGTCGGCGGGGGCGCCCTCGGGGGTGCGGAAGGACGCGAGGCCGATGATCCGGCCCTCCTCCACGACGCACCGCACATGCCCGTCCGGCCGAGCGATGGCCTCCTGCCAGACGGCGAGCCAGTCGGTGCCGTCATCCGGGATCCCGTCCGGGTAGTACGTCGCCCGGGCGCGTGCGTGCAGGGCGGCGACCGTCTCCGCCTCGACGGGCAGGACGGTACGGATCACCCGGATCGCGGTCTCTCTGTCACTGATCATGCAACGTTGGACGTGACCGCGGACGCGGCGGTTCCGAGCCGGCTGAACTGCGCCCGATAGCCGCTCGGCGTCAGACCCGTACGGCGCACCAGATGCCCCCGCAGCGAGTCGGCGGTGCCCAGACCGCAGGCGCGGGCCACCTGGTCCATGGGCAGGGCGGTGGTCTCCAGGAGTTCCTTGGCGCGCTCGATGCGCTGGTGGAGCAGCCACTGCAGCGGGCTCACCCCGCTCTCGGCATGGAAGCGGCGGGTGAGGGTGCGGACGCTGACGCCGGCGTGCCGGGCCAGATCGGTGAGGGTGAGCGGCTTGTCGAGGTTGCGCATGGCCCAGCCGCGGGTGTCGGCACAGGCGTTCCCGCGCTCGGGCGGCAACGGGGTCTGGGTGAACTGGGTCTGGCCGCCGGGCCGTACGGGTGCGACGAGGGCGAGACGGGCGACCTCGTTGGCGACGGCGGCGCCGTAGTCGGTGCGGATGACGTGCAGGCACAGGTCGATGCCGGCGGCGTAGCCGGAGGAGGTGACGTAGGGGCCGTCCTGGACGTAGAGAACGTCTCCGCGCAGGTCGACGTGCGGGTAGCGGCGGCGCAGTTCCTCGGCGTGGGCCCAGTACGTGGTGGCCCGGCGCCCGTGCAGCAGGCCCGCCTCGGCGAGTTGGAAGGCGCCGGTGCACAGGGACGCGATCCGCCTGCCGTCGGCGGCCGCCTCGCGCACGGCGGTCACGATCCGCGCGTCCGGCTCGAAGGGCTGACCGGTGCCGGCGACGAGCACGGTGTCGGCCTCCCGTACGGCGTCGAGACCGTGCCGTACATACAGGTCGAGCCCGCCGCTGGTGGGCACCGGGCCCGGCTCGGCCGCGCAGATGACCACCTCGTAGCCGGGCCGTCCGTCGACCTCGACCTTGCCGAACAGCATCTCCGGGATGGCGAGGTTGAACATCGACACGGGTGACGGCGCGACGACGGCGATGCGGTGCGGGGCGCGCGGCTGAGTCATGGCCAGAACCTCCGGGTGCATGGCATTTTGGCCACTACTGTACGGCGGCACGGATCCGCAGCATGGAGGCATGTCAACGAACCAGATCCTCACGGGCGACGAACTCGCCTCCGCACCGGGCGACTTGGGGCCCAAGAGGTCTTCCGCCGCCCTCACCCTCACCGCCGGTCTCCTCGGCTTCGCGCTGGTCTGCCTCGACGCGTCCATCGTGAACGTGGCGCTGCCCGCGATCGGTTCGTCCCTCGGCGGCGGGATGTCCGGCCTGCAGTGGGTGGTGGACGCCTACACGCTGGCCTTCGCCGCGCTGATGCTGTCGACCGGGGCGTTCTCGGACCGGGCTGGCGCGAGCCGGGCGTTCGGGCTCGGTACGGCCGTCTTCACACTGGCCTCGGCGGCCTGCGGCCTGGCGCCGAACCTGCCCACGCTGATCGGCGCGCGGGTGGTGCAGGGCATGGCGGCGGCGGTCGTGCTGCCCGCCTCGCTTGCGCTGGTGCGGCAGGCCTACGCCGACCCGGCGCGGCGGGCGCGGGCGGTGGCCGGGTGGGCTGCGGGTGGTTCGGTGGCGGTGGCGCTGGGTCCGGTGGTGGGCGGTGCGCTGACGACGGCCTGGGACTGGCGCTGGATCTTCTTCGTCAACCTGCCGGTCGGTGCGCTGATCCTGGCGCTACTGGTGCGGGCCCCGCGCTCGCGGCGCCGCCCGGCACCGCTGGACCTGCCCGGCCAGGTGACGGCGGTGGTGGCTCTCACGGCTCTGACCTTCGCGGTGATCGAGGGCGGGGCGGAGGGCTGGGCGGCGCTGGCGGTGGCCGTGGTGGCCGCGGTCGTGTTCGTCCGGATCGAGACACGCCAGCCGCACCCGGTCGTCCCGCTCGGCCTGTTCCGCGACCGGACCGTCGCGGTGACGGTGGCCGCGGGAGCGGCGGTCAGCGTGGCCTTCTACAGCATGGTGTTCGTCTTCTCGCTCTTCTTCCAGCAGGTCCAGCACCGCTCCGCGCTCCAGGCCGGCCTGATGTTCCTGCCGATGACGGGCCTGATCGCGGTGACGAACGTGGTGGCGGGCAAGCTCGCCGGCCGCCACGGCCCCCGGCTGCCGATGCTGGTGGGGCAGGGCCTGGCCGTCGTAGGACTGCTCATGACGCTGTACGTCGACACCGGCACGCCTCCGGTCCTGGTGGCCCTGCTCCTCGTCCCGATGGCGCTGGGCTGCGCGCTGACGGTGCCGCCGCTGACCGCGGCCATGCTGGAGGCCGTGCCCGCCGAGCGGGCGGGGCTGGCGGCCGGTGTGCTCAACGCGGCGCGGCAGATGGCGGGGGCGCTGGGCATCGCCGTGTTCGGGGCGCTGATCTCCGACGGCTTCGTGGCGGGGATGCGGGTGAGCGTGGTCGTCAGCGCGGCCCTGCTCGCGGTGACGGGTCTGCTCAGCTTCCGTCTCGCAGGTCCTTCGGCCAGTTCGGCCTGAACTCCAGGTGGTCGTACGTCACGACGCACCCCTCCCCCATCGGCGACTGCGTCATGAACCCGACCAGGGCGGCGTCCGCCTCCTTCTCCTCCCCCAGTGTGAACAGCCGGACGAAGGTCCAGCGCTCGCCGTCCCGGGAGGCGTGGAAGGCGAAGGCCCGCCCGGTCCGGCTCACCCGCAGCCAGACCGAACTGCCCTCCACGGAGAAGGAGTTGGCATCGTCGGAGTGCCCCCGGGTGACCACGGTGCACACGGTCGGCACGTCAGGGGAGTACTCCAGACACAGCTTGGCCCAGGCCCGCTCCCCGACATGGACGTAGAGCACCCCGGCGTCGAAGGCGGCGGCGAACCCGACGGTGACCCGGGCGATCAGCTGGAAGTCCCCCTCGGGCGAACCGAGCAGACGCGGTGCGTCGGCGGCGGGGTCCACGGCCTCACCGGTGGGCGGCACGAAACGGTCCTGCCGGGGCCCGGCCCATCCGGAGAGGATGCCGTCCTCGTAGAGCCAGTGCCCGTCGGGACCGTAGGTACGGAGCGGGAAGGGCAGTTCGGGAAGTTCCACGTCCATGGCTGGATTCTTCCAGGCGCCGCCACGGTGCCGGAGCCGGTGTCGACTTTCGTCGTTCGGGATCACGACGAAGGGCGGATGCGGGTGCCCGACCGCCGCTGTCTATCGTCTGCGCGTGGACGCAGCCAACAGTTTGCGCAGGGACGAAGCCCAGGCACCGCGTGCCGGCCGGTCACTCCGGTCCCGGCTCGTCGCCGCCTCGCCGTGGACCCGTAAGCGGATCGTCGGGGAGGCGGCGCTCGCCGTCGTACTGGCCGGGCTCGCCGGTCTGCTCGGCGGAGTGGCCGTGTTCGGGGCGTGGGCCGGCGCCTTGGCCCTGGCGGTCGCCGTACTGTCCCTGGCCCGGCGTTCGCTGCCGGCGACGGTGCTGATCATCTCGTCGGCCCTGGCCGGTGGGGTGGCCGGCACGACACCGCTGCTCATCTACGTGAGCTGGTCGGCGGGCAGCCGCATCGCACGCCCCGGCCGCGCGCTGGCCGCGTACGCCGCCGGGTTCGTGCTGAACGTCGCCCTCACCCTGCGCGACGCGGTCGACGGGAAGTCCGAGCTGTCGCTGCTCGCGACGACCGTGCTGGCCGCGGGTGCGTTCGTGGCGTTGGCGGTCGTGCCGGGCCTCGCCTCCCGGTACCGCGCCCAGCGCCACGCGTTGCTCGACGCCCTGCGGCGGCACAACGCCCAACTGGTGCGCGAACAGACGATGGTGGCGCGCCAGGCCCGGCTCCTGGAACGGCAGCGCATCGCCCAGGACATGCACGACAGCGTCGGCCACCAGCTCGCCCTGATCTCCGTGCACGCCGGGGCGCTGGAGGTGGACCCGGAGCTGGGCGACCGCCAGCGGGAAGGGGTGGGCATCCTGCGGGAGGCCTCCAGGGCGGCGATGCAGGAGCTGCGCGAGGCGGTGGGCATCCTGCGGGACGACGTCGGCGAGCCCTCCGGACAGCGGCCGGACCAGACCGACGGCGGGCCCCCGACGGCCCGCGCGGCGGCTGCCGTCGACGGTCTCGTCGAGGCGTCGCTGGCCGCGGGCGCGGCCGTGGAACTGCACCGCTCCGGCACCGTACGGCCCCTCGCACCCGCCGCCGACCACACGGCGTACCGCATCGCCCAGGAGGGCCTGACCAACGCGCACAAGCACGCGCCGGGCGCCCCGATCACCGTGGCGCTGCGCTATGAACCGGACAGCCTGGTGGTCGAGGTGGCCAACGGGCCCGTGCCGGCCGGGGCCGCGGCGACCGCGCCGGCGATCAGCGGCGGTCAGGGCCTGGCGGGCCTGCGGGAGAGGGCCCGGCTGGTCGGCGGCATGGTCCACACGGGTGCCACTCCCGACGGCGGGTTCCGCCTCGCCGGTGTGCTGCCCTACGACGGTGACGGGTCCCGGACCCGGCCGGACGGCGCGACCTCCGTCGCTCCCGCCGACGACTTTGGAGGGCAGCCGGGCGGGGGCGCGGCGGGCGACGGTGGAGCGGTCATCGACCGTTTCGATCCGCAAGGGGAGTTCGCCACCATCATGAGCAGCAAGAAGCAGGTCGCCCTCGGCTGTGTCGTCACCTCCGTCGTCCTCGTCGTGGGCGTGCTCGCCCTCGGGGCCTGGGGGCTGACGGCACTGTTCGGCGAGGTGGAGAGCGGCACCATATCGGCGAGCGTGTACAAGTCCGCGAAGGTCGGCGACGCCGAGAAGGATGTGAAGGCCGAGCTGCCGGAGGGCAGTTCCCTGCTCACCGAAGGCCAGGAGAAGCAGGGCCCGCCGCTGCCCGAGGGTGCGACGTGCCGTCACTACCTGGACGTCGACGACGACATCGTCTACCGGTTCTGCTTCCGCGACGGGAAGCTGGTCGCGAAGGAGTCCTTCAAGGACGAACTCTGAACGCCGGCCACGCGGTCGCACAGGTGACCGGACCGGGCGTGATGCCGAACCGGGTGTGATGCCGGATCGGGCATGATGGCGGGGCTTTGCCATCCGTCCGTCACACCGACACCGCGCAGGAGGCCGC
>JABFVM010000364.1 GCA_013362785.1 Streptomyces sp. | reverse complement strand
TCCTCGACGACATACGGATACCCCGGCCCGTCGTACAGCACCGCCCCTTCCATCCGTGCCGGCTCCTCCGCGCGGACGCGACCCCGTAGGAAGGCGTCGTGGTTGGGCTCGCCGGGACGCAGGGTGCCGTAGACGAAGAACGGCAGTCGAGGAGAGAGGGTCACGGAAACGATTCTCTCCTCTCACACACCTCCACGTATTCACCCTGGCCACGGCATGTGCATGCCCCCTTGAATCTTGGTCACCCTTCTGTGCCGTTCAGTTCGAGGAGACCGATGAGCCGAATACGGCCGCACATCCGAGGTTCCCGACTCGCCACGGCGGGCATCGCCGCCGCCGCGGTCGCCACCCTCATGGCCACCGCCCTGTCCCCCACCGCCGCCGGCGCGGACGACAAGCCGAGCAGGGCGACCGCGCTGGAGAACGCGTCGTCGGTCCTCACGGACCTGGCGGGAAGTCTGGGGCTGACGCCCGAGCAGGGCATGACCGCGCGGGACGTGGTCGTGGACGCGGACGGTACACAGCACGTCCGCTACGACCGTACCTATCGCCAACTCCCCGTACTGGGCGGTGACTTCGTCGTCCATCTGGCCAAGGACGGCACGTACCGCAACGCCTCCCGCGCCACGAAGGGTGCCGTCTCCCTGTCGAGCGTCACACCCGGGGTGTCCGCGCCGAAGGCGGCCGACCTCGCGGCGAAGGCGCTGCGTGCCGCGAACGTCGGCGAGACGCTGAAGCGGCTGACGTCGAAGCCCGAGCTGGTCGTGGACGCCCTGCACGGCGCCCCGAAGCTGGCCTGGCGGACCAACGCGGCCGCGCAGGACTCCCTCGGCAACCCGGTCGCCCGCACGGTGCTGACCGACGCCCGCACCGGCGCCCGGATCGACGCCTGGGACAGCATCGAGACGGCGTCGGGCGACGGGAAGTCGCTGTACGGCGGCACGGTGCCGTTGGAGACGACGCAGTCGGGATCGACGTACCAGTTGAAGGACCCGACGCGCGGCGGCACGTACACGGGTGACGCCGGCAACAAGACGGACCTGTGCGTCCTGACCGTCTGTCTCAACCGCGCCCCGGCGACGGTCTTCACCGACGCCGACAACCACTGGGGCACGGGCACGGCGGCCGACCGCTCGACGGTCGCGGTGGACGCGCAGTACGGCACGGACATGACCTGGGACTACTACAAGGACGTCCACGGCCGCAGCGGCATCGCGGGCGACGGCAAGGGCTCGTTCAACCGCGTCCACTACGGCAACGCCTACAACAACGCCTTCTGGGACGACAACTGCTTCTGCATGACGTACGGCGACGGTGACGGCAGCCAGCTCGGTCCGCTGGTGTCGCTGGACGTGGCGGGCCACGAGATGTCCCACGGGGTCACCTCGAAGACGGCCGCGCTGACGTACTCGGGCGAGTCCGGCGGGCTGAACGAGGCCACGTCCGACATCTTCGGCACGCTGGTCGAGTTCCACGCGGGCAACACCTCGGACCCCGGGGACTATCTGATCGGCGAGAAGATCGTCCGGTCCGGACTCGGGCGGGACGCCCTGCGCTTCATGGACAAGCCGTCGAAGGACGGCAAGTCGGTGGACTGCTGGAGCACGTCGGCGAAGGACCTCGACGTCCACTACTCCTCCGGCATCGCCAACCACTTCGCGTATCTGCTGGCCGAGGGCAGCGGTGCGAAGACCGTCAACGGGGTCCAGTACAACTCGCCCACCTGCGACGGCTCCTCGGTGAACGGGATCGGCCGGGACAAGCTGGGCAAGATCTGGTACCGGGCGCTGACCGTCTACATGACGTCCTCGACGAACTACGCCGGGGCGCGGACGGCGACGCTGAGCGCGGCGAAGGACCTGTACGGGGCCGGGAGCGCGGAGTACGGCGCGGTGGCCGCTGCCTGGAGCGCGGTGAACGTCGGCTGAGGAGCCTTCAGGGGTCTTCAGGGCCTTGAGGGGCTTGTAGGAAGGGCACGGTAGCGACAGCATCCAAGCGTTGCGTATCCAGACGTGAGGACCTGCCGTGCCCTTCCTCGATGTACTGAACCGCCTCGACCTGTGGCTGGAAGCCCACGCGCCGGACGAGCTGCGGGTCCTCAACCCGCCCGCGCCGGCGAGGCAGATCGGTGAGATCGCCGAGAACCGGTTCGATCTCCGTCCGGAGCTGCGGGCCTGGCTCTCCCGGCACAACGGCGTGTCCACCTGGGCACGGCCCGGTGGCCCGGGAGGGCTGCTGCCCGGCGGGCACTATCCGCTGGACGCGGAGGGGATGCGGCTCGGGCAGCGGGACATGGAGCAGGAGGTGGCCTGGAGTCTGGAGGACGAGAACGAGGAGTTCGTCGTCGGTGCCACGGCCCATGTCCGCTGGGTGCCGCTGGCCAGGACGCTGGTGGGGACACAGCTCGTGGTGGATCACCGGGAGGGGCCGACCGAGGGGGCGGTCCTGGAGATCGACCAGGACCTGGAGCTGTGGGGCGTGGTGCGCTGGCAGAGCGTGGCGGAGATGTTCGAGGAGACGGTCCTCTCCCTGGAGACCGGACGGCCCGTGAAGACCGCGACCGGCAAGGAGATCCGCGCCGAGTACGTCCACGAGGACGACGGCACCTCCCAACTGGTCTGGCGCTGACGCCGAAAGGCCGACGGGGGGACCGGCCGTGCCGGTCCCCCTCCCTTCGCTCCTTCTCTGTTACGCCGATGCCGTCACCTCAGGGGCGTACGACGCACACGTCCTCCGTGTTGCAGCCCTCGAAGCCAGGTACCTCGATGTAGAACTCCTCGTCGTTCAGCACGCGTGCCTTGGTGAAGAAGCCCGACAGGCCGGGGCCGCGGCCCGCGTCTCCGTTCTGCTTGCCCGGCATCGAGGCGCGCCCGCAGATCTCCCTCCAGGTGGGCGGGTCGTACCGTTCGTCGTCGAAGAGCCGCCAGGTGCCGTCGTCCTGTTTCTCCGCGTACAGCTGGACGCAGATGCCTCCGTTGACGACCGGCGAGGGGACGCCTCCGCTCTCCCGTGTGGCCGCGAAGGGGAACTCGTCGCACTGCACACCCTGGGTGTCCGGGGTGGCGTCGGGGTGGGCCGTCCACTTGCCGGTGCCGGTCTTGTTGCAGATGGTGTTGCGGTTGTGCTCCTGCTGGACCTTGTCCATCAGCCGGTGCATCGGTTTGCCGTGTTTCTTGCTGCCCGGATGGTCGGCCAGTTTCTCTCTGAGCACCCAGTAGTAGGCGGCCGCGGCCGGATACCGCTTGGTGTTGGTCTGGAACGTCGGTACGTGCTTGCCGAACACACACCCCGTCGAGTTGGGCACGGCGACGGAGTTGTCACAGGTGACCTGGCCCCAGAAGGTCCACTCCGGCTTGAGGACCTCGACCGCGCCGGACGCCTCCGGTGAACTGGCCTTGAAGCTGAGGAACGTTCCCCGGTCGAAGTCCCGGGACGTGCCGGCCGCCGCCGTGTTCCAGGTGAACGTCTTCGTGGCCGACACCCAGTGCTTGTCCACGATGGGAGCCCAGGCGGTCACGCCGTCCCAGGTGCCGGCGTACGCCTCGTCGCACTCCGGTGTGCAGATCGCGTCCCAGTAGTCCAGGGACACCGTGCCCAGCGCCGCGTCGATGGACAGCGGGCTCATGAACATCCGCTCGCGGAACACCTTCTTGTTCTCCAGCAGGAACTCCTCACGGACCAGGAAGGTGGCCGTTCCCACCGTCTTGCCGTCGACCGTCCATCTGATCAGGACGGCCAGTTTGTGGCAGCCCTCACGGCGCGTGAGGGTGTAGCCGGAAACCGTGGGGTCGTCGCACCAGCTCACCAGGGGGGCGTCGACGTTCGCGGCCCTGTTGCGCGGCGTCTGCCAGGCGTCGGCGCCGTACTTCTTGATGTCGTAGTCGCGCGAGATGCACTGGCGTACGCCCTCGCGGTCCGTGTCGTAGCAGTGCTCCTTCTTCGCGGTGAGGCCGATCACGCCGTCGGGGTTGGGCTGCTTCTGCCGGTCGGTGTCCTCGAACTCGGGGTCCGGGGCGTCGGGGTCGGCCTCCGGGATGACCATGTCGGGCACGAAGTCCCACTCGCCGGGCTCGAACGCCACGGCGTCGAAGGCGATGTCCTCGTCCCCGGTGCCGTCCGAGGTGAGGGTGCTGAGCCTGACCTCGGGCACGATGCCCTTGGTGCGGAAGATGCCGAGCTTCACCCAGCGGTTGCTGTCGCCGGGCTGGGAGACGGTCCTGCTGCGCCAGCCGTTGCGGGTCTTGATCTCGTACTTGGCGAGCTTGGTGTGCGCTCCGTGGTCGGGCAGGTGGACCCAGACCCGGGCGTCCTTGTCGAGTTCCCGGTTCAGCTTCCAGTTGCCGGTGATCTTCAGCCGCTGCCCCTTGGCGTCGTTCTGCCGGGTGTGGCCGAAGTAGAAGTGGCCGCCGAAGCCCGCGCCCAGCTGGTGCAGGTCGACCTTGGCGGGGTAGACGGTCTCGACCGCGTTGTTGGCGAAGTTGAAGGAGAAACTGCCGGAGTTCGTCCAGGAGTTGGCGCAGTTCGGCCGGACCACCGGGGTTCCCGCGGGGACGTCGTCGACGATCAGCGCGGCGTCCGGGAGGCCGCTCCTGGAGCAGGTCGGCGGGTAGGCGGTGCCGTCGGGCTCCTCCGGTGTGCTCTCGCTGAACCGGATGAACTCGAAGCCGCAGGTGTCGATGCAGTCGCTCTTCCAGGTCACCGGCTTGTTCCACCAGCACTGGAAGTCCGTGCGGCCACAGGGTCCGCTGGTCGTGGTGTCGTTCGTGGCCCCGTCGGAAATCCTGCCGGGGTCACAGGAGTTGGAGGAGTCGCAGAACGCGCCCTCGGGTGCCTTGACATGGGCCCTGTTGTACTTGGCGCTGCCCTTGACGCCGACGCCCTCGTTGGTGCCGTTCCAGGTGGACTGGCGGAAGGCGGGGACCATCACGCCCGGGGACTCCAGGAAGGACGGCGGGTGTGCGGCGAAGCCGAGGACCTTCTCCTGGTAGGGCCAGTTCTGCGGACGGGCCGCCGCGCTCGCGTCGTCGTCTCCGGCGGCGTTCTCCATGAACGGCAGCCGTCCGGCGTCCCACTCCGGGTTCGCCGGGTTGTTGAACCAGCCCAGGCCCCAGGGCACGGACCCGCTCTTGGGATGGAAACCGGAGTTGTAGGCCCACAGCGCGAAGTACCAGTTCTCTGGCCGGCCGTTGGCGCCGTGGTTGGCGATCAGGCCCGCGGCGCGGGTCTCGTTCCACTTGGAGATGAGGGTCTGCAGACCGGCCGCGATGTTCGCGGTGTAGTCGAGGGCCGCGGCCCGCTGCTGCTGGTACGGCCAGGCGGCGCCGCCGTGTCCGTCCTCCCGGCCGGCCATCCGCATGTGGTCCGTGATCTGCGTGATGCCGTAACCGCAGTCCGCCTCGGCGAAGTCGACGTCCCAGTCGTTGTTGGAGTCGCCGTCGTAGAGGTCGATGCCGTAGTAGTTGCCGATCAGCGGGTTGGCGGTGACGCCGGGGACCGCCGACCGGGCGGCCTGCCACATGTTGGACTCCTGCGTGGTCACGCCGAGCATGACCTGCGCGATGGCGCGGCCCCCGCCGTTCAGCGCCGGGTTCAGGAAGAGCGTCTGCGGCTGGTAGGCGGGCATCCCGAGGTTCTTCCAGTTCGCCGGCCGCGAGATGTGCGTGTTCAGCAGGCCCTTGACCGCCATGTCCACGGCCCACTCCACCTGGCGCGGCTTGGGCTGCATCGCCTGGTTGCGCGGGTCGTTGCGCGGTACGGAGCAGGTGCGCTCCGCTTCCACGGGGTCACTGGGGTCGCCGGCGGCACGCGCCGCCCCGGTCCCGCTGCCGGAGCCCTGCTTCCCCGAGCCGGCGGACACGCCCGGCGACAGGTCCCGGCCCTGGGCCGCGTACTTCGAGACGCGACGCGTGGGGTCGACGGTGAAGGCGACCTTGTGTCCGGAGCCCCGGACCGTCATGGACAGCTTCACCCGACGGGCCGCGCCGGCCTCGCCCGGCAGCAGGAGCGTGCCCTTGCCGTCGGCCCAGGTGGTGTGGGTCAGTACGGCCTCGCCCCGGGTGGAGACGGTCACGTCCTTGGCGGTGTCCGCGAGCCGCCGCACCTCGGCGGGGAGCCGCTTCGCCACCGGTGCCGTCCGGCCCGTCATGTACACGGTGCCGGCGCCGCGGGTCAGTCCGGTCTCCGTCGCGGGCCCCTGGGCCAGCACCGTCGCGCGGGTCGTGCGCGCGCTCGGACGGGTCACCGCGGCGGCCGTGACGTGCTTGACCCTGGAGGTCGCGCCGCGCTTGTCCAGGAAGGCGAGCCCGCCCGCGCTGTCCGGGGTGAGCCGGTAGGGGACGCCGTCGGTGCGGACGACGGCCTTGCGGGCGCCCGCGGAGTCGATCCGGACGACCTCGGCGCCGGAGGCCGCGGCGATGGCGCCGTCCTTCACCGGGACGGCCGAGGTGATCTGCCCCTTGAGCTCAACGGGCTTGTCCAGCCGTCCCGTTGACGTGTTCAGCTTGACCAGTCGGGTGCCGGGCAGGTCCTCGCCGCCGGACTGGGTCAGGACGGCCGTCTCCCCCGTACCGCACCCCGGGTTGTAGTACGACAGCGACGCCTTGAGTTTCAGCTTCGTCACCCGGCCCGACGTCAGGTCGACGATCGCGGTGAAGGCACCGCGGGCCATCAGCCGCGGTTTGTTGGTGAACGTGCGGGGCGCGTAGACCACGACGGCCCGCTTGCCCGAGCCGGTGACACAGACGTTGCCTATCCAGGCGTCCGCCTCCAGACCCGGCTCGGACAGCGTCGCCGTACCGCGCCAGGTGTAGCCGTCCTTCTTGTGCGCCGTGAGGAGGTGGAAGCCCTCCGCGTCACCCGACGTGGTCCACGCCAGGTCGCCCGACTTCCGCCACTCCTTGCCCAGGACCGCGGCGCGCTTCGCCGACGGCACCGCGTCGGACGGGGTGTTGGGCCGCGTCTGCGCGGCGTTGCTCTCCGGTACCGGCTCGGCGGCCCAGGCCACGGCCGGCAGCAGTCCCGTGAGCACCGCTCCGGACGCCAGCACGGCGAGCGGCACTCGCATTCGTCTCCCGAATCTCAACAGCTCTCCCTCTCAGTGGGGTTACCGCGCGAGCGCACATGTCCGATCCGATGGGGCGGGCGACAGAACGACGGCCGGTCGAGAGTGCGAGAGGCGCACCCTTCAGGGCACGCGTCGGTGAACTTCCGTCACGGAAGCAGAAACGGAAGCAGAAAGGGGCGCCGCTGATTCCTCATGCCGACGCCGCGTCGATGGGACGCACAGGATCCCCCGTTCCCCCGCTGTTGATCGCGCGCTTCACCGGCGGTACGAGGAGTGGTCCACTCCTCTCCACCGGGCGCGGGGCAACTGTGGCGCAGCGCGAATGGGTCGCACAAGAGTGCGACCCAACATGGCAAGAAAGCGCCAGTGATGCCACGGAGGAGTCTTCGCGCCCCACCCGCCCCAGCAAGCGCTTCACCTGTGAGGTTGCTGTGCCGCTTGGCTCAGGTTCATGAGCACTTATCGGCCAATGCGCTGGCCGATATGCCGGCCAACGTGCCGGCTAACCCTTCGGGTTCGGCTTCCAGTCCTGGGCGAGGAGGCCGAGGAGTACCTCGTCCAGGAACTCGCCCAGCACCCAGGCCGAGGAGCGGAGCACGCCCTCGCGGACGAAGCCGTTGTGCTCGGCGGAGCGCAGCATCGCGAAGTTGTCCGCCAGTGTCTCGATCTGCAGCCGCTGCAGGCCGCGTACGACGAAGCCGTAGTGGCACAGCGTCGCGACCACGTCGGTGCCGTAGCCCTTGCCGCGTGCGGCCGGCAGCAGCCCGAGGCCGATGTGGGCGCAGCGGTTGTGGTTGTCGATGCCCCACAGCGTCGCGGTGCCGATCAGCGTGCCGCCGTCCAGCTCGACCACGGAGAACGGGACGCTGCCCTGCACACTGTCGTCCACCACGAGCCGTGGATCCTTCGAGCCCGGCGTGATCGGCCGCCACGGACCGCCCTCGGCCCGCGAGCCGTTGACCACGTCGTCGTAGAGCTCGGTCCGCAGGACCGGTATGTCGTCCTCGTGCCGGGCCCGCAGCCCGACCTTGTTCCCCTTGAGCATGCAGGCTTCCTATCCGACCGCAGTGAACTGCGGCAACCGAATACCCGGAGTCAGTGGACGCAGAGGCAGAACGGATGGCCGGCCGGGTCCGCGTAGACCCGCCAGTTGGCCTCCGGGCGGAGCTGGTCCGTCCGCTCCAGCACGGTCGCGCCGAGGGCGAGCGCCCGCTTCTCCTCCCCGTCGAGGTCGTCCACGTCGAAGTCCAGGTGCATCTGCTGCGGGTGCTCCTGGCCGGGCCACTCCGGCGGGCGGTAGCCGTCCGCCCGCTGACAGGCGATCGGCGTCCCCTCGAACCCGTGCACCTCGACCCACTGGGGCTCGTCAGGGTCCGTGACCACCCGGCCGCCGAGCAACTCCGCGTAGAACTCGGCGAGCCGTACCGGATCGGCGCAGTCCAACGCGACCGCCTGCAGCTTTCGAATCACTTCCGACACCCCTCGCTCTTCGGCGGCTTCCGCGACGCCCGCGTACGGGAGGCGTCGTACCCGTCATCGCGACGGGCATGCGCACAAGCATGCCCACGCCGGGACGGAAGGCGGTGACCGTTCCGCGGCTCGACTTGATAGGCAAGTGAACAGTTGCCTATTCTCCTGGCGTGGCCGACGACCTTTTCAAAGCCTTGGCCGACCCCACCCGCCGCACGATCCTCGACGAGCTCACCGAGAGGTCCGGACAGACACTGTTCGAGATCTGCTCGCGCCTGAGCATGAAGCATCAGCTCGCCATCTCGCGCCAGGGGGTCTCGCAGCACCTCGCGGTGCTGGAGGCCGCCGGGCTCGTCGAGACCAGGCGGGAGGGCCGCTACAAGTTCCACGACCTCAATACGGCGCCGCTGCGGCAGATCGCCGAGCGTTGGCCGGCGCCCGACCCGTCCGGACCGGAGGAGAGCACACCGTGAAGATCCATCTGACCAGCGTCTTCGTCGACGACCAGGCCAAGGCCCTGAGCTTCTACACCGAGGTCCTCGGCTTCGTGAAGAAGTACGACGTCCCGGTGGGCGAGCAGGACCGGTGGCTGACCGTCGTCTCGCCCGAGGAGCCCGGCGGCACCGAACTCCTCCTGGAGCCCGCCGGCCACCCGGCCGCCAGGACCTACCGCGACGCGCTCGTCCAGGACGGCATCCCGCTCGCCCAGTTCGCCGTCGACGACGTGCAAGCGGAGTACGAGCGCCTGCGCGACCTCGGTGTCCGGTTCGTCCAGGAGCCGCTGGAGATGGGCCCCGTCACCACGGCCGTCTTCGACGACACCTGCGGCAACCTGATCCAGATCGCGACCCAGCCCCAGTAGCCGCCGCCGGTCACCCGTTCACACCCCTGGCCCTCCGCTCATCGGATTCTCTCCCCCGGCACACCCCGCCCCCGGCGATGACCTGCTGAAACACCGTCGGCTCGATCACTCCGGCGCCCCCTCCGACACCCGTTCGCCTCATTTCCGCCGTTTCCCCGACAAGCGCTCCCGCCCCGCTTCCCCTTACCTCGAAGGGCAGGGGTCTCGGCCGAGGCGGCGGCACAAGGGGGTGTCGCGGGTCGTGAGTCCGTGAGCTCGGAGGAGCATCGATGCGATGTACCGCCCGTCTGCTGACCGGGACCGCGCTGGCCGTCGGTGCCGCCGGTCTCGCCGTCGCACCCGCCTACGCCGACGGGGGTGGCCTGGACGTGTCCCCGGCCTCGGTGGTGCCCGGCGGTGACGTCACGGTGAGCACGGCCGACTGCGGGGACGGCGGTACGGCGGCGGGCGACGCCAGTGCCGTGGGCGCCGGTGACTTCACGCTGGCGCCGGACGGCGACGAGCGGGCGGCCGGGGAGTTCCGGGTGCCGCCGAGCGCGCAGCCGGGGACGTACGAGATCGTCGTGACCTGCTCCGAGGGCGGCAAGCGGGTGAGCGGGGACCTCGTGGTCACGCTGACGGCGCCGCGCGAGCAGGTGCATCCGAGAGGAAGTGTGAAGACGGGGGTCGGCGGTGCCTTTGACCGCGATCCCGTGCAGACCGCGGTCGGCGTCTCGGCTCTCGCCGTCGCCGCCGCGGGCGGTACCTGGCTCCTGCATCGCCGGGCGAGAGGCGACGGGTTCTGACGGACACCCTCCGCTGTCCGTCCACTGGTACCGCACGTCCCCTCCCCCTCCGGGTCCGACGCCCCTCGCGGCCCGGAGGGGGACCGGGGCGGCCCAGAGCCTGTCGTGTGGATCACGCCGGCCCGAAAGGCGCAGCGCCTCACAGCCGACCTGATCCAAACGACAGACCCTAGAAAGTCCCGGGAGGCACCCGTGCGCGTTCCCCGCGGCGTCGGCAACGGCGCGATAGCCGGCGTCACCGTGCTGGCCCTGTGCTCCGGCGCCTGGCTGCTGAGCAGTGGCGCCGAGACGGATGCCCCGCCCCAGCCGTCGGCCGCGCAGGCCAGGGGGGACGGGGACGGTGGGGAAGCCCTGCCCACCGGGGAGACCAAGACCGGGGGTGCTGGGAAGACTCGGGAGGCCGGGGAGGCCAGGGAGGCCGGGGAGTCGACGGGGGCGGCGCATACCCATCCGCGCACCCCGCGTTCCGCCGCCCCCGCGCTCCCGCCCTCCCCTCCCGACCGCATCCGCATCCCCGCCATCCGCGTCGACGCCCCCCTCATGGGCCTGGGCCTGACGAAGACCGGCAGTCTCGATGTGCCGCCCGCCGAGCGGAAGAACCTCGCCGGCTGGTACGAGGCCGGGACCACGCCCGGGGAGACGGGCACCGCGATCGTCGCCGGGCATGTCGACAACGCCGACGGGCCCGCCGTGTTCTACCGGCTCGGCGCCCTGCGCAAGGGCACCGTGATCGAGGTGGACCGGCGCGACGGCGGCACGGCGCGCTTCTCCGTGGACGCCGTCGAGGTGTACGACGCGAAGGCCTTCCCCGACGAGAAGGTGTACGGCCCGGCGCCACGCCCCGAGCTGCGGGTGATCACCTGCGGCGGCGGTTACTCACGGTCGACCGGGTATCGGGGCAATGTCGTGGTCTTCGCGCATCTCACCGGCAGCCGCTGACCCTTCCGTCCCCTCCGCGCGAACGCCCAGGATGTTCTCCCTGCCCCACGCCGTCAGCGGGACCAGGGCCGCGTTGAGCGAAGTGCCGCGCGGTGTCAGGGAGTACTCGACGCGCGGCGGCACCTCGTCGTACGCCTCCCGGTGCACGATGCCGTCGGCCTCCAGCTCCCGCAGCTGTGCGGCGAGGACCTTCTCGGTCACGCCCGGCAGCTCCCGGCGCAGCTCCCCGAAACGGTGCGGGCGCTCGCCCAGCTCCCAGAGGATGAGCACCTTCCATTTGCCGCCGATCACATCCATCGCCGCGTCGGTCCCACAGACGTACGCACCCGGACGTCGACCGATCGCCATACCGCCCCTCCCCCTGCCTGGACTCTTTCCCCGCGGTAACCACCCACTCGTAAGTACGTACTTGAGCAGGCCGTTCCCCTGCGACGAGCCTAAACGCCATGACTGACAACCCTGTTGCCTCCGGAACCCCCCTGTCCCTCCTCGGCACCGGCGCCATGGGCACCGCCCTGGCCCGTGCCTGGCTCGCCGCCGGGCACCCGGTGACCGTCTGGAACCGCACCCCGGCCCGCGCCGAACCCCTGGCCGCCGACGGCGCGACGGTCGCCGCGAGCGCCGCTGAGGCGGTGGCCGCGAATCGGCTGGTGATCGCCTGCCTCCTGGACGACGCCTCGGTCGGCGAGGCCCTCGAAGACGCCGACCTGACCGGCTGTGACCTGGTCGACCTCACCACCGGAACGCCCGCCCAGGGCCGCGCCCGTGCCGCGTGGGCGGAGGCGCGCGGCGCCCGTTTCCTGGACGCGGGGATCATGGCCGTACCGCCGATGATCGGGGCCGCGGAGTCGGGGGCGTACGTCTTCTACAGCGGCTCGCCCGGCCTCTTCGAGGAGCACGGCGGCACCCTCGCCGTCCCGGCCGGCACCCGCTATGTCGGCGCGGACCCGGGCTTCGCGGCGCTGCACGACGTGGCGCTGCTGAGCGCGATGAGCGGCATGTTCGCCGGCATCCTGCACGCCTTCGCGCTGATCCGCCGGGAGGACATCGCCCCGAAGGACTTCGCGCCGCTGCTGGTGTCATGGCTCGGCGCGATGGCCCCGTCCGCCCTCAAGGCGGCCGAGCAGGTGCGGAGCGGCGACTACGGCGGCGACGTCGTCTCCAGCCTCGCGATGCAGGTCGCGGGCAACGCCACCCTGCTGGCCACGGCCGAGGAGCAGGGCGTGAGCCCGGAGTTGCTGACGCCGTACATGTCGCTCCTGGAGCGGTGGCTCGCCGAGGGGCACGGCGACGAGGACACCACCGGCGCGGTCCAATTGCTGGATCTGCGGCGGGCGTAGAGCCGGACATGCCCTTAGGGCCTGTCCGGCGGATCAGGCGCTAGG
>JABFVM010000501.1 GCA_013362785.1 Streptomyces sp. | reverse complement strand
GAGGGTGCCGAGGCCGCCGGGCAGGACCACGAAGCCCTGGGCGTACTTGACGAACATCATCTTGCGGACGAAGAAGTACCGGAAGTTGAGGCCGATGTCGACGTACGGGTTGAGCCCCTGTTCGAACGGCAGCTCGATGCCGAGGCCGACCGAGACGCCGCCCGCCTCGCACGCGCCCTTGTTCGCCGCCTCCATGGCGCCGGGCCCACCGCCCGTGATCACCGCGAACCCGGCCTCGACCAGCCCTCGGCCGAGGCGCACTCCGGCGTCGTACTCAGGAGAGTCGGCCGGTGTGCGCGCCGAACCGAACACGCTGATCGCCGCCGGGAGTTCGGCGAGTGTGCCGAAGCCCTCGATGAACTCCGACTGGATACGGAGGACGCGCCAGGGGTCCGTGTGGACCCAGTCCGAGGGGCCGCCCGCGTCCAGCAACCGCTGGTCGGTCGTACTCGCCGTCACCTGGCCCCGCCTTCGCAGGACCGGTCCCAGGCGCTGTTCCGACGGTGGCTGCTTCTTCCCCTCGGGGTTACCGGTAGCCATGTGCGCTCCCTCCACTGCGGGGCCTGCGGGTCTTGCAGGTCGTTCCACCTCAGCGTAGATCCACCAGGGTTACGGACGGGGTACATGTGCATGACCGCCATGAAGCGCCGTCCAAAGGTCCACCTCAAGCTCCGCCCGAAGTTCCATCCGAAGCTCCATCCAAGTGGCACCCCAAGGGGCGTTCCAAACGGCGCCCGTCACCCCCGCGCTACTGCGTGAGCCACGCCCGCAGCCGCTCCTCCCCCGCCAGCACCTTCGCCGTCTCCACCCTTTCGTCCCGCTTGTGCGCCAAGTGCGGATTGCCGGGACCGTAGTTCACCGCCGGGATGCCCAGCGAGGAGAAGCGGGAGACGTCCGTCCAGCCGTACTTGGGGCGTGCGACGCCACCGACCGCCTTCATGAACGCCGCTGCCGCCGGGTGGGAGAGCCCGGGCAGCGCGCCGCCGCTGTGGTCCTCGACCACGAACTCCTCGACGCCGCAGTCGGCGAAGACCTCGCGGACGTGCGCGATGGCCTCCTCCTCCGTGCGGTCGGGCGCGTAGCGGAAGTTGACGGTGACGACGCATTCGTCCGGGATGACATTGCCGGCCACGCCGCCCGAGATACCGACCGCGTTCAGGCCTTCCCGGTACTCCAGGCCGTCGATCACCGGGTAGCGGGGTTCGTACGAGGCCAGGCGGGCCAGGATCGGGGCCGCCGCGTGGATCGCGTTCGAGCCCATCCAGCTGCGCGCGGAGTGGGCGCGCTCGCCCTTGGTCCTGAGCAGGACGCGGAGCGTGCCCTGGCAGCCACCCTCCACCTCGCCGTCCGACGGCTCAAGGAGCACCGCGAAGTCGCCCTCCAGCCACTCGGGGCGGTGCTCGGCGATGTGCTTGAGGCCGTTGAGCTCGGCGGCCACCTCTTCGTTGTCGTAGAAGACGAAGGTCAGGTCGCGGTTGGGGGCCGGGACGGTCTCCGCGATGCGCAGCTGGACCGCGACGCCCGACTTCATGTCGCAGGTGCCGCAGCCCCACAGGACGCCGTCCTCGTCCAGCCGCGACGGGACGTTGTCCGCGATCGGCACGGTGTCGATGTGACCGGCGAGGATCACCCGCTCCGCCCGGCCCAGGTTCGTCCGCGCCAGGACGTTGTTGCCGTACCGCTCGACGGTCAGATGCGGCAGGGCGCGCAGGGCGGTCTCGATGGCGTCCGCGAGGGGCTGTTCCGTAC
Source organism: Streptomyces sp. (assembly GCA_013362785.1). Taxonomy (GTDB): domain Bacteria; phylum Actinomycetota; class Actinomycetes; order Streptomycetales; family Streptomycetaceae; genus Streptomyces. Next base: position 10,792 of record JABFVM010000501.1, on the reverse strand, counting down.
CACTCTCGGAGGGGAAGTCCACGAGCCGGGCGGTGAGCTTCGCGGCGTCCAGCGTGAGGTCAAGGGAGGTGTCAGCCATGGCGTCGACCCTAACCCGCCGGACCGACACCCCACTTTTCCCACCGATTTTCAACTGCGCCCATACCCCTCGGTAACCTCAGCTACCTTGTAGGGCGTGCCAGAGCCGTCACCCACTCCGAAACGTCGAGGCCGCCTCCTGCGTCGCGGGGCGGCCTTCATGGTCCTGCTCGCCGTAGCGGGGTACCTCGCCGTGCAGTACGTCACCGGAGGCCCGGGCACACCGGGCTGCGCGGTCGTCTCGGGCAAGGGCGACGGCGCCCGGTACGAGTTCACACCGGAGCAGGCGGTGAACGCGGCGACGATCGCCGCCGTGGGCACCGGCCGCAAGCTGCCCGAGCGGGCCGTGACGATCGCGCTGGCCACCGCACTGCAGGAGTCGGGACTGCGCAACATCGGCCATGGCGACCGTGACTCGCTGGGCCTCTTCCAGCAGCGGCCCTCGCAGGGCTGGGGCACGGAGAAGGAGATCCAGGACCCGATCTACGCGTCCGGCATCTTCTACGAGCACCTGGTCAAGGTCCGCGGCTACACCGAGCTGCCGCTCACCGTCGCCGCCCAGCGCGTCCAGCGCAGCGGCTTCCCGGAGGCGTACGCCAAGCACGAGCCGGACGCGACGCTGCTCGCCGCCGCCCTCACCGGGCGCTCCGCCGCGACGCTGACCTGCGAAGGACTGCCCGGCACCGCCTCGGCCGGCGGCACGGACTCGGTACGGGCCGCTCTCGTACGGGACTTCGGGCAGGACGCGCTCCAGTCGGCGGCCGCCGAGGTGGGCACCGCGAAGGGCACGCCCACTCCGGCTCCCGCCGTGATCGAGAGCGACGGGCGGACCGTCGTGCTGCCCGTGCCGGGCGAGCGGGGTTCCGACGCCGGGCGAGGCGCCCACGAGCGCGGGTGGCAGCTCGCCCACTGGGCCGTGGCCAACGCGTCCGACCTGCACATCCAGCGGGTGTCGTACGCCGGACGGGAGTGGATCGCCGGGAACACCGACAGCCGGTGGCGGGCGAGCGCGGCGCCGGGTGCCCCGGAGGCGGAGAGCGACGGGCCGGAGTCGGTCCGCATCGTCACCACTCACTAGTTCGGGGACTCACCTCCCCGGGTTACCCGAGGCGTCGACCAGGGACGGTGTGGGCAGGATTTGGCGCGACCACCCCCGAATCCGTCAAAGCCCTTGAGAACAAAGGGCTGTAAGGATTCGGCGGGGTTTCTCGCACAGCTCGTTTTGACCGTTTTTATCCGCAGGCGATAATGCGACGCATTGCCAACTCTTTACGTTGGCGCGCCGCAACCTTCGGGGGCTTCGAGCGGTAGTCACTGCGTCCGAGCCCGGAGATCAACAGCCAGTCGGTCAACTGCCGGGCGCGGTCGGACACTTCATCGTTCTCATCCGACTTACCCGTCGAAGGAGCATCATGTCCCTCCCCCTGACTCGCCGGATCGCCCGTGCCGCGCTGCTCGTCGCTGCCGGAGCGGCTGCCGGGGTCGGTGCGGCCGGCTCCGCCAGCGCGGCCCCCGAACTGCCCGACGCCTCGAAGGTCGGCGGGCTGACCGCCGTGGACAACGCGACCGTCGTCGACGGCGCGACGCAGCAGGCCGCCGGCATCGCGGGTGGTGCCGTGGACACCGCGGTCGACAAGGCGCTGCCGACCGCGACGAAGGCCAGTGGCAACGTGACCAAGACCGGCGGCAAGGCCGCGAAGAAGGCGGTGCCGACCGCGGCCAAGACCGGCAGCAAGGTCGCCAAGAAGGCGACGCCCGCGGCGCAGGAGACCGCGGGTGGCGTGGCCGGCACGGTCGGCACCGTCCTCGGCGACGCGACCGGAGCGGCCGCCCAGAACACGCCGAAGACCGGGTCGCTGCCGGTCCAGGCCCTGCCGATCGGCTGATCGACCGACCGGCTGACCGCTCGGCTTGAACCACCGGCGGGGTTCAGGGACTTCCCTGAACCCCGCCGGCTTTTCGTGTGCCGCGTCGGCCTACGCCCGCTGTGGCCTACGCCCGCTGCGCCAGGCGCCGTACCGCCTCCGCGACCCGCTCGTCCGTCGCCGTGAACGCCACGCGCACGTGCTGGGCGCCGGCCTCGCCGTAGAAGTCGCCCGGGGCCGCCAGGATGCCCAGGTCGGCCAGGTGGGCGACGGTCGTCCAGCAGGACTCGCCGCGGGTGGCCCAGAGGTAGAGGCTGGCCTCGCTGTGCTCGATACGGAAGCCGTGGGCCTCCAGGGCCGCGCGCAGGGCCTTGCGGCGGGCCGCGTAGCGGTCGCGCTGGACGCGGACGTGTTCGTCGTCGCCCAGGGCCGCGATGACCGCCGCCTGCGTCGGGGCCGACGTCATCATGCCGCCGTGCTTGCGGATCTCCAGGAGGGGCGCCAGGACCGCGGGGTCGCCGGCCAGGAACGCGGCGCGGTAGCCGGCCAGGTTCGAGCGCTTGGACAGGCTGTGCACCGCGACGATGCCGTCGTACGAGCCGCCGTTCACGTCCGGGTGCAGGACCGAGACCGGCTCGGCCTCCCAGCCCAGCTCCAGGTAGCACTCGTCGGAGAAGAGCAGGACGCCGTGCTCACGGGCCCAGGCGACGATCCTCGTCAGCTCGTCCTTCGACAGCACCTTGCCGGTCGGGTTCGACGGCGAGTTCAGCCACAGGAGCTTCAGGCCTTCCGGGTCCAGCTCCGTAGGGTCGTCGTACGCCTCGTAGTCGGCGCGGGCGAGGCGGGCGCCGACCTCGTAGGTGGGGTACGCCAGCCGCGGGTAGGCGACCCGGTCGCCGGGGCCGAGGCCCAGCTGGGTGGGGAGCCAGGCGACCAGTTCCTTGGATCCGACGATGGGCAGGACGTGGCGGTGGGTGACCTCGCGGGCGCCCAGGCGGCGCTCGACCCAGCCGGTGATCGCGTCGCGCAGCGCCGGGGTGCCCCAGACCGTCGGATAGCCCGGGGAGTCCGCCGCGTCGATCAGCGCCTTCTGGATCAGCTCGGGGACCGGGTCGACCGGTGTGCCGACGGAGAGATCGACGATGCCGTCCGGGTGCGCGGCGGCCGTCTTCTTGTACGGCTCCAGCTTGTCCCAGGGGAAGGTCGGAAGGCGGTCGGAGACTGCGGACACGGGATCTCGCTCACTTTCTGGTACTGCCGGATACGGCAACGCCCCGGTCCCGTACGGCGATCAAGGCGATCAGGCCGTACAGGACCGAGGCGGCACGCTCTGCGGGTCGCCGGGTGCGGACTACTCGGCCTGCGGCGGCAGCGCGGCGATGAAGGGGTGATCCCGCTCGATCAGGCCCAGCTTGCTGGCGCCGCCGGGGGAGCCGAGCTCGTCGAAGAACTCGACGTTCGCCTTGTAGTAGTCCTTCCACTCCTCCGGAGTGTCGTCCTCGTAGAAGATCGCCTCGACCGGGCAGACCGGCTCACAGGCACCACAGTCGACGCATTCGTCCGGGTGGATGTACAAGGACCGGGAGCCCTCGTAGATGCAGTCGACCGGGCACTCCTCGATGCACGCCTTGTCCTTGACGTCGACACAAGGCTGCGCGATGACGTAGGTCACGCTGTCGTTCCTCCTCGATAGGGCGCTGGCGGGCCTCCTCAGGCTCCGCCGCCTGGCGCGCGGGAGCGCGGCGTCGTCGATGCCCGCCCCTAGTATCTCCGTTCTTGGGCATGATCCGAACAGGAGGGGTGAACTGACCTGTGGAAATCTCTGCGACGGGGCGCCTTGAGGTCCGTATCACCGCTGCTGACGTGGGTAAACGAGTCTCTGTACGCCGCCTGAACGATCCTGCGGCTCCGGGTGAGAAATTCACCGACACGGTGGGTGTTCTCGCATCATGGGACAAGGGTGTGCTGCTGATCACACAGAAGAGCGGCGAGACCGTCCATATCCCGGAAGCGTCGCTGGTCGCAGGCAAGGTGGTGCCCGCCGCGCCGGCCCGCCGCCGGGGGCCCGCCGCCTCTTACGAGGAACTCGCGCACGTCGCCACGCGCGCGTGGCGGCCGGTGGAGAGCGAGCGGCTCGGCGAGTGGGAGCTGCGGGCCGCCTCCGGGTTCACCCGCCGGGCCAACTCCGCGCTGCCCCTCGGCGACCCCGGGCTGCCGCTTCCGGCCGCCCTCGACGCCGTACGACGCTGGTACGGCGACCGTGGGCTCCCCGCGTACGTACAGACCGCGACCGGCGCCGAGGGCACACAGGAGCTGCTGTGCGCGGAGCTGGAGCGGCTGGGGTGGGTGCGGGAAGTGTCCGCCGAGATGTGGATCGGGGCGCTGGCGCCGGTCGCGGACCGGGACGACGGCGCCGGGGTGGTGCTGTCCCGGGAGGCGGACGAGGCTTGGCTCGGGCGGTATCAGCGCAAGGGGGTGAGCGAGGTGGCCCTGAAGGTGCTGGCGAGCGGGCCGTCGGTGTGGTTCGCGACGGTTCCCGGTGCGGCCGGCGGTGCGCCCGCCGCGATCGGGCGGTGTGTCGTGGACGGGCGGTGGGCCGGGTTCGCCGCCGTGGAGGTCGACCCCGCGCTACGGCGGCAGGGGCTGGCCACCCGGGTGATGGCCGCGCTGGCCCGGCAGGCCCTCGACGAGGGGGCGTCGGCGGCGTGGCTGCAGGTCGAGACGGAGAACGCGGGGGCGCGGGGGCTGTACGCCGGGATGGGGTTCGCCGCGCATCACGCGTACCACCACTATCGATCAGCTTGAGCAGCGGTACCGATCGCCGTGAAAGGGCACGAGCCAGCTATGCGCCCCCTGTACCCCCCACCACCCGAACGTTCCGCCGAGCTACGGCAGCGGTTCGCCGAAGAGGCACGGTCCGAGCGGCCCGATCTGTCCCTGCTGTGTCTGCTGGTCGGGGCCGAGGCGGACGGCGCGCTGGACGAGACGCGCATGGACGCGGCACAGGTCGAGCTGGACGCGCTGGCGGGGCAGCTGCCGTTCCGGCCCGGCGGGCCGCGGGCCTGGGCGGTGGCGCTGCGGGAGCTGCTCGGGGAGCGGTACGGGTTTCGCGGCTCCGCCGCGGACTATCAGCGGCTTGAGTCGTCGTTGCTGCATCGGGTGCTGCAGCGGCGGCGGGGGTTGCCGATCCTGTTGTCGGTGGTGTGGATGGAGGTCGCTCGGCGGGCGGGGGCTCATGTGTACGGGGTCGCGCTGCCCGGGCACTTCGTGGTGGGCTTCGGGCCGACCGATGAGCAGGTGCTCGCCGATCCCTTCGACGGGGGGCGGGTGCTGACCGGGAGCGACGCGGAGTTGCTGGTGGCGGGGGCCACGGGGGCGGCGCTGCATCCGTCGATGCTGACGCCTGCGGATCCGTTGGAGGTGGTGCTGCGGATTCTGAACAACGTGCGGGCGTGGGCGGCGGCGCGGCCGGAGCGGACGGATGTCGCGCTGTGGGCGTTGGAGTTGTCCTTGTCGCTGCCGTCGCATCCGGCTCGGTTGCGGTTCGAGCGGGCGCGGTTGCTCGTCCAGCGGGGGGACTTCGTCGATGGGGCCGTGGAGTTGGAGGCGTATGCGGAGTTGATCAGTGCGGTGGATGAAGGGGCGGCTGAGCGGGTGCGGGGGGAGGCTCGGGCGGCTCGGGCGTTGTTGAACTGACGGTTCGCCTGTTCGCCGTGGGTGGTTCGGTTGTCTTGCGGGTGCGGGTTCGTTGTGGCTGGTCGCGCAGTTCCCCGCGCCCCTGAGGGCGTTGCCCCTGGCCGGCGATCTACAACCAACCCTTCTCCCTCGCGATCCTCACCGCCTCCGCCCTGTTTCGTACCGCCAGTTTCTGGATGGCTGTCGAGAGGTAGTTGCGGACCGTTCCCTGGGAGAGGTGGAGGGTGGCTGCGAGTTCGGCGTTGGTGGAGCCGTCCTCGGCTGCTCGGAGGATCTCTCGTTCGCGGTCGGTGAGGGGGTTGGCGCCGTCTGCCAGGGCCGCTGCCGCGAGGGTGGGGTCGATGACTCGTTCGCCGGCCAGTACCTTGCGGACCGCCTCGGCCAGTTGGGCCGCGGGGGCGTCCTTGACCAGGAAGGCGTCGGCGCCCGCCTCCATCGCGCTGCGGAGGTAGCCGGGGCGGCCGAAGGTCGTGAGGATGACCAGCTTCACGGCCGGGAGTTCCGTGTGCAGGAGGGCCGCCGCCTCGATGCCGGTCGCGCCGGGCATCTCGATGTCGAGGAGGGCCACGTCCACGTCGTGTGCGCGGGCCGCCGCCAGGACCTCGTCGCCGCGGGCCGCCTGGGCGACGACCTCGATGTCGTCCTCCAGGCCGAGCAGGGCGGCCAGTGCCTCACGGACCATCGACTGGTCCTCGGCCAGGAGGACCTTGATCGGCGTGCTCATGACGGGGATCCTACGTCCGCCGGGGTCGCGGCGGCGGAGGCGGCCGAGGCAATGGGGACGCGGGCGGTCAGCCGGAAGCCGTGCCGGGTGCCGCCTGCCTCCAGGGTGCCGCCCGCCTTCGCGAGGCGTTCCGTCAGGCCCGTCAGACCGCTGCCGGGGGCGCTGCCGGAGCCGCTGCCCTGGCCGCCCGAGCCGTCGTCCTCGACGGAGAGTTCGAGGACGGGGCCGTCGAGGGTCTGGCGGCGCAGGAGTTCCACCGTGCAGCGCCGGGCGCCGCTGTGCCGTACGACGTTGGTGACCGCCTCGCGCAGGGCCCAGGCGAGGACGGACTCGCTCTCCTCGGGGACGCCGGTGAGGTCGGGTTCGGCGGGCAGCTCGGCCGTGATTCCGGCCGCCGTCAGGGCGACCTGGACGCCCGCCAGTTCGGCGGCGAGGCGGGGGCGCCGGTAGCCGGTGACGGCCTCGCGGACGTCGACCAGGGCCTGGCGGCTGACCTGTTCGATGTCGGCGACCTGCTGGGCGGCCTTGTCGGGGTGGGCCGGGAGCATACGGCCCGCGAGCTCGCTCTTCAGGGTGATGAGCGAGAGGGAGTGGCCGAGGAGGTCATGCAGGTCGCGGGCGAGGCGCAGGCGCTCCTCGTTGGCGGCGAGCTGGGCGACGGTGGCCCTGGCCTTGCGCAACTCGATCGTCGTACGGACCAGTTGGCCGACGCCGGACATGGCGAATCCGATGAGCAGCACCAGGAGTGTCAGGCTCTCGGCCTCCTCCCGGTCGACCTGGCTGCCGACGAGCAGCATCAGGCCGGTCGTCGCCGGAATCGCGCCGTAGGCCCGTGACAGCGGGAGGGTGGCCCCGCAGGCGACGGAGACGTAGCAGTAGAGGCCCAGCCAGTGGCCGCCGAGGGTGAGGGACAGCAGGGTGGCCAGCGCGCCGAGGACCACGATGAGGCCGACCACAAGCCGTCCGGTGAACGGCTTGCCCATGTTCCGGAAGACCAGCGACAGATACACCCCGACGAAGGCCGCGAGGCCCAGCCAGCCCGCCACGGTGCCAGCGGTGGTGTGACGCCCGGAGAGCAGGTCCTTGACCGGCGAGCTGAGGAACACGAGCCAGACGCCGATCCACAGCACCTTGCGTCGCAGCTCAGCACGGTTGCGAGGGGGCTGTCCGAAGCGCATCTGCCGCTCCGGCCGGTGCCCGTCCGACCGCAGGTCTTCCCACATCTTGCTCACGCCTTCAGCGTGTCCTTCCGGTACAGCCAGGCCGCACCGCCGGTGAACAGGGCGAAGAAGACGGCGAGGACGGCGATGTCCTTGGCATGCGGCGCCTGGCTCTGTTCGATCGCCTGCCCCACGGCAGCGTACGCGTGTGTGGGCACCCACTTGGCGATCTCCTGCAACCAGGACGGGAAGGTCGTGGTCGGCATCCACAAACCGCCGAGGATGGACAGCCCGAAGTAGGTGATCATCGTGATCGGGCGGACCGCGTCCCCGCTCGCGAGGTAGCCGAGGGCCACGCCGAGCGCGGCGAAGACCAGGCTGCCGGCCCAGATCGCGCCGGTGAGAGCGAGCCACTGCCAGGCGTCCAGACGTACGCCCTTCACGATCGCGGCGACGGCGAAGACGACCAGGATCGACGGCAGGCTGACCACGGCCGACCCGGCCGTCTTCGCGAGGACGTAGCCGCGCCCCGGCAGGGTCGTCAGCCGCAACTGCCGTACCCAGCCGCTCTCCCGCTCCTTGGCGATGCGCTCGCTGTTGCCCATCAGGACGGCGGTGAGGGCGCCGAAGGAGGCCATGGAGACCATCATGTACGTCGGGAGGGTCAGGCCCGTCCCGTCGATCTTGGTGGTGCCGTCGGCGCTGCCCGCTATCAGCAGGAACAGCAGCGACGGGTACAGCACGGAGAAGAACAGGAACTTGCGGTTGCGCAGGGCGCGGGTCAGTTCCAGCTTGATGAGGCTGTTCATCGGTTGCGGGCCTCCTCGGCCTCGGTGATGGCCACGAACGCCTGCTCCAGGCCGAGCCCGGCGACTTCGAGGTTGCGGGGGTAGAGGCCGCTGCCGTAGAGGGCGTGGACGGTGGCGTCGGCGTCGGAGGACTGGATGCGGACCGTGGCGCCGGATAGGTCGAGGTGCGTCAGGAAGGGCAGCGCCCGCAGCGCGGTCTCGTCGATGCCGGTGTCCGTGTCGTTCAGGTCGAAGGAGATGCGCCGCGCCCCCGCCTTCGCCTTGATCTCGGCCGCCGTGCCGTCGGCCAGCAGCCGGCCCCGGTGCAGCACGAGCACACGGTCGGCTATGGCGTCGGCCTCCTCCAGGTAGTGCGTGGCGAACAGCACGGTCCGCCCCTGGTCGGCCTGTTCGCGCATGGTGGCCCAGAAGGCCTGGCGGGTGGTGACGTCCATGCCGGTGGTCGGCTCGTCCAGGACGATCAGGTCGCTGTCGCCGGCCGTCGCGAGGGCGAAGCGGACGCGCTGGGCCTGGCCGCCGGAGAGCTTGTCGACCTTGCGGTCGGCGATCTGCGCGACGCCCGCGCGGCTCAGTACGTCGGAGACCTTGTACGGCCTCGGGTGCAGATCGCAGGCGAGCCGCACCAGTTCGGCGACGGTGACCTCGTCCATCAGCCCGCCGCTCTGCAGCATGGCGCCCACCCGCCCGGCGACGATGGCCTCGCGCGGGCCGGTGCCGAAGATCCGCACCGTGCCGCTGTCGGGCTGCTTGAGGCCGAGCAGCAGGTCGAGCGTGGTCGACTTGCCGGCCCCGTTCGGGCCCAGCAGGGCCACGGTCTCCCCCGGGTTCAGCGCGAGTGTCAGCCCGTCGACGGCCCGTACGCTCCCGTAGCTCTTGCTCACCCGGTCGAACCCGACCACCTCGGGCGCCGTGTTCACGGCTGTCGTTGTCATGTGCTCCAGGGTGGCCGCCGGGGCCCCTCGCCCGGCAGTGTCGGCGGTCCTGACTGCCGGATGACAGATGTCATGTGCGGAGTCCTCCACGACGAGAGGGGGCACCCGGCGCGTGCCGGGTGCCCCCTCGTCCGAGCGGCTCGTGCTAGCTCGGGTTGGTGTCGATGGTGACCACGCGCTCCGCCGCCGACTTGCCGCGCAGCGCCTTGCGCAGGGCGGAGGCGACATCCTCGGGCAGGACATCGCGCTTGCCGCTCGCGCCGTTGATCTGCACGCCGTCGAAGGTGGCGCCGTACGCCACCTTGAGCGCCTTGAGGTCGTACGTGTCCACGAGCTTGCCGTCGACGGCCTTGACGCCGAGGATCTTCGGCAGGGACAGGGCGCCGAACGGGATGCTGTGCGCGGCGTCCGTCTGCACCGTGACCTTGTTGGCCATCGCCGGCTGGGCGAACTCCTTCATGAACCGGTCGACCTCGGCGTTCGTCACCGTCGGCTGCCGGGTGGTCGTCGCGACCTTCACCGGGGTGGACGTACCCGTCTCCACCTGGTTGCGGTACGCCTCCTCGACCGCGGTGGTCGACCCGGCGACGTCGATGCCCTTGCCGGCCTTGCCGTACACGGCGACCGCCTTGCCGGACTTGAAGGAGACCGTGCCCTCGGTCACCGAGCCGGAGCCGCCGGAGGCCTCCTCCAGGGCGGCGTGCAGCTTCTCCTCGTCGGTGGGCATGACCGGGTCGACGACACGGTGGTTGCCGAAGAGCGCGCCGATGACCGAGACCGGGTTGTAGTCGCTGGTCGCGGCCTTGCTGACGGTCTGCTGCATGTCGAACTGGAGCCCGGCCTTGTCCGGCGCCAGGCTGACGGTCTTGCCGTCCACCGACAGCTTCAGCGGCTTGTCGACCTGCTTGTCGAAGGCGTCGCTCAGCTTCTTGACCGCTTCGTCCCGGGTGCCGCCGCCGATGTCGACGCCGAGCACGGTGGTGCCCTTGGGCACGTCGGAGTGGGCCATCAGCAGGCCGGCGCCGTAGACGCCACCGGCGAGGACGATCACTCCGCCGCCGACCAGCGCCAGCTTGTTGCGGCCCTTCTTCTTGGGCGCGCGGGCGGCCGGGGCGTCCGACGTGTCCGGTTCGGGCAGCTTCGGGGGCGTGTGCGGCCCCGTCGGTCCGTCGGTGGCACCCGGGCCGAAGGGGCCGTTCTGGGCGCCGGGCGGGACGACGGGGATGCCGCTGGTGACGGTGTGCCCTGACACGTTGTCGGCGACGCCGCCGTAGTGCGGGGTGCCGGGCTCGGGGGCCGGTTTCTGCGGGGTGAGGATGGCGGTGTCGTCGCTCATGCCTCCGCCGGGGCCGCGGCCCGGGCCGTTCGGGGAGGCGCCGGGGCCTGCCGGTCCTGCGGGGCCGCCGGGGCCCGCGGAGATGCCGGAGCCGCCCAGACCGGCGGGTCCGGGAGGACCACCCGGGCCGACGGGACCTGCGGGGCCACCGGGACCTGCGGGACCGCCCAGACCGCTGCCCGGGCCGCCGGG
>JABFVM010000329.1 GCA_013362785.1 Streptomyces sp. | reverse complement strand
GCCGCCCGCGCCCCAGCAGGCGCCCGCACAGCCGCCCGTGGCCCCGGCGCCGCCCGCCGCCGCCCCGTCCGCCCCCGTCTCCACGACCAAGCCCGAGGACGCCCGATGAGCACGCCCCAGCCCCCGATGCCGCAGAGCGCCGCACCGAACTGGCAGGCGGCGCCCGGCCCCTCGTACCCCACCTACACCTCGCCGATCCCCGTGGTGCGCACGCATCTCGGGCACGCGCTGTCCTCGGAGTGGACGAAGATCCGGTCGGTGCGCTCCACGATGTGGACGCTCGGCGTGTTCGTGCTGCTCGTCGTCGGCATCGGCCTCGCGACCGCCGCGCTGGTCGCCGCCAACTCCGGGGAGGCGGGCCTGGAAGACGAGAGCCCGCTGGGCCTCGGCTTCTTCGGGCTGCTGCTCGGCAGCATGTGCATCATCACGCTGGGCGTGCTGACCACGGCCTCGGAGTACGGCACCGGCATGATCCGGACCACGATGACCGCGTGCCCGAGCCGCGGCCGGGTGCTGGTGGCGAAGTCGATCGTGTTCTTCTCGGTCGCCTTCGCCGTGACGCTGGCGTCGTCCCTGCTCGTCGCCCTCATGGACGTGGCCCTGGTGGAGGCGCGTGAGCCCTCCGGCTCGGAGTGGCTGAAGGGCACGGTCGGCATCTCGCTCTACATCGCGCTGCTCGGCCTGCTCTCGCTCGTCGTCGGCTCGATCATCCGGCACTCGGCGGGCGCGATCACGATCATGATCGGATTGCTGCTGGCCCCGCTGGTCATCGCGCTGTTCATGTTCTCGGAGTCGCTCAAGGACCTCCAGAAGGCCCTGTTCGAATACTCCATCCCGAACCAGCTCAGCGTCTTCTACTCCCAGTCCCTCTCCCCGTCCGGCCCGTCCGGCTGGGACCCGCTGTGGATCATGCTCGCCATCACGGCCGCCGCGTTCGCCGGCGCCTACTTCCTGCTGGAGAAGCGGGACGTGTAAGCCCTGGTCAGAGCCTTCACAGCTCTCAGAACCTCGGCGCGTTACGGGACCGCTGCACCCGCGTGGTGCGGCGGTCCTTCGCGTTCCAGCACGCCTTGTGCCAGTGGCGGCGGTCGTCGACGCCCGCGTGGTCCGGCCAGGCGACGACATGCGGGACGCCGTCCGGGATCATCTGGTCGCAGCCCGGGCAGCGGTACGCCTTGCCCTGCGCGCTCGCCCCGGCCACATGCCGTACGTTCCAGTCCTCGCCGCCCCAGCTCTCGGAGGACTGCCAGCCGCCGTAACGGCCGGAACGGTCGTCCTCGGCACCGCCTCCGGACGAGGCGGCGCCCTTGGGGCCGTTGGGTCGGTTACGACGCGGGGACACGGAACACCTCACGGGGCTATACAGGATGCACGGGTCATGGCCAGCCTACGCGGCGCGGACAGGGGTAGCCGTACGGGACCAACCCCCACAAGTCCCTCACGCCAATGATCCATTCTGCAGACAATCCGCAAATCTCTTCGCCAGGCCGTGTCTTGGGCACGTGTCAGACGGTTATGCCGGGCGTGGGGGAGCTCCGCGTCGGAGCCAAGGAAGCAGGAAGAGCAATGCGCGTAGGAAGTTTCGTGTTGGCGGCCCGGTTCCCGGGACAGGGCGACGGGGAGGCACTGCACCGCGCGGTCCGATCGGCCGAGGTCGCCGAGGAGGCGGGGCTCGACACCGTCTGGCTGGCCGAGCACCACTTCGTGCCGTACGGCACCTGTCCGTCCGCGATCACCCTGGCCGCGCTCCTGCTGGGCCGCACCAGCCGGCTGCGGGTCGGCACGGCGGTCACCGTGCTGCCCACCGCCCACCCGGTGGCCGTCGGCGAACAGGCCGCGCTGCTGCACATCACCTCCGGCGGACGGTTCTCGCTGGGCGTGGGGCGCGGGGGACCGTGGGTCGATCTGGAGGTGTTCGGGCAGGGCCTGAAGGCGTACGAGGAGGGGTTCCCGGAATCGCTCGATCTGCTGCTGAACTGGCTGCGCCGGCCCTCGGTCGCGGCCACCGGCGAGCGGTTCGACTTCCGTGAAGTCCCCGTCGTACCAAGGCCGTCGGAGTGCCTCACGGACACCGAGGGGCCCGAGGTCGTCGTCGCCTGCACCTCACCGCGCAGCGTGCGGCTGGCGGCCGAGCGCGGGCTGCCGATGCTGCTCGGAATGCATGTGGGCGACGAGGAGAAGGCCGAGATGGTCGCCCTGTGGCGGGAGCACGCCCGCGCCGCCGGGCGGCCGGCGGACGAGATCCGGGGCGCGGCCCATGTGTCGGCCGGTGTCTGCCAGATCGCGGACCGGCGCACGGACGCGGTCGAGTCCCTCACGAAGGCGATGCCGGGCTGGCTCCGACAGGGCCTGGAGGCCCATGTCACCGTGGACGGCCGCCACCGCGCGATGCGCGACCCGCTCGCCTACACGGAACTGCTCTGCGGGCTGCACCCGGTGGGCACCCCTCGCCTGTGCGCCGACCGCCTGGCGGCGACCAGCGAACGGACGGGCATCTCCCGCTTCGCCCTGCTCGTCGAGGGCTCGGGCGACCTGGCGGCCACCGAGGAGAACGTACGGCGCCTGGGCGCCGAAGTGCTGCCGCACCTCGGCTGAACCCCTTGGCCGCCGGAAGGGCTTGCCGCCCCACTACTGAATGCACCTCCCGCGTAGGGAGCGGCAAGCAAGCGACTCACTGCGTCAGCAGTCCCTGAACTCCGGGGACTGGTTCAGCACCTGACTGCGGACCGACGTGAAGCGGGCATGCGTCTCCTCGACCGAGACGTCAAGCGGGAACACCGCCACCCGGTGGCAGTTCTGGAAGGCCAGTCGCACCCCGAAGTGCCGCTGCAGAGCGCCGCGTATCGCGTCACTGGCAAGCGCACGCAGCAGCTGGCCACGTGCCTGCTCGTCCGGCGGGGGCGTCTGGTTGTCGGCGAACGAGCCGCCGTCGACCTTCAGC
>JABFVM010000437.1 GCA_013362785.1 Streptomyces sp. | reverse complement strand
CCCTTCGGGGTCTTGGGCGCGTAGAACTCGAAGGAATACGTCGTCTTGCCGGTCGCGAGCATCTCGCGCACGGTACGAGCGTGGTCCGACCTGATGGATGCGGTGCCGAGGGCCATACTCGCAGGTTAACCAGGGCCTCCCGGTCCCCCAACCGAACACCGGACATTTGCCCGATTTGTCAGGCTGTTGTCCACTCCTTGGACAAGGAAAGGCCAAAACAAGACCGTTTCCCCACGGAGACCTCGACGGGGGCGACCACTGGCTGAGACGTACGGCTTCGGCCTGCCGCGGATAGATCTGCCGCAGATGGATCTGCCGCGGCTACATCTGCCGCAGCCGCTTCGCGAACTCCGCCGACGCCGCACCCGGGTCGTCCGCCTCCGTGATCGCCCGTACGACGACGACCCGGCGGGCGCCCGCCTCCAGCACCTCGTCGAGGTTGCCGAGGTCGATGCCGCCGATGGCGAACCAGGGCCGGTCGGTGCCGAGGGCGGCGGTGTGGCGGACCAGGTCGAGGCCGGGGGCGTGGCGGCCGGGCTTGGTGGGGGTGGGCCAGCAGGGGCCGGTGCAGAAGTAGTCCACGCCGTCCTGGGCGGCGGCCGCGTCGGCCTCGGAGTCGGCGTGCGTGGAGCGGCCGATCAGGACGTCGTCGCCGAGGATCGCGCGGGCGGCGGGGACCGGGAGGTCGCCCTGGCCGAGGTGCAGGACGTCGGCGCCGGCGGCATGGGCCACGTCGGCACGGTCGTTGACCGCGAGGAGCTTGCCGTGCCGGGCGCAGGCGTCGGCGAAGACCTTCAGCTGCTCCAGCTCCTCGCCCGCCTCCATGCCCTTGTCCCGCAGCTGCACGATGTCCACCCCACCGGCCAGCACGGCGTCCAGGAACTCCGCGAGGTCGCCCTGCTTCCTGCGGGCGTCGGTGCAGAGGTAGAGCCGGGCGTCGGCGAACTGGCTACGGGTGGTGGCTGCGGTGACGGTGTCGGACATGCGGTACCCCCTGGTGGTCGGGTTGCCGGGCGGGTGACGTCGGGCTTGGCGCCGGACCTCGGGCACGGTAGCCGAGCGGCCTGCGGCGACGACGTCGTGCCCATGGCGTACGGACCCGGCCCCGGCCGCCGGCCGCGGTCACCCGCGACCGCGGCCCGCGGGCCCGGCCCGCACGCCGAACGGTGTTCGGATCCGGAGTCTTCAGATCAGACGGCGAGCGCCTGGGCGCGGCGCTTCACCTCCGTGCCGCGATTCTCGCTGAGGGCCTGTGCGGGGGTGCCGGGCAGGCTCTCGTCGGGGGTGAACAGCCACTCCAGCATCTCTTCGTCGGTGAAGCCGTCGTCCCGCAGGAGCGTCAGGGTCCCGGTCAGGCCCTTGACGACCTTGTCCCCGTCGATGAAGGCGGCAGGGACGTGCAGCGCTCGGTTCTCACCACGGCGTACGGCGATGAGCTGGCCCTCCTTGACCAGCTGCCGGACGCGCGTCACCTCGACGCCGAGTTGTTCGGCGATGTCGGGCACGGTGAGCCAGGCGGGGACGAGAGCATCGATCTTTGCGTCAATCTCGGTCACAGGAACAAGCGTAGGCGCTCCGCTGGTGGGGCCGCGATGGCGAGTGCCGGGATGCCTTGTCGGTCGTCTGCGGGTCCATCGTGGCCGGGCGCGCAGTTCCCCG
Organism: Streptomyces sp.; assembly: GCA_013362785.1. GTDB lineage: Bacteria > Actinomycetota > Actinomycetes > Streptomycetales > Streptomycetaceae > Streptomyces. Next base: position 1,299 of record JABFVM010000437.1, on the reverse strand, counting down.
CGCCCCTTAGGGCACCGCAGTCGCGGCCTTCAAAGGCCTCGCCGGGTCCGCCAGCAGCTCCGCGTTCATCGGCGTGCCCGACTCGATCAGCCGCCGCCCCTGGGCCAGATCCCTCGGCCGGCCCACCGCCAAGAGGGCGACGAGGCGGTCCTCGCGCAGCCAGCAGACCGTCCAGGCCGGGCCCGACGGGTCGCCGCGCCACAGGGTCGTGTCGGCGGCGGCATGGTGGCCGGCGTACTGGACGAAGCGGCCGAACTGCTCGGACCAGAAGTACGGCACGGGGTCGTAGACCGCGGGGGTCTCCCCGAGGATGTTCGCGGCGACCGTGCGCGGGCCCTGGAGGGCGTTGTCCCAGTGGTGGACCAGCAGGCGCTCGCCGTACCGTCCCGACGGGAAGGACGCGCAGTCGCCGACCGCGTAGACGTCCGGCACGGAGGTGCGCAGATGGTCGTCGGCCACGACCTCCCCGTACGCGCCGAGCTCGATGCCCGAGCCCGCCAGCCAGGCTGTCGCGGGCCGCGCCCCGATGCCGACCACGACGGCACCCGCGGGCAGCCGCGTACCGTCGTCGAGGAGCACCGCGCCGGGCTCGACGCGCTCCACGCGCGTGTGCGTGCGCAGTACCGCCCCGCTGTCCTCGTACCAGCCGGTCATCGGCGCCGCCACCGCCGCGGGCAGCGCCCCCGCGAGGGGCCGGTCGGCGGCCTCCACCACCGTCACCGCGCAGCCCGCCTCGCGCGCGGCCGTGGCGAACTCCGCGCCGATCCAGCCCGCCCCGACGACCACGATGTCGTGCTGCCGGGCCAGCACCGGCCGCAGCCGCTCGGCGTCGTCCAGGGTGCGCAGCAGATGCACGCCGGGCACCCCCTCCGCGCCCGGCAGCCGAATCGGCTCGGCACCGGTCGCGAGCACCAGGTCGTCGTACGGCACGGGCCCGGCCTCGGTGTCCAGCTCGCGGTCGGCGGTGCGTACGCCCAGCACCTCGCGGCCCAGCCGAAGGTCGATGCCGAGCGCCTCGAAGTCGACGTCGAAGGCGGAGCCCTCGGACTTGCCCAGCAGCACGGCCTTGGACAGGGGCGGCCGGTCGTACGGCTGATGGGGCTCGGCGCCGATCAGCGTGATGGTGCCGGTGAAGCCCTGTTCCCGCAGGGCGACCGCCGTCTGCACTCCGGCCATGCCGGCGCCGGCGACGACCACTTTCCGCTGCGACTGCGTCTGCTCGCTCACCTGATCACCATAGACAACTGACAATTTGTCAGTCAGGAGTCGTGCTCAGTGACCTGCTCCACAACGCTGGTT
>JABFVM010000511.1 GCA_013362785.1 Streptomyces sp. | reverse complement strand
ATCGCGCTGCTCCGCCACGCCGACCGCGTCACCGTCGCCTGCCTCGCGCAGCTGGTCAACGTCATCGCCCCGATCATGACCGAGCCGGGCGGCCCGGCGTGGCGGCAGACGACGTTCTTCCCGTTCGCGCAGGCCGCCCAGTACGGCCGCGGCCAGGTGCTGGACGTCCGCGTGGACTCCCCGACGTACGAGACGAAGAAGTACGGCGAGGCCGACCTGCTGCACGCCACCGCCGTACGCGCCGACGACGGCACGGTCACCGTCTTCGCGGTCAACCGCAGCCGCACCGAGGCGCTGCCCCTGGAAGTCGCCCTGAACGGCCTCGACCTGACGACGGTCGTCGAGCACAGCGCCCTCGCGGACGCCGACCCGGACGCCCGCAACACCCTGGACGACCCCGAGCGGGTCGCTCCGCACCAGGCCGAGGGCACCGCGCTGACGGACGGCCGGCTCACCGCCGTACTGGAACCGATGTCGTGGAACGTGATCCGGCTGGGCTGAGCCATCCGCATTCTGGGCTGAGGGTCTCTGTATATGGACACACTCGGCCCGCCCTCAGCCTGATGCCCTAGAGTCCGGTCCCGTCCATCCCTACCAACCCGGTAGGAAACATCGGAAAGACGGGACCGGTCGTATGCGCACGCTGATACTGCTCGCCCTCGCGGGCCTGGGAGCCCAGCTCGTGGACGGCAGCCTCGGCATGGCCTACGGCGTCACGTCGACCACCCTGCTGCTGGCGATGGGCACCAACCCGGCCGCCGCCTCGGCCACGGTCCATCTCGCCGAGATCGGTACGACGCTGATGTCGGGCGCCTCGCACTGGCGCTTCGGCAACGTCGACTGGAAGGTCGTGGGCAAGATCGGCGTGCCCGGCGCGATCGGCTCCTTCCTCGGCGCGACGGTCCTGTCGAAGCTCTCGACCGAGCTGGCGGCCCCGCTGATGTCGTTGATCCTGCTGGGCCTCGGCATCTACGTCATGTCCCGCTTCACCTTCCGCGGCCTGCCCAAGGGCCGGGTGGGCCTGCCCCTGCGCCGCCGTTTCCTCACCCCCCTCGGCCTGGTCGCCGGCTTCCTGGACGCGACGGGTGGCGGCGGCTGGGGCCCGGTCGGTACGCCGGCCCTCCTCGCCTCCGGCCGGATGGAGCCGCGCAAGGTCATCGGCTCGATCGACACCAGCGAGTTCCTGGTCGCGGTGGCCGCGAGCCTCGGCTTCCTGCTCTCGCTCGGCTCGCAGGGCATCGACTTCGTGTGGGTCGCCGCCTTCCTCGTCGGCGGCCTGGTCGCCGCACCGATCGCCGCCTGGCTGGTCCGCATCCTGCCGCCGCGCGTCCTGGGCTCCGCGGTGGGCGGCGTCATCCTCGTCACCAACGTCCGCACCCTGCTGAACAGCGACTGGCTCGCGGTGTCCGGGACGACGGCCGTGGCGGTCTACGTCGCCCTCTACGCCCTGTGGGCCGCCGCCCTCGGATACTCGATCCGCGCCCACCTGAAGGAGAGCCGGACGGCCGAGGCCGAGCCCACCGAGGAGCGGCAGCCGGTCGGCGCCGCCTGAGGGGCTCGTGAGCGATCCGCAAGCGCCGTGTCAGGTGCTGCTGAGTACGGCGTCGGCCGGTGTGAATGGCCTCGCCGCCTGTGTATGAGCCGTCGGTGAGCGTCACGTCCGTGTGCACCCGCACATGGGGATGGGGGAAGTCGCGAGCCCGGCTGGGGATCGCGTGATGTGCGGCTGTGAACAACCCGGGGATGCGTGGCTCAGCCGTGCTCAACTCGCTTGTGAATGGCTGGAGTTCGACCTGGCTGCCTCTCAGAGGGCTCCCTACGATTCCAACGCCTCCGAGCTTCACAGAAACCCCACTGTTTCTTCAAAGATCCAATAAAGATCCATTGAGGTCTGATCTGGGTCGCCGGAGGCACAGCCACCCCCCAACCCCAGGGAGAGATCCATGGCACGTGGACTCCTGCGATTCCTGCTGAGCGGCGGCGCGCTCGCCGCTCTGCTCACCGCGGCGCTGCCCGCACAGGCGGCACCGTCCTCCGGCGGCTCCTTCGAGGACCCGCCGCCGGACAAGATCGTCATCAAGGTCGCCACGGTGAACGGCTCCGGCTGCCCCCAGGGCACCACCGCCGTCGCCGTCTCCGAGGACAACACCGCCTTCACCGTGACCTACAGCGACTACCTCGCCAAGGTCGGCGGCAACGCCGACCCCACGGACTTCCGCAAGAACTGCCAGCTCAACCTGGTTGTGCACGTCCCGCAGGGCTTCACGTACGCCATCGCCAGCGCCGACTACCGAGGCTTCGCCTCCCTCCAGTCCGGCGCGAGCGCCATCCAGCGAGCCTCGTACTACTTCCAGGGCTCACCGAACACGCAGTTCCGCAACCACAACTTCAGCGGCCCCCTGGGTGACAACTGGCAGGCCACCGACAGCACCGACTGGGCCCAACTGGTCTGGGCGCCCTGTGGAGTTCAGCGCAACTTCAACATCAACACCGAGCTGAGAGTCAACGCCGGCACGTCGCCGGCGGACAAGGTCAGCTTCATGACGATGGACTCGACGGACGGGGACATCAGCACGGTGTACCACCTGGCGTGGAAGGAGTGCCCGGGCAGGTAGCCCTACGTGGTTCCGGCCGCGCCCGCCTCTCGCGGCGGGCGCGGCCTTTCGTGCGCTCAGGTCAGCTCTCCACCCCCAGGGTGAGCGTCCCCTTGTAGCCGGCGGAGGGTGAACCGCCCAGCGCCGTGAGCGTCAGCAGGCCGGACGCGGCGCCTCCGTCGTCGTAGATGGAGTCCTGGGCGAGGGTGGTGCGGGCGACCGTGTTGGTCGAGTACGGCGAGAGCGCGGCGACTCTGGCGGTGATCGCCTCGTCGAAGAAGAGCTGCCCGGTGTGGAGTTCCTGGCCGCCCTCGAAGGAGCCGTCGGAGGTCAGGGTGACGTCCGTGTGCACCTTGATGTGGATGTGGACGCAGCGGCCTCGGTACCAACCGGGATAGACGGTGGTGATGGCGGCGACGCCGCTGGAGTCGGTGAGGACGCCACCGCGCAGGAAGGTGCCGCTGTCGGGCTCGTTGTGGCCGTTGTTGCCGACGAAGCCGGAGTATTCGCCGAGGACGTCGGCGTGCCAGATCTCCACGAGGGCGTTGGGGATCACCGCGCAGGTGTCGTCGTCGACGACGGTGAGGGCCAGCTTGAGCGGGAAGCCGGTCTTGCCCTCGGTGATGTCGGAGCGGACGTACTGTCCGTCGAGATAGTAGGGGCCCTCGGTCATCTCCTTCGTGAGCGTGCAGACGGCCGCGGCGGCGACGGGCGCCGTGTCGGCGGCCTCGGTCGTCCCGGCGGTGGGGGCTTCGGGTGCGGCGGCGGTGACGGCCAGGGTGGCCGCCGTGGCGCCGGTGGCGATCAGCACGGTGCGGCGGCCGATCGGGGTGGGGGTCGCGTTCGCTGTGCCTTTCGAAGATGTGTCTGTCATGGACACGGCACCGTAGAAGCGGATTCTGTTGCCGGGCTGTCAGTTGTGCAAAGTGGTGGAACGTCAAGTTCCTTGTCGGTCAGCCGCGGGGTCCGCACATCAACACGAGGACGCCGGAATCGCTGTGGTGGAACTCTGGCCGACGTCGCCCGCAACGGGCCGGGTGAAGCGGTAGCACTGGCCTGCGGTGGTGCCGGGGCTGGAGACGAGGATGGAGACGGTCACCGTGTCTCCCTTGCGCACCGCGCTCCTGACGTCGTAGAAACGCAGCCGTCCGTTGGGATCGAGGGCCTTCTGCACCCCCGTGCGCGTCAGGTCCTCGGCGTGCATGAGTGAGATGCGCGTCCGCGCGAGACGGACCTGGCCGTCGATCTCGGTGCCCGGAAGGCAGGCATCGTCGTCCCGCTCGGTCACCCGCGACGTCCACGTCCGGCCGGGGTGATGGGCGTAGGTGGAGACGAGACACCGGGTCACCCTGACGGGGCCCCCTCCGGGCATGATGCTCACTTCGTCGTACACGACGGATCCGGCGGCCGTGGCGGTGAACTCGCGACGGGACGCGTCATACGTGATCACCGGGGCCTGGGACTGCCGCCAGATCACGCCGGTGAGCGCGTCGGCATCGGCGGTGCCGCTCGTGTCGAGGGCGCGGGCCGTGTCGTCCGCCTCGGCGCGGGCCTGCTTCAGGATCGACGCGAGTGCCTGCTCCCTGCGCTCACTGTTGACGTTCCCGTCGTGCCAGTGCCGGTACCACAGCCAGGAGACGACGACGCCGAGCACGATGATCAGCGCGATCAGGATGGTCAGGCAGCCGGTGGTCACGAGACGGTTCGCCCGCCCCGTGACCACCGCACTGCCTGTTTCGTCAGATGCCACTAGCTGCCTTTGTATCCGATGTCGGCCAGCTTCTGACCCATGACCTGGGCGTAGCCCGTGGTGCCGGCGCTCTTCGGGTGGAAGGACTCAAGACTGGCGCAGATGTTCTCCCCGGGCCAGGGCAGGCAGGGAGCCTGGTTGGCCGGGTCCCCGTCGTGGAAGTCGCCGTCGCCGTTCGGGCCCGCCACGACGCGGTTGATCCACTCGTCGCTGTCACAGATTCCGTGTCCCCGGAAGGCGGGGATCGGATCCGCGAAGGCCACCTTGAGCCCCGCCTTGCTCAACTCCTCCACCTTGGCCTTCTGCTTGTCACGGACGTAGTCGGCCAGTTGGTTCAGGGCGTCGAAGTTCGCCGTCACACAGGGGCTGTCACTGACCAGACGGGGGTAGCCCATGAGCACGATCTGCGCGGCACCCTGGATCTGGTTGATGAGGTTCCCGGTGTCCGTGACCGCCTTGTCGACCTTGCCCGTGTAGTCGGCCGGGTCGCACACGCCGATGACGTAGCAGTTCTTGACGGCGTTGGTGAAGTTGTCGCCGTCGTTTCCGCCGATGGTCAGCATGACCAGGGTGGTGTCCGCGCTGAGGACACCGGAGTCGATCTGGCTCTTCTCGTGGTAGTTGCCGATCCTTCCCCATGGCGTGGGGTCTCCCGACGACAGCTGCCAGGTGTGCGCGCCGGAGCAACTGACGTCCAGGAAGTCGACGGTGCTGCTCCTGTTGTCCGAGAGCTCGCCGAGGCCGGTGCTCTGACCGGGCAACAGGAGCTTGCGCGGCCAGGAGTTGGCGCCGCGTCGGCACGCGTTCCAGGTGCTCTTCCCGTGGTCCCTGTCGGACTCGGGCGAATAGGAGCCGGAACCCTCACCGGACGTGTAGGAGTCGCCCATGGCGACCACCATGTGCTTCGGCTTGCCCGACAGCGCCTGGAAGGCCACGGCGTCCCATGCCACGTCCTCGTCGGCGGTGCCGTCGGCGGTGTCGTTCGACAGCTCCACCCGTGGCGTGCCGGTGAAGCGGTAGACGCCGAGTTCCACCCAGGTGTTCTTGCTGCGGTGGGTGTTGACATAGCGGTCACGGTCGCCGCCCGCGACCCCCTTGATCACATAGTGGGCCTGCTGGGTGTGCGCCCCGGTGTCCGGCAGGTGCGCGAAGACGCGGGCCCATTCCACGTTCTGGTTCAGGGTCCAGGTGCCGTCGATGGTCATCCGGCCGCCGGGGCCGCCGAGATGGGCGCTGTCGCGGGTGTGGGCGTACCAGAAGTGGCCGCCGTGCCCGCCGCCGATCTGGTGCAGGTCACCCTTGGCCTCGTACGGGCCCAAGCCCGGCCCGGTCGCCACCGGGTTGGCATAGAAGGTGAACTGGAAGCTCCCGGCGTCGGTGCCGCTGGACCCGCACGAGCTGTAGGTCTCGGTGCTGTCGGGCACGGACTCCACGATCAGCGCCCCGGCCGGGGCGGCGTCGCACGTCGGAGTGCCGTACTTCAACCGGTAGCCGCGGCCCGGCTCCTCGCGCAGCGTGACGTACTTGATGTTCTCGTTGCCGCAGTCGGAGGCACAGTTGGCCTTCCACGTCACGTTCGAGCCGCGCCACCAGTACTTCTCGTAGCACTTCGCGTCCGGACAGTCCGGCGGGTTCGCGGAGTCGCAGTTGTTGGTGGCGTTGCAGAAGGCGTCCAGCGGAGGCTTCACCTGGTCACGCTGTCCGGGGTTGATCCACCAGGCGGGGCGGAACCCGGCGGAGGAGAACCCGGAGTCGCCGGGCCAGTCCTGGCGTCCGTCGGTGGCGTAGGAGAGGCCGGTGTCCATGGACCAGGCGGCCCAGCCCATCACCTTCTCCTCGTACGGCCAGTTCTGGGGCTTCGCGGCGTCACGCGGGTCGGACATGAACGGGTGCCGCGACGGCGGGTAGAACGGGTTCGCGGGGTTGTTGTACCAGCCCAGGCCCCACGGCTTGCCGTCACCCTTGTTCTCGTTGAAGCCGAGGTTGTAGTTCCACAGCGCGGCGAACCAGTTCTCCGGCTTCGACGGGTCGTCGTTGTTGACCGTGATGGTCTGCCCGGCGGTGTGCACCTGGTTCCACTTGTCCGCGAGGATGTACATGGAGGCGGCGATGTTGACCGCGTAGTCCAGCGCCACGGCCCTCTGCTGGGCCGGGGGCAGGGACGTCTCGTTGTCCTTCTCGTGGCCCGCCAGGCGCATGCCGTCGGTGACCTGGCCGACGCCGTAGCCGCAGTCGGACTCGGTCCAGCGGATCTTCCAGTACTCCTCGGACGTGTCGCCCTTGTGGCCGTAGAAGCCGGCGATCGCCGCCTGTGTGTTGCCCATCTGGCCCGGGATGGAGCCGGATTCGGCCTGCCACAGGTTCGACTCCTGCGCGAGCACACCCAGCAGCACCTGGGCGGGGATCCGTCCGCCGCCCTTCAGCGTGGGCGGCGGGAACAGGCCCTGCGGGTCGACGGTGCCCAGCCCGGACTGGGCACGCCAGCCGCCCTGCTTGATCCAGTTGGCCCGCAGCTCGCCGCGGATCGCCATGTTCACGGCCCACTCGACCTGGTTCGGGGTCGGCTGCAGGGCGAGCGACTTGACGTCGTTGCGGGGGACGGAGCACCAGCGGTCGGTGTCGACGGGGTTGTGCTCCCGCTCGTCGGCGAGCAGGGCCCGTCCGTTCCCCTCCCTGGTCCCGTTCCCGTCCGAAGTGCCCTTACCGGTGGCCTGGAGGGCGGGGGAGAAGGCCTCCTTGCCGGTGGCGCTGGTCGTGTCCGTCAGCGTCTGGGTGACCTTCTCGCCGGTCGCGGTCGCGATGCTGGTGATGGTCGGCGGCGCACCGCCGTCGTCCACGGCCCCACCGGTCCCACCGGCCCTGCCGGCCCTGGTGGAGGGTTCGGCCTTGGTGAAGCCCTTCCCCGTGTTCTGGATGTGATCCAGGCCCGCACGCACGCCCGGGGCGAGCACCGGGTCGACGGCCAGTCGGCCGTGGCTGGACACCGCGGTGTCCGCCGCGACATTCAGGCGGGTCACGGCACTGCCTGCCAGGCGTGTGTTCCTGGCGTTCCCGGTGAGGAACACCCGGTCACCGGTGCCCTGCTTGAGGGCGAGGTCTCCGACCTTGCCGGATGCGAGCGTCGACGGCTTGCCGCGCCCGGTCCACTCCTTGGCGCGGGCGGTGTCACCCTTGCGGTCCAGGAACGCGATCCCGTCGCGGGTGGGGCGGATGTCGAACGGCACACTGTCCGCGGCCGTGAGCTTCCGGAGCTTGCTGTCCGCCGGGTCGACGTGCACCAGATGACGGCCGTGCGCGGCGACGAGACCGTCCTTCGTCGGGACGGCCGAGGTCACCTGACCGGTGACAGTGGTGTCGGTGGTCGTCCTGCCACCGGTGTCGACCGTGACGAGCCGGGTCCTGCTGTCGCGGAACGCGGTGAACGCGGCCGTCCGGGTCTCGGGGTTGCACGACGGGTCGAAGTAGGCCAGCGAGCCGGTGAAGGACAGTTTCGTCACCCGGCCGGACTTCAGGTCGACGACCGCGGTGAACGCACCGCCCTGCATCAGGTCCGGCTTGTTGGTGAACGTGCGCGGCGCGTAGACGGCGGCCACGTGGTCCCGGTCCATCACACAGGAGTTGCCGATCCACGAGTCCGCGGGCATGCCGGGCTCCGCCAGCGTGGCAACGGTCCGCCACTGGTAGGCGTCCTTGCTGTCCGCGACCAGGACCTTGAAACCGCCGTTGTCCGCCGCGGTGGTCACGGCCCGGTCCGCCGAGGTCTTCCAGCCCGCCCCGAGCTTCTTGCCGGGATTCGGCACACGCGTCGGCGGATCGGACGACGGATCGGACGACGGACTGCCGGACGGCTTCGGCGAGGATTTCGGGTTCGGGCCGGGAGGGCTGGTGTCGGCGAACGCCGGCGCGGCCTGTATGAGCCCGGTCAGGAGCGCGGTGGCCGCAAGGCCTGCGATCCCGGCACGGGTCGATCTTCGAACTCTCAACTGCTCTCCTCCAAGGGGGCATTCGGTCATGGGTGAGAGCGACGAGGACCGCCGCGGGGCACTTTAGACACAGGCCAGTAGCACGAAACAAGCGAATAACTTGCGTATCGCGCCCACTTGTTGGCGAGAAATGGTTGCCCGTCGCCGCTCGCACCCTGTGAGTTGCGGGTCCGATTGGCGGGGGTGTCGGCGGCTCTCTAGCGTTGGGCGCATGAGTGATGACCGGATCGAACTGGCCGATGCCGTGCAGGCGGTACGGGATGAACTGATGACTGCGGCGGGGCGTTCGTCCGGGCAGGACGTGGTCTTCGAAGTGGGCGACATCGAGCTGGAGTTCAGTGTTGAGCTGCGGAAGGAGGCCAAGGGGGGCGTCAAGGTGAAGGCGTGGGTGGTCGAGGCCGGGATTGATGGCGGTGGGGGTACGACCCGGACCCATCGGGTCGCGGTGACGCTCAGGGCGCTGGACTCGCGGACCGGGAAGCCGTGGAAGGTGCGGAACGAGAGTCGGGGGAGTGTGGCTCGGTTCGGCAAGGGGGACGACGCGGAGTGATTGCGGGGAGGGTCGCGGACCGGGTTGTCGCGGTATTCGGGGCGGGGCAGGGAAGTGGGGTACTGCTCGGAAACACGATGTTGCTCACCGCGCACCATGTCGTGGGCAGTAGCGATGCCGTCGAGGTGATTCACCCGTCGGGCAGCAGGCTGGTGAAGTGTGAGGTCATGTGGGCCGACGAGGCCCTTGATGTCGCTCTGCTGCGTGCCAAGCCGATGGTGATCGACTTCGAACGTATCGCGCCCCTGGGGTCGCTTCGCATGGGCGTCGTCGCCACCAGGTCCCCGCTCTCGGACTGCCAGATCGTCGGGTTTCCCGAAGTGCAGCGCTATGGGGAACGTGGCGAAGATCTGGAATACGACCAGTACCGCGCGACCGTGCTGCCCATGGCGGGACGTATGAGGGACGTCCTCGTCTGTGAACTCGACGTGCCCGCCGCGGACGAACCAGGCGAAGGAACCTCACCGTTGGCAGGGCTGTCCGGGGCTCCTGTCTTTGCGGGCGCGGTGCTCCTCGGGGTAGTGACGCAGGTGCCCAGGGGCCGATCCCACGTCAGGATCGAAGCGGCCTCGGTGGAAGCCGTGATCAAGTCGATGAGGTCGGCGAAGATTCGCTGGTTCGGCCACGTCGAGCAGATCGCCGACGTCCACCCCAAGGACGAGTCGTTCGAGACCCGGTACGCCAAGGATCTGGCCGCGCAGTACCGCAGGACGGAGATCTTCGGCATCGAGGAACTCGGTCGCAGCGAGTCCCGCTGGGACCTCGACACGGCGTATCTGAGCCTGGAGGCCGAGACCGCCCCGGACGAACGCAAGGAGGCCGGGTCCTCCGCGCAGCGCATCGAGACCCTGCTGAGGGCACACCGCCGCACCTTGCTGCGCGGCCAGGCGGGCGCGGGCAAGACCACCCTCGTCTGGTGGCTGGCAGCCCACGCGGCGAACGGCACCCTCAACAGGTACCTCTCCGAACTGAACGGCCTCGTGCCCTTCGTCGTCCCCATGCGCGAGGTGTATGCACGAGGCGGACGGTTCCCGGCGGTGTCGGAACTGCTCGCCGCAGGCAGGGTCATCTCGGACGACGCGCCGGAAGGCTGGGCAGGCCGAGTCCTGGAGGCCGGCCGAGGGCTGCTCCTGATCGACGGCTTGGACGAAGTCCCGCCGCTGGAACGAGAGAAGGCCCGACGCTGGCTGTCCGCGCTCCTCGAACGGTATCCGGACACCAGGTGCCTGGCCGCGGTCCGTCCTGACGCGGTCGAGAAGGACTGGCTCGGTGCCGAGGGCTTCGCCGAGCTGACACTCCTACCCATGAGCGATGAGGACATCCATGCCTTCGTCACCGCGTGGCACAACGCCGCCCGCCTGGAGTGTGAGCATGCCTACGACGTCCGCAGATGCGGCGACGAAAAGGAGCTTCTCACCTCTCTGGAACAGGAACTCGCCCACCAGCTACGGCAGAACCCGGCGCTCCGCGACGTCGCGCGCACCCCTCTCCTCTGCGCCGTCATCTGCGCCTTGCACCGGCGCCGTCGCGGTCTCCTCCCCACGACGCGCTGGTCGCTGTACCGAGCCGCCCTCGCCATGCTCCTTGGCGGCCGGGACGCCGGGCGCGGTGTCACCGCCACCGAGGACATCACCCTCGACTCCGACGAACAACACGCCCTGCTTCAACGGCTCGCCATCTGGCTCATCCGCACCGATCAGCAGCAGATGAGCCACGAGCAGGCAACCCAGCAACTCGACCTGGCCATGCGGGACATGCCGCAGATCCAGGAGCAGGCCACGCCTCAGCGAGTTCTGCGCTTCCTACTCGAACGCAGTGGTCTGCTCACAGAGCGATCGGACGATGCGATCCAGTTCATCCACCGGACCTTCCAAGACTTCCTGGCCGCCAAGGAGTTCAACGAGAGCGGGTATGTCTTCGAGCTCCTGCGACATGGGAGCGATTCGACCTGGCAGGACGTGATCGTTTTGGCTGTCGGCCATGCGACTCGGAGGGACGCACGGCACGTCATCGAGAAGCTGATCGAATTGGGGGACGCGGCCACGAGGCGTGCGGCGAAGTGGCACCTGCATCTACTGGCCGCCCGGTGTGCGACGAGTTTGCTGGCACTGAACGCGGAGGTGATGAGTGCGGCGCGGGAACGTGTGCGTCGCCTGATGCCGCCGGGCAATGGTTTGGAGGTCCGGGATATGGCGGACCTTGGGGCGTGGGCTGTGGAGGTGCTGCCGGGGCCTGAGAAGGTGAGCATTTACAACGCCGTTTGGACCGTCAGGGCCCTCACCCGGATCCGTACGGCGGAGGCGCGGCAGAAGCTGAGGCAGTTCGCAGCGCAATCCTCTTCGCGTGAGGCCCTCCAACTTGAACTCGTTGATGGTTGGCGGCTGCATCCTGTTGAGGAGTACGCCCGCGAGGTATTGGCTGCGATCCGCTTGAGGCACGTGCAGGTGAACAGCAGTGCTCAGCTGGCTCAACTGCCACACCTGGGCCCGGTTCCTGAGATTTCCGTGTTCGGTTCGTATCCCGTGGACGAGCTCGATGCGAACCTGCCGGTGCGCGACATCGAAGGGATCCGCTTGTACGCCAACCGGGAGGTTGCCCACCTCAGCTTCTTGCGGAGGCGGAAGAATCTGCGAGCGCTGTCTGTGCAGCACTGCCCTGCTCTGGAGAGTTGCGAGTGGCTGAAGGATCTGGAGAGCTGGACGAACCTGGAGAGGCTCACCTTCTACGGTGATCAAGTGAGCACGCTGAAGATTCTGGAAGTCGCTTCCGGGTCACCTCGGTTGGCCCAGCTCAACCTGCCTGCGGAATCGCTTCACGGCCTGACAGAACTTGAGCCGCTGTTCCAAGTCCGGGAGCTGCGGTTCAGCTGGCTGCAGGACTATGCCGACATGGCGCAGTTGCGTCGTGTCTTTCCGAACCTGACCGTACTGATGCTGGAGCTCGGGCCAGACGCCGTGGCTCCGCTCGACCTGACGGACCTGCGGAACCTCCCTGGACTGCAGGTCACCATCGCGGGCAGGGTCAGGACGCGTCCCCGCGTCCTGGGCGCCGACGCTTTCGGCGCCCGTCTTCGGAAGCAGCTACAGGTGTTGGAGGCGAACGAGACGAACACCCCCCGGACATCCGGCGACAGCACCAACTGACGCTCCTCCGGTCCTTTGGAGCCCTGTACAAGGTGAACCACTTGTGTTGTCGGGTCTCCAGCAGGTGATCGATGGAGCCACGCCGCGGATCCTGCTACACCACGGTGAGCAGGTCTCCGCGGTCGAGGGCCTCGCGCAGTACGGCGGAGATCTCCTCGGGGAGCAGGTTCACACCGGCGATGGCCTCGGAGGTGAGGGGGATCTCGTCGAGGACGTATTCGCCGCGGTCGTCTCGCTGGAACTCGGGGCCGGTCCGGTCGGCGAAGGTCCACGTCGTGACGCGGGCCACGTAGAAGTACTCGGTTTCGCCCGACGCGTTCGTGGACCGGTGGAGCAGGCGAACGATCTCCGCCTCGCCGGCGATCTCCTCGCGAACCTCGCGCAGGAGCGCGTTCTCGCGGGTGGCGTCACTGTCCTCGACACCGCCTCCGACGATCACCCAGTACGGGTCCCTGCCGGGACGGATGCGCTTCATCAGGAGCGTGGTGTCGTGCGGGGTGATCAGGATGGCGCGGACGCGCTGCACGCTCAGGTCGCTCGTCAAGTGGCTGCACCCTGCTGAGGAGCACGCCCGGCGGTGAGGTCGGTGACGAACGCCCCCCAGGCTTCCGGCGAGAGAGCCAGCTGAC
>JABFVM010000237.1 GCA_013362785.1 Streptomyces sp. | reverse complement strand
ACGCCCATCCCCTGCCCGTACAGGGGGTTGAAGGCGCAGACCGAGTCGCCGAGCGCGATGAGCCCGTCGGGCCAGGCCGGCAGCCGGTGGTAGTGGGTGCGCCGGTTGGCGCAGTGGGCGTAGGGCGTACAGGGGAGAGCCGCGAGGCGTAGCCCACCCGCGCGTCGATCACCGCCGACGTCACCGCGGGCAGGCCGTCAGCCGGCCCGGCAGCCGGGAGTTGCGGCCGCTCGCGTCCACCACCAGGTCGGCGACGATGCGCACATGGTGTGGATCCGGGAAACGGAGGCCGCGTGGGTCCGCACCGGTACCGGCCGCGCGGTGGCCCCGTACGCGTACCCCGGTCACCCGCCCGGCGTCGCCGGTGAGGCCGACGACCCGTACGCCCGGACGGACACGCACGTTCCGCAGGCCCAGCACCCGGTCGCGAAGACGTGTCTTCAGCAGCGGACGGCTGAAGGTCTGGAGAGGGATCCCGGTCGGCGTGCGCGGTGACCAGTAGCCGGGGAACCGGAACGGCAACTGGCCGCCGACTGGCTGTCGAGTCGGCTCACGGCGCAGGGGGCTCAGACGGCTCGACGGCTCGCCCGCCTCCTGCCCGCCCGCCACGACCCGCCCGGCATGCTTCGTCCCGCGCCGAAGTGTCCGTTTCCTAGGCTGCTCGTCATGAACGCCGCACACATCGGTGAGCTGCTCGCCGTGCTGGGCGCGGGTGTCGCGGCCGGCGCGGTGAACGCCGTCGTCGGCTCGGGGACGCTGATCACGTTTCCGGTGCTGCTCGCGACCGGCCTGCCGCCCGTCACCGCCACGGTCTCCAACGCGCTCGGCCTGATCCCCGGCTCGATCAGCGGCGCCGTCGGATATCGCCGTGAGCTGCACGGGCAACGCCGGCGCATCCTGAAGTGGGGCGCCGGCGCCGCGCTCGGCGGGCTCACCGGTGCCTCGCTGCTGCTGGCCCTGCCCGCCTCGGCGTTCGAACGGATCGTGCCGGTCCTGGTGGGACTCGCCCTCGTACTGGTCGTCCTCCAGCCGCTGATCAGCAGCAGGCTGCGCAGCCGTCGCGCACGCAAGGGAAGAGCCGCGCGCCCCGACGGCGGCCCCCTGCTGCTCGCCGCACTGACCCTCGCCAGCGTCTACGGCGGCTACTTCGCGGCCGCCCAGGGCATCATCTACGTCGCCCTGATGGGCATGCTCCTCGACGACGGCCTGCAACGCCTCACCGCCGTCAAGAACGTGCTGGTCGCCGTGGTCAACTCGGTTGCCGCACTGTTCTTCCTGGCAGCCGCGGAGTTCGACTGGACGGCCGTCGCCCTCCTCGCGATCGGCTCCGCGGCCGGCGGCCACCTGGGAGCCACCCTGGGCCGCCGGCTGCGCCCCGCCGTCCTGCGCGGGTTCATCGTGGTGGTGGGCACGGTCGCCATCGTCCAGCTGGTGCTCCGCTAGGAGCGGGACTCCCTGGCGTGCACCGCGCGGCTCAGTCGCCGTCCCAGCAGGAGGTAGCCGATCAGGGCTCCGGTGGTGTTGAGGATGACGTCGTCGATGTCGAAGGCGCGCCCGGTCACCAGCGCCCCCTGCGCGAACTCGACCAGGAGCATCACGGTCGCCGTCAGCAGAAGGACCCGCAGGACGCCGCGCGCCTTCGGGGCGAGGACCGGGACCAGGATGCCGAACGGCACACCCAGCAGCAGATTGCCGCCGATCTGCCGGACGGCGTCGCGCAGTTCGGGCTGGTCCAGATAGGCCCGCAGGGAGCTGCCCGGACGCAGATTGGTGTGGGTCAGGGCCTCCGACGCGGGCGAGGGCTGCAGGGTGAGCTTCGCCAGGACGACGGCGAAGGCGACCATGAACGCGAAGGCGCAGAGCATGGCGAGCAGCTGGGCGAGTACGCGCAACGGGCCACGGCCCGATCGCGGGGTGCGCTGCGCCTTGGCGCCGCCCTTCGGCTTCGTGTCGCCCTTCTGCTTGGCTTCGCCCTTGGACGTGCTCTTGGTCTTGGAAGTGCCTGCGGTCTTGGAAGTGCCGGGGTGTAACGCGGCACGCGAACGTGGGGTTCCACGGGCCATGCGGTCCTCCAGTCTTCAACTTCCCTTCGTAGTAAGGGGATTACCCCGGTACCGCGATGAGATGTCCTCCCTGCCGCGTCCGGTTGCCGCCACCCGCGGTTTCCTTTCCTGCTGTCGGGGCACTCCGGGCGGAGACCCGCGCGCCGCGGGGGCTGTCACCCGGGGTGGTGTTTGGATGGCGCGGAACGGAAGTAACGGACATCCGGCCCGCGGAGGTGACGTATGAACCGGCGTACGACGCTTCTCGTCGCGGCCGAGTTCCTGGCCTGGTGGGCCGCGCTCGCCCTGCTGTGGCTGGTCCTCATCAGCACGGTCGACGCCCTGGAGCTGATCGTCGGCGCGGGCGTCGCCGGCGTGGCCGCGCTCGCCGCCCTCGGCGCACGCCGGGCGGTGACCGGGCGGTGAACGGCTGGCTCCTCGCGGCGGCCCTCGTGCTCGGCGGGGGAGTGGGCGCCGCCCTCTGGGGCGTCGCCACCGGACCGCTGCGGCGCCGGGCCGTGGCGCAGAACCTCTGCACCGCCCTCGCCTGCCCCGCACTGCTCCTGCTCGCGCAGGGCTACGACCGTCCCGCGTACGTCGATCTCGCCCTGGTCCTCGCCCTGCTGGGCCCCGTCGGCACCCTCGTCTTCGCCCGGCTGCTCGCCGACGAACTGGCCGCCGACCCGCCGCGCGCCTGGGGTCTGACCTGGGCTGCCGCGGGGCTCGGCGCGGTGGTGGTGCTGGTGCTGTGCGCGACGGTCGGGCCGAGCCGAGCGATGGTGAAGCTCCTCGTCACGGGCGCGCTGCTGATCGCCGGGAACGTCGTCGCCTCCCATGCGCTGTCCGGCGGTTTCGCGGGGGTGCGCGGTGGCTGACGCGGTGATCGTCGTGGCGCTGCTGCTGGTCGCCGGCTCCGCGACCGTGGCGGTACTGGTCCGCGACCCCGCCCGCCAGGCCCTGGTGCTGGCCGTCCTCGGCGTCGTACTCGCCGTGCTGTTCACCGCCGTGCAGGCGCCCGACGTCGCCCTGTCGCAGCTGGCGGTCGGCGGCGCCCTCACCCCGCTGCTGCTCCTGCTGTCGGTCCGCAAGGTCAGGCGGCGCAAGGGGCGTGACCGATGAACCCACGCACCCGCCTGTGGCTCGTCGCCGTCGGCGGCGCCGGTCTCGCCGCCCTCCTCGTCGCCGCCTGCCTGCGCCTGCCCGACTTCGGCGGCGACAGCCACCCGTACGGCGACCGCGCCGTGCACGAGTCCCTCGCCCGGCGCACCGCCAACACCATCTCCTCCGTCAACTTCGACCAACGCGCCTTCGACACCCTCGGCGAGATGAGCATCCTGTTCGCGGCCGTCGTCGGCGTCGTCGTCCTGCTCCGTCAGACCCGCGACGAACACCGCGCCCGCCCCGAGCCGGCCGAAGTCGCCCCGCCCGTACGCCGTTACGCGCTCCTCGTCCTGCCGGTCGCCCTCGTCATCGGCCTCTACCTCGTCGCGCACGGCCAGCTCAGCCCCGGCAGCGGCTTCCAGGGCGGCGTCGTCGCCGCGACCGCCCTGCACCTGCTCTACCTGGGCGCCGACTACCACGCCCTGGAACGCATCCGCCCGGTCGGCCTGTACGAGGTCGGCGACGCCCTCTCCACCTCCGCCTACCTGGTCACCGGCCTCGCCGGCCTCATCGGCGGTACGGCCTTCCTGGCCAACACCCTGCTGCCGTACGGCACGTTCAACACGCTGTCCTCCGGCGGCACCGTGCCGCTGCTGAACGCGGCCATCGGCATGGAGGTCGCCTGCGCGGTCGTCGTACTGCTCGCCCGTTTCCTGGACCAGGCCGTCGAGATCGAGGAGGAGAGCGGGAAGTGAGAGCGCCGTGATGGACGTCCTGCCGTACCTCGTCGCCGTATGGATCTTCCTCGTCGGCTGCTACGGCCTCGCCACCAGCCGCAATCTGATCCACGCCGTCGGCTGTCTGTCCGTCTGCCAGTCCGCCACCTATGTCCTGCTGCTGGCCGTCGGCTACCGCGACGACGCCACCGCACCCGTCTTCTCCGACATCGAGCCCGGATCGCGCCCCGTCGTCGACCCGGTCGTCCAGGCCCTCACCCTGACCGACGTGGTCGTCGGCGCGACCGTCACCGCCCTCCTGCTGGCGCTCGTCATCCAGGTCGCCAAGCGGCACGGCACCGTCGACCCCGACGAACTCTCCGAGCTGCGCGGCTGATGAACGACCTGCTTCCGCTGCTCGTCGCCGTCCCGCTCCTCGGCGCCGCCCTGCTGGTCGCCGGCGGACGCCGGGTGCCGCGTGTCCTCGCCGAGTCCATGGGATGTGCCGTGTCCGCGGGAACCGCCGCGCTGGCGATCGTGCTGCTGCTGAACTCCTCGCCGCCGATGACCGAATGGGTCGGCGGCTGGACCCCCGTCCAGGGCCGCAGCGTCGGCATCGTCCTGGTCGGGGACGGCCCGGGGCTGGGCATGGCGGCCCTCGCCTCCGTGCTGACCCTCGCGGCGCTGGCGTACTCCTGGCACTACTTCGAGGAACCCCCGCGCCGGCACGCGGGCTCGTTCCCGGCGCTGATGCTGCTCTTCCAGGCCGGCATGTGCGGATTCTCGATCGCGGGCGACCTGTTCAACGTGTTCGTGTGGTTCGAGCTGATGAGCGTCGTCGCCTACGCGCTGACCGGCACCCGGGTCGAGGAGGCCAAGGCCGTCCAGGGCGCGCTGACCTTCGGGGTCGTCACCTCCCTCGGCGCGTACGCCATGCTGATGGGCATCGGGCTGCTCTACGCCCGCACCGGCGAGCTGGCCATGGCCCAGATCGGCCGCGGCCTCGACGCGCACGGGCCACCGGACGCCCTGGTCCTCGCCGCCTTCGTCCTCGTCCTGACCGGCCTGCTCGTCAAGGCGGCCGCCGTCCCCTTCCACTTCTGGCTCCCGGACGCCCACGCCGTCGCCCCCACCCCGGTGTGCATGCTGCTGTCGGGCGTCATGGTCGAACTCGGCGTGTACGGCGTCTGGCGGGTGTACGGCACCGTCTTCGCCGGACCCGGCGGCATCCCGGCGGCCGACCTGGAGCGGGTGCTGCTCGTGCTCGGCGCGGTGACGGCGGCGATCGGCGCCGTCATGTGCTGGTACCAGCGGCACATCAAGCGACTGCTGGCCTACTCGACGGTCACGCACACCGGGCTGTTCCTGATCGGCATCGGCGTGCTGACCCCCGAGGCCGACGACGGGGTCGCGCTGTACGTCCTCGGCCACGCCGGTGTGAAGGCCGCGCTGTTCGCCTGCACGGGCATCCTCCTCGACCGGTACGGCAGCGTCGACGAGCACGCCCTGCACGGCCGGGCCCGGGAACTGCGCGGCGTCGCCGTGCTGTACGCGGTGGGCGGACTCGCCCTCGCCGGACTGCCGCCCTTCGGCACGGGCTTCGGCAAGGCGGTCACCGAGAAGGCCGTGGGCGGTCCGCTCGTCGCGCTGTACGTCGTCGCGAGCGCCGTCACCGCCGGGGCCGTACTGCGGGTCGCGGCGCGGGTGTTCCTCGGACTGGGCCCGGCGCCCGGGGACGACACCGAGTACGAGACGACCGGCTCCGGGGAGCGGCCCGAGACCCGGCACCGGCTCAGCCGGATCCCCGACACCATGACCGCCGTCCCCGCCCTGCTGCTCGCCGGGGCGCTGGCCGTCGGCGTGGCCCCCGGCTTCGGCGCGGTGGTCTCGCACGCCGTCAACGAGGCCGGGTCCGGCGGTGCCGTGGTGCCCGCACCGCACTGGAGCCCGGCCGGTGTGCTGCTGGACCTCGCCTCGACGGCGCTGGCCCTGGGGCTCGCCGCCCTCGCGGTCACCCGGCCGGGGCTGTTCGCCGCCCCGGACCGGGCACTGCCGCTCAGACGCCTGCAGTCCGGGCACGTCGGGGACTACGTGGCCTGGGTGCTGGTGGGCGCGACCGTGCTCGGGGCACTGGCCCTGCCCGGGCTGCTGTCCTGAGGCATCAGGTCCCGTAGGTCACCTTCACCTCCTTGAAGCCGAGGGAGTGGAGCAGACCTTCGAGCATGTGGGTGGTGTTGGTCTCGGCGCGTGCGGTCAGCTCGCTCTGCCTGGCGGCGTCACCGATGTGCCGCACCGCCAGTTTCTGCACGGCCTGTTCGCTGTTCGGATTGTCCGAGAACAGGTCGCCGAGGCGGTCGAGGAGACCGCGCTGCTTGGAGACGGCGTAGGAGCGGTCGGGGTCCAGGGACGGTTTGCCGAGGGCGGCGTGCGGCAGCCGCAGGGTCGCGGACGTACGGTCGCCGTTGACCGTGACGTCGTCCTCGCCGACCTTTCCGAGGTCGACATAGGCGTCCACGGTGCCCGCGCCGACGTACAGGGTGCGGGTGCCGCGGATCGCGTCGGGCAGGAACTTGGCGTCCTTCTCCAGATCCACGACGATCTGGAAGTTGCCGGAGGCGGCGTCGTAGCGGCTCATGTCCTGGATGGACTGCAGCAGTGCGGGACCCGAGCGGTCGTTGGTCTCGGTACCGAACAGATCCTTGAGACCGGGGATCACGCTCAGCCGGATCCCGGCGAAGAAGACGACGAGCACCAGCACCACGGCACTCACCGCCTTCGCCCAGCCGGGCATGCGCCTGTCGATGCGCTTGAGGGGAGTCGTCATGGCGACGTTCCTCCTTTCCTGTTCAACGAAGTACCCCCAAATCCCGTGCCGGACCTGTCCGTTGGCCGATTGCCGCCCCTGACCGGAGCACGAGTGGCGCACTAGCGTGGGGAACCGTCCGTACCGGCGCGTCTGGAGACCCGGATGAGCGCAGACAGCACGTCCCGGCCCCTGCCTCCCATGCATCGCATCAGCCTTCCCGAGCCCGGCCCGCCCCGGCCCGTCACCCTCGCCACCGGCACCCCGGTGTGGCTCGTGACCCGGTACGCCGAGGTGCGTCAGGTGCTGATGAGCCCGAAGTTCAACCGGAGTTCGCTGCATGCGGCGGACGCCCCGCCGCTGCTCGTCGTACCGAATCTGCTCGACTCCCCGGACGGGCTCCTCAACCAGGACGGCACCGCCCACCAACTGCTGCGCGGCACGGTGCAGCGGGCGTTCACACCCCGGGCGATCGCCCGCTGGCGCCCCTGGGTCGCCTCCGTGATCGAGACGCTGATCGACGACTTCACCGCACAGCACCGCCCCGCCGACATCATCGAGGGATTCACCCGCCCGCTGCCCGTCTCGGTGATCTGCCGGCTGATGGACCTGGAGCACGTGGACCGCGACCGCATCCGGCACTGGGCCGACCACGCCCTGTCCGGCGGCGCCCACAGCGCGGAGGAAGTCGCCCTGGCCATGCGGGAGTTCGGCGAGTTCGCCGGCGCACTCGTGGCCCAGCGGCGGACCGCCCCCGGCGACGACCTGGTGAGCGGGCTGGTCACGGCGGGGGACGAGCTGGGGATCGACGAGCGCCGGCTGGTCAGCCTGGTCTGCGGACTGGTCGTCGCCGGACACGAGACGACGATGACGGCCCTCGGCAACGCCGTCGTCTACCTCCTCACCGACGGACAGGCCGCCTGGAAGGGGCTCGCCGAGGACGGCGACGCCGCCGCCAGCGCGGCCGAGCAACTGCTGCGCACGATCCCGCTCAGCGAGGGCCGGGTCCTGCCCGGCCTGATCCGCCGCGCCGTCGAGGACACCGAGATCGGCGGCGTCCCGATCCCGGCGGGCAGTGTCGTCGCCGTCCAGACCAACGCCGCCGGCCGCGACCCGGACGTCTTCCCGCCCGGCGAACCCGACCTGTTCGCCCCGCTGTCGTCGCCCACCATCGCCTTCGGCGCCGGCCCCCACCACTGCCTGGGCGCCTGGCTCGCCCGCCTGGAACTCGAACTCGCCCTGCACCGCCTCGCCGCCCGCTTCCCCCGGCTGCGCGCCGAGTTCACTCCCGAGACGATCGAGTGGCGGGAGGGACAGATGACCCGGAGTCCACGCAGGTTGCCCGTGTCGTGGTGAGGCGATCGCCACATCTCTCCGCTCCCGACTGAGCTGCAACGTTTCTGCGCTGGTCAGTAGCATGAATCCGCCACCCGGAGTGATCATGCGAGGAGCGGATCGTGCGAGAGATCGCCGTGTTCAGCGGTAGTGCCCACCCCGAACTGGCGGCGGAGGTCTGCGCTCATCTGGGGGTGCCGCTGAGCCCCACCCGGGTCAGCCGGTTCGCCAATGACTGTCTCGAAGTGCAGCTTCAGGCCAACTGCCGGGAGCGGGACGTCTTTCTGATCCAGCCGCTGGTCCGGCCGGTGCAGGAACACCTCGTCGAGCTGCTGCTGATGTGCGACGCCGCGCGCGGGGCGTCGGCGCGGCGGATCACCGTCGTCATGCCGCACTACTCCTACGCCCGCTCCGACAAGAAGGACGCGCCCCGTATCTCGCTGGGCGGGCGGCTCGTCGCCGATCTGATGGTGGCGGCCGGGGCGAGCCGCGTGCTCGCCATGACGCTGCACGCGCCCCAGGTGCACGGCTTCTTCACGGTGCCGGTCGACCATCTGCACGCGCTGCGTGAACTCGCCGCGCACTTCCGGCAGTACGACCTGACCCGTACGACCGTGGTGTCCCCGGACCTCGGCAACGCCAAGGAGGCCGCCGCCTTCGCGCGGCTGATCGGCGCCCAGGTGGCCGCCGGCGCCAAGCAGCGGTTCGCGGACGACCGGGTCAGCATCAGCTCCGTCATCGGCGAGGTGCGCGGCCGCGACGTCATAGTCCTGGACGACGAGATCGCCAAGGGCAGCACCGTGCTCGAACTGCTCGACCGGCTGCGGGAGTTGGGGCCCCGGTCGATCCGGGTCGCCTGTACGCACGGCCTGTTCGCGTCCGGCGCGCTGAAGCGGATCGGTGAGCAGCCGGACGTACTGGAGATCGTGTGCACCAACACCGTGCCGATTCCGGCGGAGGAGCGCACCGAGAAGCTCCGGGTACTGTCCATCGCCCCGGCGCTCTCCGAGGCGGTGCGCCGCATTCACAACGGGGAGTCCGTCAGCGCCCTGTTCGACGCGCCGGGAACCGAATAGACAGGACGTAGCGGAGCGAAGCTCGGCATCACCCGGATGCTCAGCCAGGCATCATCGGATGCTCAGGAGGCTCGCCATGGCCAAGGCGAAGTTCGAACGGACCAAGCCGCACGTGAACATCGGGACCATCGGGCACATCGACCACGGGAAGACCACGCTCACCGCGGCCATCACGAAGGTGCTGCACGACAGGTATCCCGACCTGAACCCGTTCACTCCGTTCGACCAGATCGACAAGGCGCCCGAGGAGCGGCAGCGCGGCATCACGATCTCGATCGCCCATGTCGAGTACCAGACGGAGCGCCGGCACTACGCCCACGTGGACTGCCCGGGGCACGCCGACTACATCAAGAACATGATCACCGGCGCGGCCCAGATGGACGGCGCGATCCTGGTCGTCGCCGCCACCGACGGTCCGATGCCGCAGACCAAGGAACATGTGCTGCTCGCCCGGCAGGTGGGCGTGCCGTACATCGTCGTCGCGCTCAACAAGACCGACATGGTGGACGACGAGGAGATCCTGGAGCTCGTCGAGCTGGAGGTGCGCGAGCTGCTGACGGAGTACGAGTTCCCGGGCGACGACGTCCCCGTCGTCAAGGTCTCCGCGCTCAGGGCCCTCGAAGGGGACCCGCGGTGGAGCCAGGCGGTGCTCGATCTGCTGGACGCCGTCGACACGGCCGTGCCGGAGCCGGAGCGCGATGTCGACAAGCCGTTCCTGATGCCCATCGAGGACGTGTTCACGATCACCGGGCGCGGCACGGTCGTCACCGGCCGGATCGAGCGCGGCCGGCTGCTGGTGAACAGCGAGGTCGAGATCATCGGCATCCACGACGAGAAGACCAGGACCACCGTCACCGGCGTCGAGATGTTCCGCAAGCTCCTCGACGAGGGCCGGGCCGGTGAGAACGTCGGTCTGCTGCTGCGGGGCGTGAAGCGCGAGGACGTCGAGCGCGGCCAGGTCGTCATCAGGCCCGGATCGGTCACCCCGCACACGGAGTTCGAGGCGCAGGCGTACATCCTGTCCAAGGACGAGGGCGGCCGGCACACACCGTTCTTCCAGAACTACCGTCCCCAGTTCTACTTCCGTACGACGGACGTGACGGGCGTGGTCACCCTGCCGAAGGGCACCGAGATGGTCATGCCGGGCGACAACACGAGCATGCACGTCCAGCTGATCCAGCCCATCGCGATGGAAGAAGGCCTGAAGTTCGCCATCCGCGAGGGCGGCCGGACGGTGGGGGCCGGTCAGGTCACCAAGATCCTCAAGTAGCCGCCGTCACGCGTTGGTTGACGGTGTCATAACGTGCCGGACGTGGCCTCGGGCTGACCCAGGGCCGCGTCCGGCGTCGGATGCGGAGGCAGCAGCCGGGCCAGGCCGGTGATCTTCAGGACGCGCAGGGTGAGCGGGTGGGTGCACACCAGGTGCAGTTGCCCGCCGTGGTCGAGCACCCGGCTGCGCGCCCGGTACAGCAGCCGCAGCCCGGAACAGTCGAAGAACTCGACGCTCCTGAGGTCGATCACGATCCGCGCGTCGGGGTGCGTCGTCACCCGGTCCAGATACGGGGCTATCTCCACCGCCGCGGCGATGTCGATCTCGCCGAGGAACTCCAGCACCAGGTGGTTCCGGTGCCGGTGGACGCGCAGATGCCGGCTCAACGGCGCAGGATCCTGCTGCACGACGACATCGCCTCCAACCTGTTCACTTGCGACGGGCTGCCCAAATCCAGTCCCCGCACTGCAAGTTACCCTCGATCGAGCGAATCTGAGCATGTTCGATTGACATATGTCTTCGAATTGCGACAGATGATTCGCGCGACGAGCGGGACGTGGCTACGACAGTGCGTGCCAGGCTCTGGAGAGTGCTTGGCGGAACTGCTCGGTCTGATGGGCCGTGAGGTCCCGCACCATCCGCTCCTCCAGTTCCCTCACCGCCCCCTCGTGCCGGTCGAGCAGCTCGCGGCCCGTGTCGGTGAGCAGGATCAGCAGCTCCCGTCGGTTGCGCGGATTGCGCTCCCGGCGGACCAGCCCGCGGGTCTCCAGGCTGCGGACGAGATCGGCGATCGACTGCGCCGTCACGAAGGAGTCGCGCGCCAGCTGCGCGGCCGACAGTCCGTCGTGGCGCTGCAGCACGGTGAGCGCCGTGTACTGCAGCGCGGTGATCCCGGACGGCTTGACCAGCTCGTCCAGGTGGGAGCGCACGACGAGCTCCACCTGCTTCACCATGTACAGAAGCGAGGGCGGTGCCTTGGTTGCCTGGGTGTCGAGCATGACTTCAGCCTAGAGCATTGACAGGAAACCTGTCTGTAAAGAGACTGCGGACCAACAGGAATCCTGTTTGTTGAAATCTTGGCGATGAGGCTGAGGAGTGGTGATGACCACCTTCGAGATCGAACCCGGTCGGTTGTTCATCGGGGGCCAGTGGCGCGAGGCCGCCGACGGAGCGCGCGCCGAGGTGGTCGACCCGTCCCGGGGTGCGGTCCTCACCACCGTCGCGGACGGCGGTGCCGCCGACGTGGACGCGGCCGTGCGCGCCGCGCGGGACGTCTTCGACGACGGCGCCTGGTCCGGGCTGAGCGGTCGCGAGCGCGGCCGGGTGCTGCACCGGGTCGCCGAGCTGATCAGGGAGAACGCCGACACGATCGCCGAGCTGGAGAGCCGCGACGTCG
Source organism: Streptomyces sp. (assembly GCA_013362785.1). Lineage (GTDB taxonomy): Bacteria > Actinomycetota > Actinomycetes > Streptomycetales > Streptomycetaceae > Streptomyces. The sequence goes on along the minus strand of JABFVM010000237.1, from coordinate 911 downwards.
GCAAGCCGATCACGCTGGCCCACGCCGTCGACGTCACCAACGCGGCCAACGACTACGAGCACTTCGCGGCCCTCGCCCACTCCCTGGACGGCTCCGTCCGCGACACCCCCATGAACGCCCTCGCCTACGTCCGGCGCCGGCCGATCGGCGTGGTCGCGGCCATCACGCCGTACAACTTCCCGCTGATCCTGGCCGGTTCGAAGATCGCCCCCGCGCTCGCGGCCGGGAACACGGTGGTGCACAAGCCGGCCGAGGAGACGCCGCTCAGCGCGCTGTTCATGGCCGGGCTCCTCAAGAAGGCCGGTGTGCCCGACGGTGTGGTCAACGTCGTCACCGGCGGACCCGCGGCCGGTGAGGCGCTGCTGCGGCACTCCGGGGTGGACAAGGTCGCCTTCACCGGCTCGACCGCGGTCGGCCGGAAGGTCGCGGGCATCGCCGGTGAGTCCCTCAAGCCCGTCACCATGGAGCTCGGCGGCAACGCGGCCCATCTCGTCTTCGAGGACGCCGACCTGGAGAAGGCCGTCGGCGCGATCATCAAGGGCTTCGTCTTCAACACCGGGCAGTTCTGCATGGGCGCCCCCCGGCTGCTGGTCGCCCGCCCGGTGTACGGCACGCTGCTCGGCATCCTCGCCGACGCCGTGCCCGGTGTGCCGCTCGGCGACCCGCGCAGGCCCGAGACCGTCGTCGGCCCGATGGCGGGGGAGCGGCACCTGCGCAAGGTCGAGGAGTACGTCGACCTGGCCCGCAAGGAGGGCGGCCGGATCGTCTGCGGCGGTGAGCGGCTCGACCTCGACCGCGGCTACTACTACCAGCCCACCGTGATCGCCGACCTGCCGAACGACTCCCGGGTGATCCAGGAGGAGATCTTCGGCCCGGTCCTCACCGTCCAGCCCTTCGACTCCGAGGACGAG
>JABFVM010000217.1 GCA_013362785.1 Streptomyces sp. | reverse complement strand
TGCCTGTCCTGCCCGTCCCGCCGCCCGTCCCGCCCGCCTGACGAGCGATCGTGCGCTCATGCTCCGGGTTGAGGAACCAGTGCCGAGCCGAAGCCGCCCACCAGGCCGCCGCGAATCCCAGGACGACCAGGACCGCGACCGGCGCGTAGTTGAACGTCTCCGAGGTCACCGGCGAGACCTGAGGCAGCATGAACAGGACCGTGATCACGCCGACCCACACCACGGCCACCACCCCCACCGGCCCCGACCAGCGCCCCAGATGCCACGGCCCCCGCTGGAACGCGTCGCCCTTGCGCAGCCGCAGCAGCGTCGGGATGACGTAGGCGATGTAGAGGCCGATCACGGCGATCGAGGTCACCGCCGCGTACGCCGTGACGTTGATCAGGTACGGCAGGCCGAGCAGCAGCGCCCCGCCCGCCGCCAGCCACACCGCCGCGACCGGTGTGCGGGTGCGCGGGCTGACCGTGTGCCAGATGTGGGAGAAGGGCAGGGCGCCGTCGCGCGAAAAGGCGTAGATCATGCGGCTGTTGGCCGTCACCGACGCCATCCCGCAGAACAGCTGCGCCCCGATGACGACCAGCAACAGCAGCTTGCCCGCCGTCGCGCCCAGCGCGTCGAGCAGGATCTGGGCCGGCGGCGCGCCCGTCGGGGACGTCAGCGCGCCCTCGTACGACTGGATCGCGAAGGTGAAGCCCAGCAACAGCACGAAACCCGCGATCCACGACGTCCAGATCGACCGCACGATGCCCTTCGGGCCCGCCGTCGACGCGTCGTGCGTCTCCTCCGTCATGTGCGCCGAGGCGTCGTAGCCGGTGAAGGTGTACTGGGCCATCAGCAGACCGAGCAGGACGACGTAGAACCCGCTGCCCCAGCCCGTGTTGTTCACGAACTCGCCGAACACGAAGGACGCGGACTGGTGCCGGTCCGGTACGAAGGCCAGCGCGCCGACGATCACCGCGACGCCCAGCACGTGCCACCACACGCTGATGCTGTTGAGCAGGGCCACGATCCGGACGCCGAAGGTGTTGAGCAGGCCGTGGAGCAGCAGGATGCCCGCGAAGAGCAGGATCGTCCGGCCCGGCGTCACCTCGAAGCCGAACTGCAGGTTCAGATACGCGCCCAGGAACGACGCGGCCCCGAAGTCGATGCCCGCCGTCACCGCCACCTGGCCCAGCACGTTGAACCAGCCCGTGAACCACGCCCACGCGGCGGCCGTACGCGGCGGCGCGAGCCGGTGTGCCCAGAAGTACAGGCCGGCCGACGTCGGGTACGCCGAGCAGATCTCGGCCATCGACAGCCCCACGAACAGGGTCATCAGACCTACGGCCACCCAGCCCCAGGTGATCACCGCTGGGCCGCCCGTGTTCATGCCGAACAGATAGAGGGTCAGGCAGCCCGACAGGACCGAGATGATCGTGAAGGAGACCGCGTAGTTGGAGAATGCCGACATACGGCGGGCGAGAACCTGCGTGTAGCCGAGCTGGGCCAGCCGCTCCTCGTCCGAAGGCGGGTTTCCGTCCGACAGCCCACTCGCTATGGCGTCATCTGTCATGTCCCCAGCGATTCCCCCACCAGGGACGTGACATGCGTCACAGCTTGGCTAAAAGATGCCCTTGTAGCCCTGCCACCCGCTCGCGATCTTCACCCGCGCCCCGAACGACCCCTTGCCGTCACCGTTGTTGCGCCAGACATTGCCGCTGCCGTCCCGCGAGACGAGGTCGGCCTTCCCGTCCCCGGTGATGTCCCCGGGGCCGACGATGACGTTGTAGCCCGAGCCCCAGCCCGCGAAGACCTTCACGCGATCCTTCAACAGCCCGTTGCCCAGGCCGTTGTAGCGCCACAGCGTCCCCGCCTTGTCACGGGCGAGAACATCCCCGTGACCGTCGCCGTTCAGGTCCCCGGCACCCAGGATCTTCGTGTAGCCGGTCCACGCCGAGCGGATCTTCTTGCCCGCGGCCAACGTCCCGTCGCTCTTCGCCGCGAAGAGGTAGATGTCCCCGGTCGACGCCTTCCGCGCCAGCAGATCGGCTCGCTTGTCGCCGGTCAGGTCACCGGGCGAGGTGAGCACGTTGTAGGCGTTCCAGCCGGTACCCAGCTTCGTGTACGCCATCGAAGTCGCGGGCGCCAGACCGCACTTGACCTTGTAGCCGCGCAACGAGCCGTCGCTCATCCGCACCAGCACGTCGTTGCACCGGTCGCCGTTCAGGTCCCCGAAGGGCACCGCGACCGCCTTCGTCGACCAGCCGCTCCCCGAGACCTTCCCGGAGAAGGTGCCCTTGCCCGTTCCCTGCTGGAAGGTCAGCGTGCCCGAGGAGTTGAGGGTGAGCAGGTCACCGGTGCCGTCGGGGAGTCCGTCCGGGCCCACGTGGTCATGGCGCACGGGGTCGCCGTGCAGCAGCTTCACGGAGCCGCGCACCGCCAGCGGGTCGCCGACGCCGTCGGCCGGCGTGACGGTGAGCGTCCAGTCGTAGGTCCCGTTCGGCAGGAACACGTCCCCGCCGGCCGACGTTGTCGGGTCGTCACCGTTCCAGCCGACGCTCAGCTCACCGCGCGCAGAGGCGCCGTCCCGGCCGTCGCCGTAGACCTTGCCGGTGGCCCGGTTCCGTACCGTCAGATCCCAGCCCGCGGACGGCTTCGACAGCAGCACGGTGGTCAGGGTGTCGGGCGTCGTGTCGATCTCGTGCGCCTCGACGTACGGCGCGCTCCGCGCCGGCCCCAGCAGCCGCAGCGGCTGCTGCGCGACGCCGGACGGTACGAGGTGCACGCGCTCCTGGTCGTCGGCGTACGCCGCGTTCGCGCCCGACTCGTCCACGGTCCAGCGCACGTCGCGCTGCGAGACCCCGGTGTCGGGGAGATCGCCGATGACGCGGCTCGTGGGCGTGCCGCCCGCGACGGTCGTCAGCGTCAGCTTCCCGGCCTGCTTGTCGTGCGTGACGACGTACCCGTCACCGAGCTTGGCCTCTCCCGCCGGCACGGGCACGGACGCCTTGGCCGTACGGTCGTAGACACCGGCCTCGCCGTCTGCGCAGGTCCAGTACAGGTACCTGCCGAGCGCCTGGAGTTCGGTGGGGATGCAACCGGCGTCGGTGGCGAGGGTCTCGGTGGTCTTCTTGGCGGTCAGGTCGTAAGCGGTGACGCTGCCCGGGGTGGTGCCCGCGGTCCACAGGGTGTCGCCGGAGAGGGCGGCGGCGCCGGGAGTGCGGGTCATCGCCGCCGCACCGTCGTTGCCGATCTTGAGGACGGTCTGCTGGGTCGCGGTCGTGTGGATCAGGTACTGGCCGGAGACGTCGGTGATCCGCCCGCCCGCGGGAACCCCACGCTCCCAGAAGCTGTACTGGGCGGGGCCGTTGACGCGGAGCCGGTCGTAGTTCGCGGTGTCCTTCGCAAGCCAGACGGCACGATTGTCGGCCGTGCCGTAGAGCCGGCAGCCGCCCTCCGTCGGCGGGCAGTCCTGGAGCAACAGTTCGGTTCCGTCGTACGAGGAACGCGCGCCGAACTCGGGCGTGCCGGTCGCGGCGACGGTCCGCAGGTAGCTGTCGCGGTTGCCGTACCGGCTGTCGTCGGCGACGAGGAGCCGCCCCTGTTCGAGGGCGAGGCCCTGGACCTTGACCGGCGGCTTCGGCAGCGCCTTGACCTGGGTGACGACCGGGGCCCCGCCGTCCGCGCCCGGGCTGATGTGCTGGATGCCCCAGTCGTCGACAGCGGTGGACGTACGGCCCACCACGGCTGCGGTGCCGTCATGGGAGACCGAGAGGCCACGGGTGTCGGACGCGGTCAGCAGGGTCACCGCGGCGCCGCCCGCGATCGGCTGGGCCTTCACCACCCCGCTGCTGCTGGAGCGGGAGACCAGCCACTCACCGATCACCGCCAGGCCGAGGGCGGGGTTCGCACCCGCGCTCTGCAGCGTGACCTCGGTCGGCGCCGCGGACAGGTCCGCCCGGGGCAGGACGAGCACCTTGGCGTCAGCGGCGTAGTACAGCACGACATGGTCCGCCGTGACCACGATGCCGGGGTACGCCTGGGCCAGCGGCCGGGTCCACCCGGTCACGCGTCCGGTCTGCCGGTCGACGGCGACCACGACGGTCTTGCCCTCGTACTGGCCGTACAGGAACAGGCTGGTGCCGTCGGCGCCCCGGGGAGCGCCGACGCGCAGGCCCGCGGGCAGGTCGTCGACCGCCGCGTCGCGGGTGGTGCCGTCGGCCTCCGGGCTCAGCAGGTGCACCGTCTTGACGGTCGTGCCGTCCGCCGCGGTGGCGCTGCTGGACGTGACGACCACACCGTCGTACGCGGTGATCAGGTTCTGCCCCGCGGGGACCTGGACCGTCCGGGTCGTGTCGTCCGAGGCGTTCCACAGCTCGACCCGGCCGTCGGCATAGCGATACGGCAGGACGTCGGTGCCGGTCGCATAGGTGAAGGTCGCCCCCTCCTTCGTCGGTACGGCCCGGGAGGCGCCGTCCGAGTAGCGCGTCCAGAGCAGCTCGGCGCTGCTGCCCTCCAGGCGATGGAAGACGCCCTGGCTGCCCGCTCCGTCGTGACCGGTGCCCGTGCCCGCGTAGTGGAGCGACGCCCACGGGTAGGTACTCCGCAACGTCGGCGGCACCACCGTCTCCTGTGCACCCTCCACGGCCGACGCGGCCGGCAGCAGCGGGCTCAACCCGGTGGCGAGCGCCGCGGAAGCCGCGACGGCGACGGCCGCGCGTCTCGCGCGCGAAAGACGTACGAAGGCATGACGAGCCAAGGCGAACCCTCCCCAGAAGCACGAGGGAGAGCGTGCGCTGCGTCAGACGCCCCCTGCTCCGGCATCCCCCTCAAAAGTGGGCTGATCTTACTGCCCACTCGCGCCCCTCACACAGCAGAGCGCCGTGGCCCGAACCGGACCACGGCGCTCTGTCGATGTACTGCTCAGCTGTCAGCTGTCAGCCGTTGCGCTTCCAGCGCGGCTTGTCATCGCGGCGCCCGAAGGAGGAGCCGGAGGTGCCACCACGGTGGTCGTCACGACGGCCGTACGGGCGCTCGTGGCCGCCGGAGCGGAAGCCCGGGCGGTCGTCACGGCGGTCGCGGTTGAAGGGACGGTCGCTGCCACGGTGACCGCCGCGCTCGTCACGACGCTCGAAGGAACGCCCGGCCGGACGGTCGTCACGGCGGAAGCCGCCACGGTCGTTGTCCCGGCGCTCGAAGGAACGACCGCCACGGTCACGGTCGAAGGAACGCCCACCGCGGTCATCCCGACGGTCATCGCGACGGAAGCCGCCACGGTCGTTGTCGCGACGCTCGAACCCACGGTCGCCACGGTCACGGTTGAACCCACCGCGCTCGCCGCCGTCCCGACGCTCGAAGGAACGCCCACCACGGTCATCCCGACGGTCATCGCGACGGAAGCCGCCACGGTCGTTGTCCCGGCGCTCGAACCCACGGTCGCCACGGTCACGGTTGAACCCACCGCGCTCGCCGCCGTCCCGACGCTCGAAGGAACGCCCACCACGGTCATCCCGACGGTCGTCACGGCGGAAGCCGCCACGGTCGTTGTCGCGACGCTCGAACCCACGGTCGTTGTCCCGACGCTCACGACGCTCGTACGCCGGAGCCTCCGCCTTGTCGGCCTGGTCGGCGTACTGCGCCACCGGCTGCTCGGGCACGGCCACCTCGACGGCCTCGACCGCCGCGGCCTGGGCCTCGGCCACCGCGGCCTCGGGGTCCTCGCCGCGCTCGCGCGCCACGCGGGCCACGAGACGGTCGGCCTCCTCACGCAGCTCGACGGCACGCCGCTGCGCCCGCTCCAGCTGCTTGTTGAGCTGAGCGACCTCACGCTCGGCCTGCTGCGCGGCGTTGCCCGCGGACTCCGCCTGCACCTCGGTCATCGAACGGGCGCCGGTGATCTCGGCGACCTCCGGGTCGAAGGCGGCACCGCCCTGGATGATGTGCCGCCCGGCGTCGACGCCCGCGTCCTCCATCAGCCGGAAGATCTGGCGGCGCTGGTGCGGGAGCGACAGGGAGACGACCGTGCCGGTGCGGCCGGCACGGGCCGTACGGCCGGCGCGGTGCAGGTAGTCCTTGTGGTCACCGGCCGGGTCCACGTTCAGGACGAGGTCGATGCCGTCGACGTGGATGCCGCGGGCGGCGACGTCGGTGGCGACGAGCGCGTTGACGTAACCGTCCTTGAAGTCGGCCAGCGTCCGCGTCCGCGCGCCCTGCGTCATACCGCCGTGCAGCGCGTCGGCCTTCACACCGGCGTCGCGCAGCTGCTCGGCGATACGGTCGGCGCCCAGCTGGGTGCGGACGAAGATGATGGTGCGGCCCTTGCGGGAGGCGATCGCGGCGGTGACCGGCGCCTTGTCCTTGGGCTTCACGATCAGGATGTGGTGCGACATGGTCGTCACCGCGCCCTGGGCGGCGTCGACCTCGTGCGAGACCGGGTCGACCAGGTAGCGCTTGACCAGCGTGGAGATCTCGTTCTCCATCGTGGCCGAGAACAGCATGCGCTGACCGCCGGCCGGGACCTGGTCGAGCAGCTCGGTGACCTCGGGCAGGAAGCCCAGGTCGGACATCTGGTCGGCCTCGTCGAGGACGGCGACCTCGACGTTCTCCAGGGAGCAGGCGCCGCGGTTGATGATGTCGCGCAGTCGGCCCGGGGTGGCGACGAGGATGTCGACGCCGCGCTCCAGGGCGTAGATCTGGTTGCCCATCGACGTACCGCCGCAGACGACCTTCATCTTCAGGCCGAGGACGTCGCCGTACGGCTGCAGCGCGTCCGCGACCTGCATCGCGAGCTCACGGGTCGGGGTGAGGATGACGGCGCGCGGCTTGTGCTTCTCGGTGCGGCCGCCGGCGAGACGCGCCAGGGTCGGCAGACCGAAGGAGAGGGTCTTGCCGGAGCCGGTGCGGCCACGGCCCAGGATGTCCTTGCCGGCCAGGGCGTCCGGGATGGTCGCGGCCTGGATCGGGAAGGGGGTGGTCACGCCGTTCTGCGCGAGCTTGCGGACGACGCCCTCGGGGAGACCGAGGTCCGCGAAGGTCACCTCGGGGGTCTCCTCGACGGCCGCGTTCTCGTCGTTCTCGGGCACGACGACGTGGTCAGGACTGGAAATGGACATGCGTAAGCGAAACCTTCCGGAGTCTCGTCGGCACGCGCCCGTCAACTCCGTGATTCGCATTACGACCGCCTCAATGCGGTCCGCCACGGCAAGGGAGAGTACGCGCCACACGGCGCGCTCTGCAGTGGCGCCGGGCAAATGGGATCAAACGATCTACCACCATACGCACCCCCAGCCCCCCAAGGCAAACCGAGCGTCGTCCATGTAGGCAACGTCACTCGCCATGCCCCACCGGCCCTACGCCGGCGACCCCGCGGCCGGCGCCGGCTCCCGCTGGGCCAGCTGCGGACCCGTCTCCTCGTGCGCCGAGGACGACGGCTCGGCCGTGGGCGTCGGCTCCACGGACGTCGGAACCTGGCTCGGCGTCGGCTCCGGATCCGGAGTCCGGGTGGGCGTGGGTTCAGCCGTACGAGTGGGCCCCGGCTTCACCGTCCTCCCCGGCTCCACCGGCTTGCCCCCGGCCGGAGCGGAGGCACTCGCCGCCGCGGACGGCGAGACCGAAGGAGACGCCGACTCCGCGTCCCCCTTGTCGCCCTTCTCCTTCTCCTTGCCCTTCTTCCCGCCCCGCTTGCCGCCGTCGGCGTGCGCCCCGTACCCGGACCCGCCGCCCGACACCGCCGACCCTCCGTCGGGCGCCTCACCACCCTGCTGCCCGGCGGAGTGCGACGGCTTCGCGCTCCCGCCGTCACCGTCCTCGCCCACGCTCATGCAGCCGGCGGCAGCGGCGACGGCCATGACCGTGGCGGCCAGACGAACGGGTACGTACAAGGGGCGCACGGTGGCCACCTCCAGTGGCGGGCGAAGAAGTCAACCTGCCCAACTCCCGCCGCGCACAAGAGGACACGCGCCCCGGAAAAGCCACGCGCACCCCGCCGGCGCCGCCTGCTCACCCGTACCCGAGCGCGTGCAACCGCGCGTCGTCGATCCCGAAGTGATGCGCGATCTCATGCACCACCGTCACCTCGGTCTCCGCGACGACCTCCTCCCGCGACGCGCACATCCGCAGCGTCGGCCCCCGGTAGATCGTGATCCGGTCCGGCAGCACCCCGGCGTACCACTCCCCGCGATCGGTCAGCGGAGTCCCCTCGTACAACCCGAGCAGCTCGGGATCGTCCGCCGGCGGTTCGTCCTCGACGAACACCGCGACGTTGTCCATCAGCCGCGTCAACTCCGGCGGAATCCGGTCCAGCGCCTCGGCGACCAGTTCCTCGAACTCCTCGCGCGTCATCTCCAGCACAGGCCCATTGTCGGGTACGACGCCGCAGGGAAGGAGCCGCGAACGGCCTCGCATATCCACCCGCGCCCTTGGGCATACGGCACCAATGGCCCGCGTCCCCGCCGCAGTCCTGAAGGCCCTCGGCCACCTCCCGAAGGCCCCGCGCGCCCTGACCCGCCGCTACACCACCCGCCGCCGCCAGCCCCCCATCCCGGAACTGGCAGCCCAGCCCAACCCCTGGGCACGAGCGCTCGGCCTCGTCACGGTCGTCGTCGTGGGCGCCTGGCTCGGCCTGCTGATCGTCGGCAACGTGCGCGCCCCGGTCGGCCCCATGAACACCACGATGACCCTGCGCCCCTCCCTCACCGGCGGCACAAAGATCAACGTCTCCCCGCTCGGCGCCCTCAGCCTGGACAGCCACATCGCGCCGGTCCGCCTGGACGTCAACGTCGACCAGCTCGACCCCGAACGCGCCCAGGCCCTCGTCGACCACCCCGAACGCCTCTCCGGTCTCCAGGACGAGGTCGCCCAGGACGTCGCCCACGGCACCCAGGACCTCGCCGTACGCAGCTGCGTCGCCGTCGTCACCGGCGCCGCCGCCCTCGGCCTCGCCGTCTACCGCCGCCCCCGCCGCGCCCTCGCCGCCGGCGGCCTCGCCCTGACCCTCCTGGCCGCCTCGGGCGGCACGGCCTTCGCGACCTGGAACCCGGAGTCGGTCCTGGAACCGAAGTTCTCGGGCCTGCTCTCCTCCGCCCCGTCCCTGGTCGGCAACGCCCGCAGCATCGTCACCGAATTCGACGTCTACCAAAAGGAGTTGGCCCGCCTGGTCACCAACGTGACCAAGCTCTACGACGCCACCTCCACGCTCCCCGCGTACGCACCCGACCCGTCGACGATCCGCGTCCTGCACGTCTCCGACATCCACCTCAACCCGGCGAGCTGGAAGATCATCGCCTCGCTCGTCGACCAGTACAAGGTCAACGTGATCGTCGACTCCGGCGACACCATGGACCACGGCACAGCCGCCGAGAACGGCTTCCTGGACCCCATCGAGGACCTGGGCGCCCCGTATGTCTGGGTCCGAGGCAACCACGACTCCAAGCTCACCCAGCGCTACATGGAGGGCCTGAAGAACGTCCACGTCCTGGACGACGGCAAGGCGGCGACCATCGCCGGCCTGCGCTTCGCCGGCATCGGCGACCCCCAGTTCACCCCCGACCGCTCGACGATCCCCGGCGGCGACGCGGCCAACGAACTGGCGGGCGCCCGCCTCGCCACCTCGCTCCGCGACCAGAAGGCCGCCGGCGCCCCGGTCGACGTGGCCGTCGCCCATGAACCGGTGGCGGCCCGCCGGACGGACGGCGAGGTCCCGCTTGCCCTGGCCGGCCACATCCACCACCCGGAAACGGAGCTCCTCCCCTACGGCACCCGCCTGCGCATCGAGGGCTCCACCGGCGGCAGCGGCCTGCGCGCGGTCGAGGGCAAACACCCCGACCCCATCCAGACCTCGATCCTCTACTTCGACCGCGACACCCATCGCCTCCAGGCCTGGGACGAGATCGAACTGGGCGGCCTCGGCCTGACGACGGCGGAGGTGAGCCGCCACCTCGTGGAGGAGAACCAACCGGCGGACTCGACCCCGCCCCCCACCTCGCCCTCTCCCACCTCGCCCTCCCCCACCCCGTAAACCGTTTTGGCGATACCTCCCGCCATCCCATATGCTTCTCACGTCCCCGACGCGCTGAGAAGCGCCCAGGCGGGCCGATAGCCCTCATCGTCTAGCGGCCTAGGACGCCGCCCTTTCAAGGCGGTAGCACGGGTTCGAATCCCGTTGGGGGCACGCAGTACGGTGTGCGACACTGTCGTACGCATCGCAAGGTCCTGTGGAGCAGTTTGGAGTGCTCGCCACCCTGTCAAGGTGGAGGCCGCGGGTTCAAATCCCGTCAGGACCGCAAAGGCTTCGAGAGAAGTCTTTACGGCTGGGTAGCTCAGTTGGTACGAGCGATCGCCTGAAAAGCGATAGGTCGCCGGTTCGACCCCGGCCCCAGCCACAACCGCCCTACCAGGGCATACGCCCCCTCCGGGATCTTCCGGAGGGGGCGTTCTTCATGTCAGCCACATCCACCCCGCGAAAGCCGTACGCCCCGCACCTCGCCCGCCTCGCCTCCTATACACGAGTCCCTGGCGCCGCGCAGGAATATGAGTGCCGACCCGGGGATCGGCCGTTCTGCTCCCTCATCGCCGGTATGTTGCGAGACGCCCGGTCGAGTCTCTCCCGAGACGCCTGCCCGCCCAGGGGAGGCCCCAACGCAGTTGGGACACAGAGAGATTGGAGATCGGGCGCGGTGGAGCGATCAACGAAACGGAGAAGGCGTCGCGACAGGCATCCACGACAGGAGTGGGTGCAGCTGGCGGCACTGTTCCTGACTGCGATCACTGCCATTGCGGGGTGCGTCGAACACTTCCTGTGACGCGCTGAAGGGTGAGCCGGACGGCTGGCCGGGTGAGTGAGCCCGGCCGACGCATACTCGGCCGGACCCACCCTGCCCCGCGCACGAGCCTGGCTTTGGGCTGCATCCTGAAGCCAGGCTTTGTGCGTACGCGGGAGCGCACACGGCCGGAACACGGTTCCTGCGGCCATCACCTGGAAGAGGTAACCGCAAGCCTCACCATCCATCAAGTGATCACAGACCGGTCCCGCCCGCTTTGTCGAGTTTGCTGGTGGCGAATGATCATGGCGGTCGGTGGCGCATTCGGGGTGGCGAATACGAACGCGCAGCTGGACGCGCCACAGGGGGTGGCGAATCCTGGCGTATCCGGGCGGGCGCCATGGGGTCGGCCGTCGCCGGAGGCAAAAGCGTTCGCCAGGGATTTCGGTGGGATGAGATCCTGGACCGCGTATGTCTACGCAGCCTGCCCCCGCCACCCCGGCCCTCGGCCCCCTCGCCCCCCGTCTGACCGAGCTCTCCCTGCGCGACGCGCACCGGCTCGGTCGGCGGCTCGAAGGTGCGCGCAAGATCCGCAAGCCGGAGGCACGGGCCGCCGTGCTGGCCGAGATCGAGGCGGAGATCGCCAAGGGTGAGGAGCGTATCGCCGGCCGGCGTACCCGTCTGCCCGCGATCACGTATCCCGAGCAGTTGCCGGTCAGCCAGAAGAAGAGCGACATCGCGGACGCCATCCGTGATCACCAGGTCGTGATCGTCGCCGGTGAGACCGGGTCCGGCAAGACCACGCAGATCCCGAAGATCTGTCTTGAGCTCGGGCGTGGTGTGCGCGGCATGATCGGGCACACACAGCCCCGCCGTATCGCCGCGCGCACGGTCGCCGAGCGGGTCGCGGAGGAGCTGGACACCCCGCTCGGCGAGGCCGTCGGCTGGAAGGTGCGGTTCACCGACCAGGTGAACCCGGACGCCACCTTCATCAAGCTGATGACGGACGGCATCCTGCTCGCCGAGATCCAGACCGACCGCGAGCTGCGCGCCTACGACACGATCATCATCGACGAGGCCCATGAGCGGTCCCTCAACATCGACTTCCTGCTCGGGTATCTCGCGCAGCTGCTGCCGAAGCGGCCCGACCTCAAGGTCGTGATCACATCCGCGACGATCGATCCCGAGCGGTTCTCGCGGCACTTCGGTGACGCCCCGATCATCGAGGTCAGCGGGCGGACGTATCCGGTGGAGGTGCGTTACCGGCCCCTGTTGGAGGAGGACTCCGACGACTCCGACCGCGACCAGATCACCGCGATCTGCGACGCCGTCGAGGAACTTCAGGGTGAGGGCAAGGGCGACATCCTCGTCTTCCTCTCCGGGGAGCGGGAGATCCGCGACACGGCGGACGCACTGGTCAAGAAGAACTACCGGTTCACGGAGGTCCTCCCCCTCTACGCCCGCCTCTCGCACGCCGAGCAACACCGTGTCTTCCAGCCGCACACCGGCCGCAGGATCGTTCTGGCGACCAACGTCGCCGAGACCTCCCTCACGGTCCCCGGCATCAAGTACGTCATCGACCCCGGCTTCGCCCGCATCAGCCGCTACAGCCACCGCACCAAGGTCCAGCGGCTGCCCATCGAGCCGATCTCCCAGGCCAGCGCCAACCAGCGCAAGGGCCGCTGTGGACGTACCAGTGACGGTGTCTGCATCCGGCTGTACAGCGAGGACGACTTCGTCGCCCGGCCGGAGTTCACGGACGCCGAGATCCTGCGGACGAACCTCGCCTCCGTCATCCTGCAGATGACCGCGGCCGGCCTCGGTGACATCGAGAAGTTCCCGTTCATCGACCCGCCGGACCACCGCAACATCCGTGACGGCGTCCAGCTCCTCCAGGAGCTCGGCGCGATCGACCCGGCCGAGAAGGACGT
>JABFVM010000584.1 GCA_013362785.1 Streptomyces sp. | reverse complement strand
GCCCTGATGTTCGACTACGCCAACCTGGACCGGCCGATCGTGATCCACGCCGACGACTGGGGGGCGTACGCGGCGAGCCGGGGCGCCTACTTCGACATCACGGCGGACGCGCCGGGCCATGTGTCGCGCTCCTACCGGGAGTTGGCGTGGCTGTTCGCGTCCGGGACGTGGCAGGACGAGGAGTCGCTGCGGGCGCGGCAGGGATTCCGGCGGCGGTTCTGCGAGTTCGACGACGGGCTGGCCGCGGAGCGGGTGGTGCGGACGCTGATGCTGGGCGAGCCGATGCCGGGCTCGGCCGCCGCGACCGTGCCGGCTCCGGCGTCGGCGAGGTCGCTGCTGGACGCCCACTGACGAGCTCACTCGATGTGGTGACGTGAGGCAATGCCGTTGACCCGACCGGGATCATCGGGAACATACGACAAATGCCCCAGACCCACACAACCTCCACTGTCAGAAAGGCGGCCGTCGGGACTCTCGTCCGGAGGACCGTGCAGGGTGCCACCGCGTTGCGCGGCGGCCGCGTCTGGCATCCGACGCCGTACCAGGCCTTCGGCTTCCTGTTCTACCTGGTGATACTGCTGGCGTACTGGGCCGTGCCGCTGTGCTGCGACGCGGGCCAGCACGCCGCCGTCGTGGAACGGCTCGCCGCGGACCTGTTCCACCCCCGCCATCCGATGGCGGACCTGCCGGGCGCGGGCAGCCCGTACTACTCGCCGTACGCGGTCGCGCAGGGCGCGTTCGCCCGGCTGACCGGGCTGGGCGGCTGGGAGGTGGTGCGGCTGGCCGGCCCGCTGAACCTGCTGGTGCTGCTGACCGGCATCGGCCGCCTCGTGCGGGTGCTCACACCACGGCCGTGGGCGCCGGTGCTGGCGCTGGGCGCGATGACGCTGCTGTGGGGCACCGAGCGGGCCTGGTGGAGCGGCTATCTGAGCCTGATGTCGATGACGGGGAACCTCGGCTATCCCTCCGCCTTCGCCATCGGGCTCACCTTCTGGGCCTGGGCATGGACGGGGGCGAGGGCGCGCGGGGAGGGGCTCGTCCGGTACGTCGGACCGAGCGGGCTGCCGGGGTTCGCCGGGTACGCGGGGCTGGGCGCGCTGTACGGGCTGATCCTGCTGATCCATCCGATCACGGCGGCGGCCGCGGTGCTGGGGGCGGTGGCGTTCGTCACCGGGTGGCAGCGGGGGTGGAGCGGTGCCGTGGTCGTGCGGTGGGGGCTGGCGGCGTGCACGGCGGTGCTGGTCGCCGCGTGGTGGCCGTACTTCGATGTGTTCGCGCTGGCCGGGAACCGCAGCGTGGACTGGATGCACCGGCGGCTGTACGAGCAGCTTCTCGGACAGTTCTGGCTGGCGCTGCTCGGGCTGCCCGCGCTGTGGCTGCGATGGCGGCGGGGCTCCTGGCGGGATCCTCTGGTGCTGCTGTTCGCCCTGGACTGTCTGCTCGTGGGGTACGGCTGGTTCAGCGGCCACTACACCTACGGCAGGATCCTCGGGCTCACCCTGGTGCCGTTGCAGTTCGCGCTGGCGGTGGAGCTGGCGGCGCCCCGGCCGTGGGGCAGGGCGCGCCGGGTGCTGGGCGGGACCGCGGTGGCCGGGGCCTGTGTCGGGTTCCTCACCGTGCAGGGCGGGGCGGTGGTGCCGCGCGCGCTGGACCCGATCGGCCTGGAGCAGCCGTCGCAGTGGCCGTCGTACGCGTGGGTGGCGCGGCATGTCGGGAAGGGTGAAGTGATCATCTCCGACGGGCACTTCGCCCCTCGCTCGATCCCCGGGTACGGGCCGAACCTGGCCGCGCCGATCTGGCCCGACCCCGCCCTGGACGAGCGGGTCAGGGAACGCAGGGTCGCCGATGTCCGCGCCTACCTCTCCCCGACGTCGACCCGGGCCGAGCGCACCACCATCGCCCGGCGCTACCACGCGCGCTGGCTGCTGCTGACGCGGTGGAAGCGGGTGCCGGAGGAGGCGGTGGTGGTGGCCTGGAGCGGGACGTCGGGGGAGGTGCTGGCGCGGATCGGGTGAGCGTCCGTGCGGCGCGTGGTTACTCGATGACGAGGTCGACGTCGATGTTGCCGCGGGTGGCGTTGGAGTAGGGGCAGACCTGGTGGGCGGTCTCGACGAGCTTGCGGCCGGTCGCCTCGTCCAGGGTGTCGGGCAGCTCGACGCGCAGCGTGACCTTCAGGCCGAAGCCCTCGCCCTGCTTGCCTATGCCGACCTCGGCGGTGACGGCGGCGTCGGAGACGTCGACCTTGGCCTGGCGGCCGACGAGACCGAGGGCGCTGCCGAAGCAGGCGGCGTACCCGGCGGCGAACAGCTGCTCCGGGTTCGTGCCCTGGCCGTTGCCGCCCAGCTCCACCGGCATGGCCAGCGCGAGGTCGACCTTGCCGTCGTTGCTGACGGTGCGGCCCTCGCGGCCGTGGGTGGCGGTGGCGACAGCGGTGTAGAGCGCGTCCATGGAAAACCATCCCTCTCGAAGTCATGTCCCGGCGGCTCCGTTGGCGGCCACCGCGACGACCACAAGTAGAGCACACAATTCAATTGCACACAACTAAATGGTGGGACACGAGCTACTCTGGAACCATGACGACCTCGCCCACGGCCGACTGGCTCCGCCTCGACCAGCAGATCTGCTTCTCCCTGAACGCCGCCTCGCGGGCCTTCGGCGGCGTCTACCGCGTGGTCCTCAAGGACCTGGGGCTCACCTACCCGCAGTACCTGGTGATGCTGGTGCTCTGGGAACACGGCGACCTGCCCGTGAAGAAGCTCGGCGAACATCTCCGCCTCGACTCCGGCACCCTGTCGCCGCTGCTCAAGCGGCTGGAGACGGCGGGCCTGGTACGCCGGGAGCGCAGCGCCCGCGACGAGCGCTCGGTGGAGGTCCGGCTGACCGAGGAGGGCACGGCGCTGCGCGAGCAGGCGCTCCAGGTGCCGCGCCGGATCGCGAGGGCGACGGGCTTCGACGTGGACGAGATCCGCGCACTGCGGGCCCG
>JABFVM010000102.1 GCA_013362785.1 Streptomyces sp. | reverse complement strand
CCGGTACGGCCTCGTCGGCGCCCCCCGTCTCCCGTACGGCCTTCTCCGCCAGGGCCACCAGCGGGTCGGCGTTCTTGGTGCGGCCGCGCAGGATGTTGGAGTTGGCCTCCGCGTCGGCGCCCGGGAGCGAGAAGGTGTGGGTGCCGGTGGGGTGGGGGGAGTCGGCGGGGACCGCGGCCGCGGGGGCCGGTGCGAAGAGTCCCTTGGGCAGGACCGCGACCGCCGCGACGCCGCCGTGCTTCTGCTCGCGGAGCTGGACGCGGACGCCGAGGCGGTGGGCGAGACGGGCCACGACGTACAGGCCGAGGCCCAGGCCGTCGTCGCCCTCCTGGTCGTAGGACGCCTCGGGGTCGAAGTCGGCGAGGCGGGCGTTGAGGCGGGCCATGCGCTCGTCGGTCATGCCGATGCCCTCGTCCTGGACGGAGAGCATGACCTCGCCGTTCTCCAGCAGCCAGCCGGAGATCTCCACGGGCACGTCGGGCGGGGAGAACGACGTCGCGTTCTCCATCAGCTCGGCCAGGAGGTGGGAGAGGTCGTCGGCGGCGAAGCCCGCCACATGCGCGTGCGGTGGAAGGGCCGCGATCCGGACCCGCTCGTACCGCTCGATCTCGCTGACCGCGGCGCGCACGACGTCGATGAGCGGGACCGGTCCCGCGTGCTGCTGGACATGCTCGGTGCCGGCCAGCACGAGGAGGTTCTCGCTGTGGCGGCGCATGACCGTGGCGAAGTGGTCGAGCTTGAAGAGGGTGGCGAGGCGCTCGGGGTCCTGCTCGCGCTCCTCCAGGCCCTCGATGACGCCGAGCTGACGCTCGACCAGGCCGAGGGTGCGCAGGGCGAGGTTCACGAAGGTGGCGCCGATGGTGTCCCGCAGGCGCTCCAACTGGGCGGCGGAGTCGGCGAGTTCGGCACGCAGTTCCTCGCGGGCGTCGGCCATCTTCTGGCGCTGGCCGACCAGGTGCTTGCGGTCGGACTCCAGGGTGGTGATGCGCTCGTGCAGGGCGGCGGCGCGCGCGTGCAGGGCGTTGACGGAGTTGACGACCTGGGCGAACTCGTCCTTGCGGCCGGTGAACTTGACGGGTTCCTCGGCCACCGGGTCCTCGGCCTGCGCGAGCCGGGCGGAGCCGAGCCGCAGGACGGCGAGGGGCCGGGTGAGGCTGCGGGCCATGCCGGTGGCGACGCCGACCGCGAGCAGCATCAGGGCGCCGAGGAGCGCGATACGGATCTCCAGCGCGGTGACATCGTCGTCGCGGAGCTGCGCGAGGTCCTTGCTGCGGCGGTCGTAGAGGGCGGACTCGACGCCCCGCATCAGGTCGACGCGCGCGGAGAGCGTGGCGTCGGCCCGCTTGAGGTCGGTGTTCAGGTCACGGTCGGAGAGCGCGGCCTGGTCGGTGAGGGCGGCCAGGTACCGCTCGGCGGTGTTGACCTCGGGGCCGGTGACCGTGGAGTCGTAGGAGGCGCGGGCGCTCTTGGGGGCCGTGTCGCGGAAGTCGGCGAGGGCGGCGTCGGAGCGCAGCCGGGCCTGCTGGGCGGCGGCGCTGAGGGCGGCGCGCTGCTTGGCGTCCGCGTCCGAGGAGGTCTTCTGTGTGCTCGCGAGACCGGTGATCGGGTCGACGACGGTCTCGGTGGTGGTCGGCACGCTGAGCGCGGCGAGCAGCAGCCCGCGGGCGGCGGCGGCCTGCTGTACGGCGGAGTCCAGCTCGGCGAGGGCGTGGGCGCCGGCACCCGCGCGGGGCGGCATCTGCTCGGCCAGCCGCTCGGCGAGCCGGTGGAGTTCGGTGATGGCGACCGAGTAGGCGGCGTGGGACTCCAGCGCGGTGCTCTTGCCGGTGAGCGCGGCGCGGCGCACGGCGGCGATGCCGTCGAGGTCGTCACGGAGGGAGGCGGGGGCGTCGGGGTCGGCGCGCAGCTCCTCGACCTGCCGGTCGACCCGGACGCTGCGCTGCTCGCTGGGCGCCTTGGACTTGGGCCGTCCGGCGGCGATGTACGAGGTGACCTCGTCGCGTTCGTCGGCGAGGGAGTGGGCGAGGGTGAGCGCGTCCTCGGTCTGCTCGGTGAGCGTCACCAGTTCCTGGGAGTCGTGCAGTTGCCCCGAGGCGGCGACGACCGAGGGGACGCCGGCTCCGGCGATGGCGGCGGCCACCACGGCCACGGCGACGATCAGCCGGTTCCGTACGTGTGTGGGGCGCCCCTTGCCGGCGGGTGTGACGTCGGTGGTGCTGCCGGGTGTGGGTTGCGTGCCCCCTGCGGAGTTTGTCTGCCTGCCTGCGCGACGAGGCCGCATCTTCTGCACCGGTGCTCGCATTCCTGACTCGTGATACCCATGGGTCCGGATGACGCTTCGTCAACTACCGCCGACCGTACGCACACCCCTCCCCCAAGCTCGTGTCTTCGCCCGAGCAGGGGGTGTTCTCACCGGTCCCCGACCCTCCCAGTGCCGGTGGGCAACGGCCGCGCATCACCTGACCCGCCACCCGAAGGAGTGAACCCCGGAGGGGAGTTGGCGGGCAAGTTTCTCTGGCAAGCACACATGCCTTGCGCGGCGGGCCGGTTGGACGTCTGCGGCGGGCGATGGCAGGATTCGCCGCCACGCCCCCTCGGAGCGATCCATTCCAGCCTAAATCAGACGCCTGACCTGCGCGACTGCACCCGTTCGGGAACCAATGCGACCTCTTCGCAAACCTTGTGAAGGCCTCGTGCAGACTGACCGGATGCGAACAGAGCTTGCTTCCGAGCCCGGCGATCCCGCCCGCCCCAACGAGGACTTCGCGAGTGTCGGACTTTCCGCCTCGGGACAGGGCGGCGCGCTGGTGGTCCTGGACGGAGTGACGCCACCGAGGAGCGGGACGGGCTGTCTGCATTCCGTCCCCTGGTTCACCGCACGGCTCGGCGGAGCCCTGACCGAACTGACCGTTTCACTCCCGGATGTTCCCCTCGCCGACGCGCTGGCCCGTGCCATCACGCGTACCGCTGACGCACATCGGAAAACCTGTGACCTTTCTCACCCACGCACCCCACAGGCAACCGTGGTCGTGGCCCGGTGGTCGGCGGAGACGGTGGAGTACCTGGCCCTGTCGGACTCCGCACTGCTGGTGGAGTCGACGGACGGCACGATCACGCCCTACCTCGACGACCGTCTGTCGAACCTCCCCCGGGCCTCCCTGGCCACGGACGCGCTGATCGACGCTCACATCCGCAACAAGGAGGGCGGCTTCTTCACCGCCGCCGCGGATCCGTCGGTGGCGGACCGGGCCGTGACGGGCGTGCTGCCGCGAGCCGGGGTACGAGCGCTGGCCGCCCTGACGGACGGGGCGACCCGCTGGGTGGAGAAGTTCCGGGAGGGCGACTGGGGGGACTGCTTCGCCTTCGTACGGAAGGAGGGGACTCGGGCGCTGGTGGAGCGGGTGCGGGCGCTGGAGACGGCCGACGCGCAGGAGCGGATGTATCTGGGGCGGAGCAAGACGCATGACGACGCGACGGTCGTGTACGCGGAGTTGTGAGCTTGTGAACGGTGCCCCGCGGGCCTACTTCTCCATCCCCCGGTTCAGCTGATTGAGCAACCGCGCCAGCTCGGCGACCTCTTCCCGGTCCCAGTGGGACAGCTGCTCGACGTACCGGGCCCGCCGGGCCTCGCGCACCTTCGCGACCCGGCCGCGCCCCTCCTCCGTGAGGTGCACCAGCCAGGCCCGCCCGTCCGCGGGGTCCGGTTCCCTGGCGACGAGCCCGAGGTCCTCCAGGGCGCGCAGCTGACGCGACATCGTGGCCTTTCCGACGCCGATGTAGGCGGCGAGTTCCGTGGCCCGCTGACGCCCGCACTCACCCAGCCGTACCAACAGGCCGTACGCAGCCGACTCCAGGTCCGGATGGACCTCGCGGGCCATCTCGCCCTGCTTGGCCCGGGCGCGCCGCAGCAGGACCGTCAACTCGCGTTCCAGGTCGAGGAATTCGGGCTGGTCGATACCGACACCGGATGTTCCGGAGTCGACTCGCCGTCCGTCGCCGTTCCTGTCTTCGTGCACGTCAGCCCCTGCCTCGTCGTTCCCGGTCCCGAAAGTTTTCGCCGACCCCCGCCATCGCCGCAGCTCCATCAGTATTTCGCAGGCTCAGACCAAAGGCAGCCTCCGGACCCCCTTCCACCTGCGCTTCTGCGCGTCTAACTTCTCCAGCGGAACGTCAGACTTGACATGCATGCGCCATAGGCACTCGCGTTTCCCCACCGAGCACCACCGAGCCTTCGGAGGCACGCTTATGCCCGTGCACAGATCCGAACTGCTCCGCCCTCAGCGCCCGCACCGCGCCGGGCTCCTGCTCGCCGCCGTCCTCTCTCTCACCTTCTCCCTCACTCTCGCTGCCCGGCCCTCTCCCGCATCCGCCGACGACTACGACGACTTCCCGCCCCGCGGCTCCGCCTACATGGGCATGGGCGTCGTGACCCATGACGGGGTGCACGGCCTGCCCCGGAAGACCCTCGCCGCCCAGACGGAGGGCGTGGACGTCTCCAGCTACCAGGGCAACGTCAACTGGTCGACCCTGTGGAACAGCGGGGTGAAGTGGGCCTACACGAAAGGCAGCGAGGGGACGTATTACACGAACCCGTACTTCGCCAAGCAGTACAACGGCTCCTACGACGCCGGCATGATCCGCGGTGCCTACCACTTCGCCACGCCGGACACCACGAGTGGAGCAACGCAGGCCAACTTCTTCGTCAACAACGGCGGCGGCTGGTCCCGCGACGGCAAGACCCTGCCCGGCGCCCTCGACATCGAGTGGAACCCGTACGGCGACACCTGCTACGGCAAGTCCCCGAGCGCGATGGTCGCCTGGATCCGCGACTTCCTGAACCAGTACAAGTCCCGCACCGGCCGCGACGCCGTCGTCTACACGGCCACCAGCTGGTGGAAGCAGTGCACCGGCAACTACTCCGGCTTCGCCTCCACCAACCCGCTGTGGATCGCCCGGTACGCGTCGACGGTGGGCGAACTGCCGTCGGGCTGGGACTTCCACTCGATGTGGCAGTACACGTCCTCCGGACCGACGGTCGGCGACCACAACAAGTTCAACGGGCCGGTGGATCGCCTCAAGGCCCTGGCGGACGGCTGACACCCTGCCGTACGGCGAAGGCCCGGGCCTCCCTCACGAGAGCCCGGGCCTTCATCCGACCGGTGGCGTCCGTCACGCCGCCACCGGAACCTCCGGCGCCGCGCCGTTGGTGGCCGGCGACAGGGCCAGTTCCAGGACCTGGCGGACGTCGGTGACGGCGTGGACGTCGAGCTTGTCCAGCACCTCGGCGGGGACGTCGTCCAGGTCGGGCTCGTTGCGCTTGGGGATGACGACGGTCGTGACGCCCGCCCGATGGGCCGCCAGCAGCTTCTGCTTGACGCCGCCGATCGGGAGCACCCGGCCGGTCAGTGACACCTCGCCGGTCATCGCCACGTCCGTACGGACCAGACGCCCCGACAGGAGCGAGGCGAGAGCCGTCGTCATCGTGATGCCCGCGCTCGGGCCGTCCTTCGGCACCGCGCCCGCCGGGAAGTGGATGTGCACGCCCCGGTCCTTCAGGTCGGCGACCGGCAGCTCCAGTTCCGCGCCGTGCGAGCGCAGGAAGGACAGGGCGATCTGTGCGCTCTCCTTCATCACGTCACCCAGCTGGCCGGTCAGCGTCAGACCCGCCGCGCCCGTCTCCGGGTCGGCCAGCGACGCCTCCACGAAGAGGACGTCACCGCCCGCGCCCGTCACCGCGAGGCCGGTCGCCACGCCGGGCACCGCCGTGCGGCGCTCCGCCGGGTCCTGGGCGGACTCGGGCACATGGTGCGGCCGGCCGATCAGGCCGCGCAGATCACCGTCCGTGACGGTGAACGGCAGCTTCCGCTCGCCCAGTTCGTGCTGCGCCGCGACCTTGCGGAGCAGCCGCGCGATGGACCGCTCCAGATTGCGGACGCCCGCCTCGCGCGTGTACTCGCCGGCGAGCTTGCGCAGCGCGCCCTCGTCCAGGGCGACCTCGTCCTTCGCCAGGCCCGCCCGCTCCAGCTGGCGCGGGAGCAGGTGGTCGCGGGCGATGACGACCTTCTCGTCCTCGGTGTAGCCGTCGAGGCGGACCAGTTCCATACGGTCGAGCAGGGCCTCCGGGATGGCCTCCAGGACGTTGGCGGTGGCCAGGAAGACCACGTCCGACAGGTCCAGCTCGACCTCCAGGTAGTGGTCCCGGAAGGTGTGGTTCTGGGCCGGGTCGAGGACTTCCAGCAGGGCCGCCGCCGGGTCACCGCGGAAGTCGGACCCCACCTTGTCGATCTCGTCGAGCAGGACGACCGGGTTCATCGACCCGGCCTCCTTGATGGCGCGGACGATACGGCCGGGCAGCGCGCCGACGTAGGTACGGCGGTGGCCGCGGATCTCGGCCTCGTCGCGGACGCCGCCGAGGGCGACCCGGACGAACTTGCGCCCCATGGCGTGCGCGACGGACTCGCCGAGCGAGGTCTTGCCGACGCCGGGCGGGCCGACGAGGGCCAGGACGGCACCGCCACGGCGGCCTCCCACGACCCCCAGCCCACGGTCGCTGCGCCGCTTGCGCACCGCCAGGTACTCGGTGATCCGCTCCTTCACGTCCTCCAGACCGGCGTGCTCGGCGTCGAGGGTCGCCTGGGCGCCCTGGATGTCGTACGCGTCCTCGGTGCGGGAGTTCCACGGGAGTTCCAGCACCGTGTCCAGCCAGGTCCGGATCCACGAACCCTCGGGCGACTGGTCGCTGGACCGCTCCAGCTTGTCGACCTCCTTCAGGGCCGCCTCGCGGACCTTCTCCGGCAGGTCGGCGGCCTCCACGCGGGCGCGGTAGTCGTCGGACTCCTCGCCGTCCTGCTCGCCGTTCAGCTCGCGCAGCTCCTTGCGTACGGCTTCGAGCTGACGGCGCAGCAGGAACTCGCGCTGCTGCTTGTCGACGCCCTCCTGGACGTCCTTGGCGATGGTCTCGGCGACGTCCTGCTCGGCGAGGTGGTCGCGCAGCTGCTGGGTGGCGAGCTTGAGGCGGGCGACCGGGTCGGCGGTCTCCAGCAGCTCGATCTTCTGCTCGGTGGTCAAAAACGGCGAGTAGCCGGAGTTGTCGGCGAGCTGGGAGACATCGTCGATGGCCTGCACACGGTCCACGACCTGCCAGGCGCCGCGCTTGCGCAGCCAGGCGGTGGCGAGGGCCTTGTACTCCTTCACCAGTTCGCCGACCTGTCCGGGCAGCGGCTCGGGCACGCTCTGGTCGACGCGGGTCCCCTCGACCCACAGCGCCGCACCCGGCCCGGTCGTCCCGGCGCCGATCCGCACCCGTCCCCGACCGCGGATCAGGGCGCCCGGGTCACCGTCGGCCAGCCGGCCGACCTGCTCGACGGTGCCGAGCACACCGGTGCTCGCGTACGTCCCGTCGATGCGTGGCACCAGCAGCACCCGTGGCTTTCCCGGCTGGGACCGGGCGGCGGCCTCCGCGGCCTCCACGGCGGCGCGCACATCGGCGTCGTTCAAGTCCAGCGGGACCACCATTCCGGGCAGCACGACCTCGTCGTCGAGCGGCAGCACAGGCAAGGTGAGCGGTGTGGACGTCGAAGCCATGATCTCCCCTTCGGCAGTCAAGTTGAGCTATGCCGACTCAATGCTTGGGGGAGGCCGAATGTTCCCCACCCTCCGTTCGCTGTGAGCGATCACTTACCCGACAGCCCGTGACCTCGGCTTTCACCAATAAACGCTTGTCGGACCCCACTCCTTCCCGCCACCGCCGTCCCGTGACAGACAGAGAGCTCCTTCTCGCGGCCTACGACGACCAGATGCGCGGCGCGCCCCCGACTCCGCCCACCGGGGTGACGTATGAACAGGACGGCCCGCTGCTGCGGATAGTGGGCGGCTTCCGGGGCCTCGTCAGCGGCCCGCGTTCACTCGGCGTGCGCGGCGCCGGGCTCGACCGGCTGATCGCCCGGCAGCGCGACTTCTTCGCGGCGCGCGGTGAGGCGGTGGAGTGGAAGATCCCGGGGCACGACGAACCGGCCGACCTCGCCGACCGGCTGAGCACGGCGGGCTTCGTGCCCGAGCCCCGGGAGACGGTGCTCATCGGCCGCGTCGCCGCGGCACCCGACGAGATCTCCGTCCATGTCGCCGAGGCGGACGGCGAGGTCGTCTCCGCGGCCTGGCTGGTCTTCCGCGCGGGCACCGGGTTCGCGAGCCTGTGGGGCGGGTCGACGTCGGCCGAGTGGCGGGGCCGCGGCATCTACCGCGCGCTCGTCGCGACCCGGGCGGCCCTAGCCGTCGCCCGCGGTGTCACCTACCTGCACGTGGACGCGTCCGACGACAGCGCACCCATCCTGCGGCGGCTGGGCTTCGAGGGGGTGACGACCACCACCCCCTATATCTGGTCACCCGAGGGCGGCTGACCCCGAGGCACGCCACCGCCGCACCAGTGGCCACATCGCGACGCCGATGACCAGGGCGATCAGGTGTCCCCAGTTGGTCAGCGGGTCCGTGAGGTCGAGCAGGTCCTGGATCAGCATTCCGCCGAACAGGAGCAGTACGGGCCGGCCCAGCCAGGGGCGAAGGAGGCCGGTCAGTGCGCCGATGCTCGTCGCGACGCCGAAACTTATGCCGTAGTCGAAGCGGTGCAGCGAGCTGGCGGGCAGGTGGCCGGTCAGTACCGCGAGCCCCACGGGGACCTCGGTCGCGAGGGTGGCCAGGACGTGCCCGGCCAGGAAGACGACAGCCGTGCGAGCGCTGCCGATCCGCCGCTCCAGTGCGGTGAGCACGAGCAGGAAGCAGACCGTGTACGGCGCCAGGACCCCGCCCGCGACCCACACCGCACTGGCGACCAGCACCAGCATGGGCGTCTGCGCGAGGTGCACCACATCGGTGCTGGAGCCCCTGAGCAGGGCGTGGACCAAGTCGGGGTCGGCATAGCTGACGATCAGCGACGTGAGGACCAGGACGGCGGCGTAGGCGCAGGTGAACGGCGTGCCGGTGGGGGTGGGGAGGAGGCGCCAGGGGCGTAGGGCCCGGGGGTGGACCGGGGCGACGGTCTCAATGGCGGCCTCGACCACCTCGATGGTCCCGGCCCGGGTCGCGATCGCCTCAGCCGTGAGGGAGGACGGGGCTGCGAAGGACCCGTCGATGACCGGTGCCGGGCGCGGTGCGGGCGGTGCGGTCGCTCCCGCCGGGCCGCGCTGCCGTGGCATCCCGTCCAGCAGGTCGGCCACATCGGGGTGGAGTACGTCCGCGCCGGAAAGGCCGGAAGGGACTGCCTGCGCAGCCGGGGGTGAGTCCGGCACGGCCTCGGCCACCGTGTGTTCCATGGTGAGGCGCTCCTTCCGTTTCCCCCACCCTTGGTCCACTTCCCCCACATGTCTGTGACCGACGCCACGCGTGAGCCGATTCTCAGCAACCTCTCAAGAACCTCACGCGTCCGGCTCTCTTCACCCTTACGGGCGACGGCGGGCCGAAATAATTCCCTCGGCCGCCCCGCGCTCGGCTGCCAGGATGACGTGATGCCCACTTCGTACGACATCCCCGAAGTCCTGGACCGGCGCGTCGGCCCGCACGGCGAGGTCGTGCTGCGGCGTCACGGCGAGCTGCTCCAGATCATCGCCAACGGCTGCTTTCTGATGGACACGTCGGACGGCCGTTCGGAGCGACTGCTGATCGACGCGGCGCTCGGCGCGCTGGACGGGCGGCCGGAGCCGGAAGTGCTGATCGGCGGGCTGGGAGTGGGGTTCTCGCTCGCACATGCCGCGGCCGATCCGCGCCCGGGAAGGATCACCGTCGTGGAGCGCGAGAGCGCGATTATCGGCTGGCATCTGGACGGGCCGTTGTCCGACTTCTCCGCCCGAGCCCTCGCCGACCCGCGCACCGAGATTCTGGAAACGGATCTCGTGACGTACGTGCATGAGACTTCCGACACGTATGACGCACTGTGTCTCGACATCGACAACGGCCCCGACTGGACCGTCACCCAGGGCAACGACAGCCTGTACTCACCCCATGGACTCGCGGGCTGTACAGGGGTGTTGAGGCCCGGCGGGGTACTCGCCGTATGGTCCGCCCGACCCTCTCCGGAATTCGAAGAAACCTTGCGTAATGCCGGATTCCAACAGGTGCGTACCGAAGAGATCCCCGTTGCCCGGGGCGTTCCGGACGTCGTGCACCTCGCCGTCCGACCTGGATAGCCCTGGGACGGTAACTCCCCGTACTCTGCTTCTCTGACGCGGATCATTCAAGCGTCAATCGCAAGCATGAGCAGGCATAGCCAGTTAGCGGGATCACCCCCACGGATTCCGGAAAGCAACTTTGGGGCGGGCGATGGAGCAGACACACACCTCCCACAACGGCGCGGCGGCGACCCCTGGCGCGCAGCGCCGGGTCCTCGTGGTCGAGGACGATCCGACCATCGTGGACGCCATCGCGGCCCGTCTGCGCGCCGAGGGATTTCTCGTGCAGACCGCGGGTGACGGTCCGGCGGCCGTCGACACGGCGGAGGCCTGGCAGCCCGACCTGCTGATCCTCGACATCATGCTGCCGGGCTTCGACGGCCTGGAGGTCTGCCGCCGGGTACAGGCACAGCGGCCGGTACCGGTGATGATGCTGACCGCTCGCGACGACGAGACCGACATGCTGGTCGGGCTGGGCGTGGGCGCCGACGACTACATGACCAAGCCGTTCTCCATGCGGGAGCTGGCGGCGCGCGTGCATGTGCTGCTGCGCCGGGTGGAGCGGGCCGCGCTGGCCGCCACGACCCCGCGGTCGGGCATCCTGCGGCTCGGCGAGCTGGAGATCGACCACGCCCAGCGGCGGGTGCGGGTGCGCAGTGAGGATGTTCACCTCACGCCGACCGAGTTCGACCTCCTGGTGTGCCTGGCGAACACGCCGCGCGCGGTCCTCTCGCGCGAGCAGCTGCTCGCCGAGGTGTGGGACTGGGCGGACGCCTCCGGCACCCGGACGGTCGACAGCCACATCAAGGCCCTGCGCCGGAAGATCGGTGCCGAGCGGATCCGTACCGTGCACGGCGTGGGCTACGCCCTGGAGACACCGACGCCATGAGCGACGGGCCGGCCGCGCGGAGAGGCCCCGGGGAGCCCTGGGGCGGCGTACGTCCGTTCTCGATCAAGACCAAGCTGGGCGCACTGGTCGTCATCGCCGTGCTGATCACCACCGGGCTGTCGGTGATCGCCGTGCGCACCCAGACGGAGCTGCGCTTCATCACGGTCTTCTCGATGATCGCCACACTGCTCATTACGCAGTTCGTGGCCCATTCGCTCACCGCGCCGCTGGACGAGATGAACACGGTGGCCCGGTCCATCTCGCAGGGCGACTACACCCGCCGGGTGCGCGAGAACCGCCGGGACGAGCTGGGCGACCTGGCCGAGACCATCAATCTGATGGCCGACGAGCTGGAGGCCCAGGACCAGCAGCGCAAGGAGCTGGTGGCGAACGTCTCGCACGAGCTGCGCACCCCGATCGCCGGTCTGCGCGCCGTCCTGGAGAACGTGGTCGACGGCATCGCCGAGGCCGACCCCGAGACGATGCGCACGGCCCTGAAGCAGACCGAGCGGCTGGGTCGGCTCGTGGAGACCCTGCTGGACCTGTCCCGCCTGGACAACGGCGTCGTACCGCTGCGCATGCGGCGCTTCGAGGTCTGGCCGTATCTGTCCGGGGTGCTGAAGGAGGCCAACATGGTCGCCTCGGCGCGCGGGGGCATGGCGTCGGGCTCCGGCAGCCACACCCGTACGGACGTCCATCTGCACCTCGACGTGTCCCCGCCGGAGCTGACCGCGCACGCCGACCCCGAGCGCATCCACCAGGTCGTCGCCAACCTCATCGACAACGCGATCAAGCACAGCCCGCCGCACGGCCGCGTGACGGTCAAGGCGCGGCGCGGGCCCTACGCGGAGTCGCTGGAGCTGGAGGTCCTGGACGAGGGGCCGGGCATCCCGAGGTCGGACTGGCACCGGGTCTTCGAGCGCTTCAACCGGGGGGCCGTGATCCGGCCGCACGGGCCGGGCAGTGACGGCGGTACGGGGCTGGGGCTGGCGATCGCGCGCTGGGCCGTGGATCTGCACGGCGGCCGGATCGGCGTGGCCGAATCGGAGCGGGGTTGCCGGATTCTTGTCACGCTTCCAGGGCAGCCTTCCCTACCGAGTTGACGTAAAGTGCGAAGCGGAGCGACAAGATCCATGTGCGTCCTGGCTGACGGACACGTGTGATCAGCGAGAGGCCCGCACGTTCGGTGTGCAGGGCTCCGGTCGACGTATCCCCTCTGACGTCCGCTGAAGCGGAACCACGCTTGTTTCCCGCCATTTCCAGGCACGAAACACGCTTTCCGATGTGACTTACACGACGATGACCTTGCTCAGCCTCACCTTCCCGGCCATGGGGGCGTAGCCTTTATTCCCGCTGTCCATCACCTTGTGAAGCGGAAGAGGGCGGTTGCCGCCGTGTCGCCACAGTCCCCCAGTAACGCATCGAGCATCTCGACCGACGCAGACCAAGCGGGCAAGAATCCCGCAGCCGCGTTCGGCCCGAACGAGTGGCTCGTCGACGAGATCTATCAGCAGTACCTCCAGGACCCGAATTCGGTAGACCGCGCCTGGTGGGACTTCTTCGCCGACTACAAGCCGGGCGCTCCCGCCTCGGCTCCGGCGGGTACTGCGGCCGCGGGGGCCGCAGAGACCACCACCGCGGCGCCCAGGCCCGCAGCGGCGGCTCCGGCCGCCCCGTCGGTCCCGGCGCCGGCCCC
>JABFVM010000247.1 GCA_013362785.1 Streptomyces sp. | reverse complement strand
TGGAACCGGGCGAGGGCGGACGGGCCCTGCTGGTCGGCGGTGTCGAGCGCGTCCAGGGTCTCGTCGCCGCTGTCGCCGCTGTCGCCGCTGTGGCCGTCGTTGTCGTCGTCGTCGCGGGCCTGGAGCGTGCCGCGCTGGAAGCAGGCGAGGGAGGAGGCGGCCTGCTCCGCGGTGAAGTCGTCGGTGCAGCCGTCCTCTTCGGCGGGCGTGGCCTCCTCGCGCAGTTCGGCGGCCAGGCTGGTCTGCGGTACGCGGCGCGGGAGCGGGGAGAGGCCGTCGCGGCGCGCCGGGGATGCGGGTGCGGGGTCCGGGGTGGATGCGGTGCGGGCCGGGACGACGGGGCGGGAGTCCCGTACGGGCTCCTCCGGTTCGGCGGCGCCGACGTGCTCCACCTCCACCTCCACCTTCGCCTTCGCCTTCGCCTTCGCCTCCAGCTCTGCCGCGCCCTCCTCCTCCCGCTCCTGCTCCTGCCGCGGGGCGGGCACCTCCCGTACCACGACGTCGTGCGGGATCAGCACGATCGCCGTGGTGCCGCCGAACGGCGACGAGCGCAGGGTGACCGCGATGCCGTGCCGCTGGGCGAGCTGGGCGATCACGAACATGCCGAGCCGCAGGTCGTCGGCGAGCGCCACCACGTCGAACTGCGGCGGCTCGGCCAACTGGGCGTTGAAGGAGTCGTAGTCCTCCTCGGACATGCCCAGGCCCCGGTCCTCGACCTCCACCGCCAGCCCCTTGGCCACCATCGCGGCCCGCACCCCGACCGGCGCCGGAGCGGGGGAGTACAGCGTGGCGTTCTCGATGAGCTCGGCCAGCAGATGGATGACGTCCGCCACCGCGGGCGGCGCGAGATGCACCTCCTCCTCGGTCTGCACCTCCACCCGCTGGTACTCGGCGACCTCGCCGACGGCGCTGCGCAGGATGTCGATCAGCGCGACCGGCTCGCTCCAGCTGCGGCCGGGCCGCGCGCCGCTGATGATGACGAGGTTCTCCTCGTAGCGGCGCAACTGGCTGGCGGTGGAGTCCAGTTCGTACAGGCCCTTGAGGACCTCGGGGTCCTGGTGCGCGCGCTCCAGCGCGTCCAGCTTGGTGAGCTGGAGGTTGACCAGGTTCTGGCTCTGCCGGGCTATGCCCAGGATGATCTTCTGGAAGCCGCGCCGGGTGTCGGCGAGTTCGACTGCGGTGTGCACGGCGGTGCGCTGCGCGGTGTTGAACGCCTTGGCCACCTGGCCGAGTTCGTCATGGCCGTAGTCCAGCGGCGGCGTCGCCAGCTCCACGTCGACCGTCTCGCCCCGCTCCAGCCGGGCCACCACGTCGGGCAGCCGCTCCTGCGCGAGGCTCAGGGTGGCCTCGCGCAGGCCGCGCAGCCGGCGGGACAGCGAGCGGGTGATCCGCCAGGACATCCCGACGCACAGCAGCAGGCCGGCCAACCCGCCCGCGCTCAGGAACCCGGCCTTGATCAGCAGGTCACGCGCGTTGTCCGCACTGCGTTGCAGCAGTCCCGACGTCTGCTGCCGGATCAGCACCGAGTACTGGTCGGAGACCTCGATCAGCGCGGCCCGCCACTGCTTCTGCACGTCCGGGATCACGATGTCCCCGTGGTCGCCCGCCGACGCCCGGGCCGCGAGCACCCGGTCCTCGACGGACTCCAGGGCCCGCCACTGCGAACCGCGCAGGATCCGCTCGGTGTCCGCCTTCGCGCCGCCGGTGAGCGAGGGGACGATCTGGTCCCCGACGAGCCAGCGGCGGGTGTTCACCATCTCGGCGAACTCGGTCCACGTCTTGTCGTCCATCTTCCCCGCGGGCCCGGCCAGCGTCAGCAGCGCGTCCTCCCGGGACACCAGCTCCGCCGCGTGCTCCAGCGAGACCAGCGGACCGGCCTGCGAGGTGAGGTCGCCGTCGTCGACCTGGGAGAGCTCCTGGAAGGCGTGGATCTGGTCGTCGATGATCGACGTGTACTGGCCGAGCGCCTGTGTGGCCTTGATGTCCGTGGGGTTGTCGACCTGTCCCCGGTAGTACTCCAGGCTCCCCGCCGACGCGAGGACCGAGTACAGCCGGTCCTTGACCCGGGACGGCGCCTGCTGGATCTCGTCCGACTGCCCCAGCAGCTTCGCGACCGCCTTGTCCGTCTTACGGCGCTGCTCGTCCAGCGCGGCCCGGGCATCCTCCCGGCGCGACGCCAGCCACACGGCCGAGTAGCTGCGCTCCTGCTGCAGCGCCAGCGTGGCCTCGGTGCCCATGGCCCCGGTCGACCTGCTCAGTTCGGTCTGCGAGCGCAGCCGTAGCCCCTCCGAGAACATCTGGATCGTCGTCACGCTCCAGACGGCGGCGAGCGTGATGCCGGGCACCAGCGCCAGGAGGATCAGGGAGAGACGTATGGAGCCGAGGCGGCGCCGGGGGCCTGTCCGTGGAGACATTGTCGTCCTAGGGCGATCAGCGGAGGGCGGGGGCGGTCAGCGCGGAGGGAAAGGGAAGGGGAGGCACGCGGAAGCCAGTGGGGGTGTGGGGGACGAGCGGGTGGGGGGACGGTGCGGGAGATGGACGAGCGCCAGGGGTGGCGGCGTGTCCGGTACGTCACAGGGGGTCCGCAGGATGTTATCCGCACATGTGACCGTACGCGCCACACCTGGCTGAATCTTTGGCGACAGGGTCGGGAGAAGTGTCCGCTCAGCGGGTCCCATCGGCGGCCCACTTCGCGACCGCGGCGACATTCGCCTTGGTGACGAACGCGGGCCCGGTGAGGACGGGGGCCTCGCCGCCGCCCAGGGTGTTGCCGTTGGCGCGGTAGAGCTGGAGCGCGTCCACCGCGAGATAGCCCTGCAGATAGGGCTGCTGGTCCACCGCGAACTGCACGTCCCCGGCCCGGACCGCCCGCACCAGGTCCTTGTTGAGATCGAAGGTCGCGACCCGGCACTTGCTGTGCGCCTCCCCGGCCGCCTTCACCGCGGCCAGCGCGAACTGCGCGCCGTTCGTGACGACTTCGTCGATGCTCGGGTCCTGGGTGAGGCGGGTCGCGACGGAGTCGGTCACCGCGTCCATGTCGGTGCCGTCCACATAGAGGTTCTCGGTCTCGCCGCCGAACGCCTTCTTCACGCCCGCGCAGCGCGCCTCCAGAGCGACATTGCCGCGCTCGTGGATCACGCACAGCGCGTGCCGGGCCTTCAGCTCGTCGAGCTTGTCGCCCACGGCCCGGCCCGCGACGCTCTCGTCCTGGCCGAAGTATCCGAGCAGTCCGGCGGACCGCCACTCGTCCATACCGGAGTTGAGGCCGACCACGGGTATGCCCGCTCGGCGGGCCTCGGCGACGGGGCTGGTCATCGCCGACGGCTTGGCGAGGGTCACCGCGATGCCGTCGACCTTGTGCCGGATGGCGTCCCGCATCAACTCGGCCTGTCCCGCCGGGTCGGAGTCGCTCTCATACGTGACGTCGATGCCGTCCTTGGCCGCCGCGGCCTGCGCACCCTTCTGCACCAGTTCCCAGAAGGCGTCCCCCTCGCCGCCGTGCGTGATGAGGGCGACCTTCGGCCGTGAGCCGCCCGCCGCGTGCGCGCCCGACGCGTCGTCGGCCCCGCCGACGGCGGAGCAGCCGGCCAGCAGCAGACATGCGGCGGACGCGAGGGCCGCGACGCTAACGGGGAGGGCGGAGGGGGGTGGAGTCTTCATGAGGGTGCGGCACCTCGCTGTGGGCCGAGCCGGGGGAACGAACGAGAGTACGGCCGACGTGGGACGGGGAGTTCGCCGACCTGGTGAACTCTCGCTGTGGCGGAGCCAATCGCGTGTGACCATCGGTAGTCAAGTGTGCAACCACACCGCGTAAGACGTCGCTGCCACATCGTGATGAACCGCTGGCCGGAGCTCGGCCCGGCGCCCGACCCGCCCATTCCGCTTGCGCCCGCAAACCGGGTCGGCTCGGCAAGGTCCAGACCGGTGAAGAACTCCCTGACCCCACGCACCCGGGGGGCCCCTACGGCGCAGTCGCCGCTTCCTTCCTCCGCTGTCGCCGACTGCGCCGAGGCTCCTGATCCGGCAGCCACCCGAACGCGAGACAACTCCCCACCGCACCCAGCGACAACCCCACGAAGAACCCGCCCAGGTTCGACGTGAGCCAGGTCCCCAGAGTGATCAGAATCCCGGTGATCGAGTAGAAGAGCCGCTGCGCCGGGTTGAAAAGAACCAGCAACCCCAGCACCACCATCAGCGCCGGCAGCAGATACCCCGCCAGTCCCTGCATGCCGACATGCAGTACGACCTTCAGTGAGGCCTTCATCGTCAGCAGAATCCACGCCCCGCCCAGGGCGAGCAACACTCCGCCCCAGAACGGCCGGTCGGCCCGCCAGCGACGGAAGGCCGACCGGAATCCATTCACCCCGCTCATCAGCAACCCGAACTGCTGAAGCGAAGTTTCAGACCGGGCAGCTTGAACACCCCGGCGGTGGTCGCGTAGTTGGTCTGCCGAAGATTCGCGATGCGCACGGTGTCGGCCTGCTGGCTGAAGACACCGATCGGCCCCTTCACCCCGGCCTTGGTCAACGTGCTCGCGTCGTTGCCGATCTCGATGTTGTTGAACGCCGCGTCACCCGTCAGCTCGGTCGAGTCGGTGGTCAGATCGGTCGCGGACACCTTCTCCGCCCCGCCACCGGCGGTGATGAGC
This sequence comes from Streptomyces sp., assembly GCA_013362785.1. Classification (GTDB taxonomy): domain Bacteria; phylum Actinomycetota; class Actinomycetes; order Streptomycetales; family Streptomycetaceae; genus Streptomyces. The sequence goes on along the minus strand of JABFVM010000247.1, from coordinate 8,102 downwards.
AGATTCGTGCCGCCGAGGTCGACGCTCTGACACAGCTTCGTGAGCGTCGCGTTCTTGATCGCGGACGTGACGACCAGCACCTGTCCGCCGGTGTCCCCCGCGTTGGGGCTGCCCGGCGCCATCTCGTCGAGGCCGCCGAACTGCTCGAACCCGGTGCCGTTGAGCTCGGTCGCGGTGACCGTGAAGGGCATGCCGGAGATGGCGAACTGCACGCCCAGCGCGCCCTCGGCGGTGAGGACCGCGAGAGCGCCGGCGACCAGGGTGGCCGGCACCGCCATCACGGCGGCCCGGCGGGCCCGGACCCGTCCGCGTCTCGCGGGACCGTCGGGGGTTTCGGACGCTTCGGATGCTTCGGTCACGGAACCGCTTTCCGGGTTCTCGGACAAGGCCATAACTGCTCCCAGGTGCAGAGAAAGTGCGGGTAGGGCATCAGTGGCACGTTGTCCTGGCGCGGACAGCGCCCACGGCGTACGTCTCCTCGCAACTCCCGGCGGATGCAAGGGCTTTCTCGTACTCCGCAGTAGCCAAGCCGGGAAGTTACCGGTGGTTACACTCAAGGGTCAAGGCGGTTGTGGAAAAAGGGTGTTGATTGTGCGTCACCTGTGACTCAAGGGCGACCCGGGGCTCCGTAGGGCACCCGTTGTCAGGATCAACTCCCTTTCAACTGCTTGACGTTGACAGACCCTCAGGTCTACAACTTCCCCTGGCTCCCCCCTGGATCCGTGGCGCCGGATCCGCCGCCCGCGCGGCCTCTGCCCGCGTTCCCGGACTGATGTCCTTCACATTTCCGCGAGTTCACTCCATGGCGCCGTCACGGTCCCTTCCCCCCTCGGTCCGTGCCGGCCATCCCCCGCCGCTGCCGGTCCGTGACGTACGGAGAAGGCGTCACGGACCGGCAACGGCACACACGAACTCGCACACCCCCCGCACACCCCCGCAACGAAAGCCGAGGTACATCCGCATGCGTATGCGCTCCCTGCTCACCCTCGCCGGTGCCGTCACCGCGCTCACCCTGCCCACGGCCGTCCCCGCGTCCGCGGCCGACGGTGCCGTCCTGACCACCGGTTCCGTCGGCGGTACGGCCGTCGCGGCCGGCGAGGTCCTCACCGCGCCGCTGGCGAGCGGCACCGCCGCCACGTTCTACTCCAGCGCGACCGGCACGAGCGGCATCTCCTGCACGTCGTCGCAGTTCACGGCCGCCGTGACGGACAACCCCGGTGCGCCCGGCACCGCGACGGAGTCGGTCACCGCGCACACCTTCGACTCCGCCAGCTGCACCACCAACGTGGTCGGCGTCCTCGGCGTCACCGGCATCACGGTCAACAACCTGCCCTACAGCGCCGCCGTGGCCTCCGACGGCACGGTCACCGTCACCCCGGCCGCGGGCTCCACCATCCAGACGACGGTCGTCCTGCGGACCCTGCTGGGCAGCATCAACTGCGTCTACCAGGCCCCCAGCCTGGCCGGCACGGCGAGCAACGCCGACAACACCATCAACTTCAGCAGCGCCCAGTTCACCAAGGTCTCCGGCTCGTCCCTCTGCTTCGCCAACGGCTACTTCACCGCCAAGTACGCCCCGGTGACCGCCGGCGGAGCGGCGGTCTACGTCAACTGACGCACACCGCGCGGGAGTTCACCTCCTGCGCAACCGCAGCGCCAGGGCGGCGCCCCCGGTGAGCACCAGCACCGCGGCGGCGCCGCCCGCCAGCATCGGCGTCGAGGGCCCCGTGTCCGAGGCCCCGGCGGACGCCACCGGTGTGCTGTCGCCCTGGGCGCGCGGGGTCTCGCCGTCGGTCCGGGAGGAGGCCGCGGACGAGTCGGGCGTACGCGATGCGGCCCCGCCCGCCTTGGCGCCGCCCGGCGCCTTCGTCGGCGAAGGACCGTCGGTCGTACGTCCGCTGTCGCCCTCCGCGTCCGTGCCCGAGCCGGACGATGCCCCGCTCCCGCCGCCACCGCCCCCGGCGCTTCCCCCGCCGCCCGCCGGGAACACCACGTCCGAGCACGAGTAGTACGTGTCCGGAGTGCTGCTGTTCTGCCAGATCGTGAACAGCACGTGCCGCCCGGAGCGGTCGGACGGCAGCTTCGCCCTGATCCGGTACGCCCCGTCCGTCAGCGCCGGGTCCGTCACTTCGGCGAACGGCTTCTCCGGAAGGTCGGACCAGGTGAGCGGCTTCGTCGGGTCGTAGCCGGGCTTGGTGAGGTAGAGCCGGAACGTGCCGGTGTGCGGAATCGTGGAGACGTACCGCATCGTCAGGGAGTCACCCGGGGTCAGCCGGGTCGACGGCCAGTCGGCGCGGGCGAGGTCGAGGCCCCGGTAGGCGGGCAGTCCGCCGCTGCACAGCTTTCCGTCGGGGACGACCTGTCGGTCCCGACCATTCACATTCGCGATCCGCAGATTGTCCCAGGCCGTGAAGGAGCCGCCGTTCGACGCGACCGCCGCCCGGCACGCCGCCGACTTGGACGTGCCGCCGCCGTCAGGGGAGCAGGCGTACACCCGGCTGACCGGATCCGTCGGTGCGCCATGCGCATGCGCGGGGCCTGCCGCCCATGCCGTGAGCAGCAACGGCGTGACGGCGGCGGCCGCCAGAGCGGTGCGGTGCGATCTCATCCAGGGCATCCGGGACATCCGGAACGTCTCCTCGGCCGGCGCGGGAAGTGTCCCCGTGCAGTACGGGAATTCGGCCCGGCGCGTTCAGTGCGTGCCGAGTCGGGCAAAGTCCGGCATTACCGGTCGACTGCACGATGTAGAGGGTGGTTTTCCGGCCTGATCGAGGGTTTCCCCTGTATCCGGATGACTTTCTCTTTGCCTATCGTTCGACCACAGCCGACCCACAGGTAACCCCGAACGGGTCGTAGCTCGTAGCTCGTTGCCCGTAGTTCGCGCCAGGCCGGCCGCCGCGCCCCCGCACTTTCGAAACACCCCCCGCCGCTTCGAGGACGAAGCGAAAACGTCCGCCGCTCCGCGCTGCCCGGAGTACGGCCGGCCACGAAAGGCACTCCCCTTGCGTACTTCTGCACCCCTCAGACGGAAGCTGATATCCGTCGCCGCGGTCTCCGCCGCGCTGTTCACGGCCGCCACCACCGTGGCCGTGGCCCACGACGCCCCCGCCCAGGAGGCCGCCGTACCGACGGCACAGACCGAAGCCGCCCCCGGCACCACGGCCGAGCGCCTCATCGTCGGCTACAAGTCCGGCGCCGCCGAGGCCAAGTCGAACAAGGCCGCCGAGGCCGACGCCGCCGCCAAGGGCAAGGAGGCCGGCGAGGACCTCGACTTCCAGCGCCGCCTCGGCTCCGGCGCCGCCCTCGTCGACCTGGGCGAGAACCTCACCAAGCGGGACGTCGCCGACGTCGTCGCCGAGTACCAGGCCGACCCGCAGGTCGCCTACGTCGTACCGGACCGGCTGAACAAGCCGCTGGCCACCCCCAACGACACCGAGTACAGCAAGCAGTGGGACCTCTTCGAGACCACCGCGGGCATGAACGTGCCGGGCGCCTGGGACGTCACCACCGGCAGCGGGGTCACCGTCGCCGTCATCGACACCGGCTACGTCACCCACTCCGACCTCGGCGCCAACATCGTCGGCGGCTACGACTTCATCTCGGACACCGCGGTCTCCAACGACGGCAACGGCCGTGACAGCAACCCGGCCGACACCGGCGACTGGACCACCGACGGCCAGTGCAGTGCCGACTGGACGGCCACCACCTCCTCCTGGCACGGCACCCACGTCGCGGGCACCATCGCCGCCGTCACCAACAACAGCAAGGGCGTCGCCGGCATCGCGTACGGCGCGAAGGTCTCCCCGCTGCGCGTCCTCGGGCAGTGCGGCGGCTACGACTCCGACATCATCGACGCCATCACCTGGGCGTCCGGCGGCACGGTCTCCGGTGTCCCGGCGAACACCAACGTCGCCAAGGTCATCAACATGAGCCTCGGCGGTGGCGGCGCCTGCTCCTCGGCGACCCAGAGCGCCATCACCGCCGCGGTGAACCGCGGCACCACGGTGGTCGTCGCGGCGGGCAACGAGAACCAGAACGCCTCCAACTCCTCGCCGGCGAACTGCAACAACGTCATCTCGGTGGCCGCGCTGGGCCGCTCCGGCGCCAAGGCCTACTACTCCAACTTCGGCTCGTCCGTGGACATCGCCGCTCCCGGTGGCGAGACCCGCACCACCACGGCCAACGGCATCCTGTCCACGCTGAACACCGGCACGCAGGGCCCGTCGAGCGAGACGTACAAGTACTACCAGGGCACCAGCATGGCCGCCCCGCACATCGCGGGCCTCGCCGCGCTGATGAAGTCGGCCAACCCGGCGCTGACCCCGGCCCAGATCGAGTCCGCGATCAAGACCAACTCGCGTGCTCTTCCCGGCACTTGCTCGGGCGGCTGCGGTGCGGGCCTCGCGGACGCGGCCAAGACGGTGCAGGCGGTGAGCGGCAGCTCCGGCGGCTCCACGGGGGGCACCACCTTCACCAGCACCTCCGCGCTCTCCATCCCGGACAACGGCTCCGCCGTCGACTCCCCGATCACCGTCAGCGGCCGCAGTGGCAACGCCCCCTCGGCCCTCCAGGTCGGCGTGGACATCACCCACACCTACCGCGGTGACCTGGTCATCGACCTCGTCGCCCCGGACGGTTCGACGTACCGCCTGAAGTCCGCCAGCTCCTCGGACTCCGCGGACAACGTCAGCGCCACCTACACGGTGAACGCCTCCAGTGAGACCGCCAACGGCACCTGGAAGCTGCGCGTCCAGGACACCGCGGCCCAGGACACGGGCCGGATCAACAGCTGGAAGCTGACCTTCTGACGGCTGAACGCGCGCGCCGAACGGGCGCGTACCGAAGGCGGGCGGGCCGGCCGATGCGGATGGGGCATCGGCCGGCCCGTCGTTCCTTTACGACCGTCACTCCCATCGCCATCGAATCACCGACCGGCCGACCGGGCGACGGAAACCGTCGGTCCGGTCGGTCTTCGGCTACTCAGAGTGGTGGCCTTCGGTGTACGGACCGTCAGTGCGCGGACAGGTCCATGGCGACGTCCTCGATGTCCTCCGCGTCGAGTTCGGCCAGCACACGGACCCCGCGGTCGGGTTCCCAGTCGATGCCGGGCAGCAGTCCGGGGACCGCGATGCTCGGCAGGAGGTGCTCCCACAGCACCGAGATCCGGTCCGCGAGATCCTCCCGGTCGGTCAGCGCCCGGGACATCAACTGGATGCCGGCGAACGCCCCGACCAGCAGTTCCACCGTCTTCCTCGGCTGCACGGTGGGCAGCAACTCGCCCTGGGTGCGGGCCTGTTCCAGCACCACCACCAGATGCTCCACCCACTGCCGGAACGGCCCGGAGTGGTCGACGCCGGGCGGCGCGCTCTGGTCCACCGCCAGTCGTACGCTGCCCTTGAGCAGGGAGTTGCGCAGCAGCCGGCGCCCGAACACGAAGGTCATGTCGACCAGTTCCTGCAGCTTGCAGGGCTGCGGTGGCACCGCGCCGAGTGACACCTGCTCGTCCAGCACGGCCTGGGCGAGGGATTCCTTGGACGGGAAGTGGAAGTACAGGGCGCCCTTGGTCACCTCTGCCCGCTCCAGGACCATCGAGATGGTGGTCGCGGAGTAGCCGTGCTCGTCGAAGACCGCGCCGGCGGCCTCCAGGATCAGCCTCCGTGTTCTGACGGCGCGCTCCTGCCTCGCCATAACCGCCCCTCCGTATGTCTCAGTAGCCCCCGGAGCGCACCGAGTTGACGTGCGCGCCCGGCGTGCGCCGGAGCGGATTCGGGCACGGCGGGCGACCCGAGGCCGCATTGAAAACAAACCGGTCGCCTCGTACTCTAACGCTCGCGGCACGGGCACCTCGCCGTCTGTCATCGCACAAACGGGGGGACCCATTGGAGGGGACATGCCTCATTCGCGGCAGCTCACCACGAACCCGCTCGCCGAGATGTCGGCGGTGCCGGAAGGCCTGACCGCCACCGTACCCCGCCAGCTCGTCCACCGTGCCTCGGTGGCCGAAACGCTGATCACCGGTGGAGCCGGCACCGACGCCGACCGGTTCACCGTCTTCGCCCAGTGGCCCCGAGCCCATCAGTTACACGTGTCGCCGGACCGAACGGCGTACGAGCCGCTGCTCGCCGCGGAAACCGTTCGCCAGGCCGGCACACTCGTCGCGCACACCGCCTACGAGGTCCCGCTGGGCCACCAGTTCGTGCTCAAGGAGCTGCAGATCACCACCCGCCCCGAGCATCTGGCGGTCGGTGACGTACCCGCCGAACCCGTCGTCCACATAGCCGTCTCCGACGTCGAGATGCGCGGCAGCCGTCCGGCCGGATTCCGCTTCGACACGGAGATACGGCTCGGCGGTGAGCGCGTCGCGACCGGGCATGTGGCCGCCACCTGGACCAGCGAGGCCGTCTACCGCCGGCTGCGCGGCGGCCGTACCGCGGCGGGTGTGTCCGCGCTGCCCCTTCCGCCCGGACTGCCGCCCGCCGAGGTGGACCGCGCGCTGGCCGCGGACGTCGTCCTCGCCCCGTCCGGCGACCCCGACCGCTGGCAGCTGCGAGTCGATACCGCCCATGCTGTTTTCTTCGACCATCCACTCGACCATGTGCCCGGAATGCTGCTGCTGGAGGCCGTACGCCAGGCAGTCCGGGCCCGCAACGGCCGTAAGGCGCCCGTCTCGTTCCATACCGTCTTTCACCAGTACGCCGAACTCGACCGGCCCACCTGGATAGAGATCCTGGACAAACCGGGCGCACACGACACGGACGTTCAAGTCGTGGGGCAGCAGGGGGACTCGACGGTCTTCGAGTGCGCGGTGGCAACCGAGATGGGGTGAGTTATCTTGTACAGGGAGTAAGAAACAAACGGCATGTCCCGTTCTTTTCAGTGCCAGGAGAGAGTCCAGCCGATGGTGAGGCAGTTACGCGCCGAACAGACCCGCACCACGATCCTCACAGCCGCCGCCGAGCTGTTCGACCGTCACGGCTATGAATCGACCAGCCTCAGCGACATCGTGGAGCACGCCCAGGTCACCAAGGGCGCCCTGTACTTCCACTTCGCGGCGAAGGAGGATCTCGCGCAGGCCATCATGGAGCTCCAGTCCAGGGCCTCCCGCCAGGTCGCGAACGAGATGGACGCCCGGGGCCAGTCCTCGCTGGAGGCGCTGATCCGTACGACGTTCGGCATCACACGCCTGACCGTCGAGGGCCCGATCCCGCGCGCCGGCCTGCGCCTGGCCACCGGGGGAGTGGTGATACGGCCGCCCCTGCGGCACCCGTTCACCGAGCTGCTGGACATCGCCACCCGCAAACTCCACGCCGCCGCCAAGGAGTCCGACATACACCCGGACGTCGACGTGGAGGCCGCGGCCCACTCCCTGGTCTGCTTCTTCGTGGGCACCCGTGTGGTCGGCCGCTCCCTCGAACCCGTCGCGCGCCAGCCCCGCAGAGTGGCCGAGATGTGGCACCTGATGATCCGGGGCCTGGTCCCGGTGCCCCGCAGGGCGCCCTATCTCACGCTCGCGACTCAGCTGGAGCGGGAGATCAGAGTCCTGTGACGCCCGCGATACGGTGAGCCGTATGCCCGACAGGTCCGACACCCCGCCCGTGCTGCTCGGGAACGAACCCGGCTCGTTCCCGCACAGCGTGCTCGCCGAGCGGCATCCCGCGATCATCCGGCAGGTACGGGAGTCCTTCCCGTACGGCCCCGAGCAGCACCGCGCGCTGGACGCGCTCCTCGCGAGCTGCGCCGAGGGCGTGATCGAACCGCTCCCCGCCGACGCGCACGACCGGGAACGTTGGACGACCTGGGGTGCCGACGGGTTCGTCGGCCGGACCTGGTTCGATGTGCCGTGGCTGTGGTCGGAGAGCTACTTCTACCGACAACTCCTCGAAGCCGTCGGCCACTTCACCCCCGGCCCCTGGCAGGGCATCGACCCCTTCCGTCCCTCCAAGCTGGCCGAACTCGACGCCCCGGAGACGGACGAGGAACTGGCCGCCCTCGACGCCCTCGCGGACCTGCCCGCCGACGAACAGGACCGGGCGCTGCTGCACGGCTCTCTGTGGGGCAACCGCGCCGACCTCGGCTTCCGGCTGTCGGCCGCGCACGACGAG
>JABFVM010000488.1 GCA_013362785.1 Streptomyces sp. | reverse complement strand
AAGGTCGACTCCACGCCCGCCGTGGAGGGCACCTGGCACTGGGTGGACGACAAGGAACTCCACTACCGCCCCAAGGAGTACTGGCCCACCGGCGCCACGATCCGGGCCCGCAGCAACCTCGACGGCGTCAAGATCAGCGACCGGATGTGGGGCGGCAAGGTCAAGCCCCTGAAGATAACCACCGGCGACCAGGTCATAGCCGTCACGGACGCCGCCACCCACCAGCTGACGCTCTACCGCAACGGCGAGGAGGTCCGGTCCATACCCGTGACGACCGGCAAGCCCGGCTACGAGACCCGCAACGGGGTCAAGGTCGTACTGGGCAAGGAGTACTTCGTACGCATGCGCGGCACGAGCATCGGCATAGCGGAGGGCTCCGCCGACTCGTACGACCTACCCGTCTACTACGCCACCAGGGTGACCTGGAGCGGCGAGTACGTGCACGCCGCGCCCTGGTCGGTCGGCTCCCAGGGTTACGCCAACGTCAGCCACGGCTGCACCGGCATGAGCACCGCCAACGCCGAGTGGTTCTTCGACAACGTCCGCGAGGGCGACGTCGTCAAGGTCATCAACTCGTACGGCAACACGATGGAATCCTTCGGCAACGGCTTCGGCGACTGGAACCTGCCGTGGAAGAGCTGGCGCAACGGCAGCGCCCTGATCGCCGGCACGCCGGACGGCCCGAGTCCGTCGGAGCGGGCAAGGCTGCGGCCCCAGAGCGTCTGAGACGGACCCCGGGGCCGCGACGAACTCCTAGGCGCTCTGCAGCCTCTTCGTCCGCAGCAGAGCGGCCAGCGCGGCCGCGAACTCCACCGGCTCCACAGGCAGCGTCACAGCCCCCTCGGCGCGGCTCCAGGTGGCCAGCCACGCATCCTGCGGGCGGCCGATCAGCAGCAGCACGGGCGGGCAGTTGAACACCTCGTCCTTGATCTGCCGGCAGACCCCCATGCCTCCCATGGGCACCGCCTCGCCGTCCAGGACACAGACGTCGATCCCGCCCTTGTCCAGCTCCGTGACGACGGCGGCAGGGGTCGCGCACTCCACGAACTCCACCACAGGGACATCCGGAGCAGGCCTCCGCCCCGTCGCCAACCTCACCTGTTCGCGGGTGTTGGAGTCGTCGCTGTAGACCAGCACCGTGGCGGTCGGCTGCATTGTTCCTCCGTGACGTCAGCGTCGTAAGGGACAGGCCCGTTGGGCCGGATGCTACTCCCTTGAACACCACGTCAACACCGGTATGAACGGCGAAGACACTCCGAACGGCACCCCCCGGAGTGAGGGCGGGATAAGCGACCGACATAATGTCGGTCGTGGCGACAGCAACGACAGTAGACAAGGGTCACGCGCACCCGTCGGTCAATCGACCGAACCTCACCAGCGTCGGAACCATCATCTGGCTGAGTTCCGAGCTGATGTTCTTCGCGGCCCTCTTCGCGATGTACTTCACCCTGCGATCGGTGACGGGGCCCGAGTACTGGGATTCACAGGCCGAGGCCTTGAACTTCCCGTTCTCGGCGACGAACACCACGATCCTGGTGCTCTCCTCCCTCACCTGCCAGCTCGGCGTCTTCGCCGCCGAGCGCGGTGACGTGAAGAAGCTCCGGGGCTGGTTCATCGTCACCTTCATCATGGGTGCGATCTTCATCGGCGGTCAGGTGTACGAGTACACCGAGCTGGTCAAGCACGAGGGCATCTCGCTCTCGTCCGACCCGTACGGCTCGGTCTTCTACCTGACCACCGGCTTCCACGGCCTGCACGTGACGGGCGGTCTCATCGCCTTCCTGCTGGTCCTCGGCCGTACCTACGCGGCCCGGAGGTTCACGCATGAGCAGGCGACCGCCGCGATCGTCGTGTCCTACTACTGGCACTTCGTCGATGTCGTCTGGATCGGCCTCTTCGCCACGATCTACATGATCAAGTAGCCGGGCCCGATCCCGCGCGCGTTCCACAAAACGCACCAAACAGAAGCATCGACGCAGAAGATCCTGACACCGGGGTAATCCGTGAAAAAGCTCTCCGCACGACGACGCCATCCGCTGGCGGCAGTCGTCGTCCTACTCCTCGCGCTGGCGTGCACGGGGGGGCTGTACGCCGTGTTCGCTCCCGCGGACAAGGCGCAGGCCGAGGAAACCGCCCAGTCCCTCACCATCGAGGAGGGCAAGAAGCTCTACACCGTCGGCTGCGCCAGCTGCCACGGAACCGATGGTCAGGGCACCTCCGACGGCCCCAGCCTGGTGGGCGTCGGCGCCGCCGCCGTCGACTTCCAGGTGTCGACGGGCCGTATGCCCGCCGCCACCTCCCAGGGCGCCCAGGTCCCGAGCAAGAAGAACATCTACTCGCAGGCCGAGATCGACCAGCTCGCCGCGTTCATCGCCTCGCTGGGTGCCGGCCCGTCCGTCCCGACCGAGGAGCAGTACGGCACCGAGGGCGCGGACATCGGCAAGGGCGGCGAGCTCTTCCGCAACAACTGCGCCCAGTGCCACAACTTCACCGGCAAGGGCGGCGCGCTGACACACGGCAAGTACGCGCCGACGCTTGAGGGCGTCGACCCGAAGCACATCTACGAGGCCATGCAGACCGGCCCGCAGAACATGCCGTCGTTCCCCGACACCACGCTGTCGGAGCAGAACAAGAAGGACATCATCGCGTACCTGCACGCGGTCAACAGCGACGAGACGGTCAACCCGGGTGGTCTGGAGCTGGGCGGCCTCGGGCCGGTCAGTGAGGGCCTCTTCGCCTGGATCTTCGGGCTCGGTGCACTGATCGCGGTCGCCGTCTGGGTCGCCGCTCGGACCGCAAAGGCCAAGAAGTCATGAGTAGCCAAGACATTCCAGAAGAGAACCTGCCCGCTGAGCAGGACGCCACCGTCGCGGTAGCGGACGAGAAGCACCCCTTCGCCGACCCCGGCCTGCCGCCCCACGAGCACCGGATCCAGGACATCGACGAGCGGGCCGCCAAGCGGTCCGAGCGCACGGTCGCCCTGCTGTTCACGG
>JABFVM010000025.1 GCA_013362785.1 Streptomyces sp. | reverse complement strand
GGCACCGGCACTGGCACTGGCACTGGCACTGGCACCAAAACCCTGACCGCCCCCGACCTCCGCCCCACCCCGGCACTCACCCCCTCCGCCCGCTTCCTCGCCAAGGCGACCCTCCTCTCCGCCACCCTCTCCATGGCCGGCGCGCTCCTGGGCCTCGGCCGGGACCAGGCGCTGGCGCACCTCTTCGGCGCCGGGGCGGGCACGGACGCGTTCCTGGTGGCGTGGACCGTGCCGGAGATGGCGGCGACGCTGCTGATCGAGGACGGCATGGCGTTCGTGCTGGTGCCCGCGTTCAGCGTGGCGTTGGCGCGGCGGGCGCTCGGGCTCGGTTCCCCCGACCCCGTACGGGCCCTGGTCGCGGCCTCGCTGCCGCGGCTGTGCCTCGCGCTCGCCGGTACGGCCGCCCTGCTCGCGGCCGGGGCGCCGCTGGTGGTGTCCCTCCTCGCGCCCGGTCTGACCGACCCGTCCCTCGCCGTGTCCTGCACCCGGCTGACCGCGACCTGCGTACTGAGCTTCGGGCTGGCCGGGTACTGCAGTGCGGCACTGCGGGCGCACCGCAGCTATCTCGCCCCGGCCGCGATCTACATCGGCTACAACATCGCGATCATCACCACGATGTTCGTCGTCGGTGAGCGCTGGGGCGTACGGTCCGCCGCGCTCGGGGTCGCGCTCGGCGGGTGCCTGATGGCCCTCGTACAGGCACCGTCCCTGTGGCGGCGGATCGCCGGGCGGGTACACCGGCCCGCGCCCGTGCCCCCGTGTCCGCCCGCATCCCCGTGCCCGTCCACGTCCGCGTCCGCGCCGCTTTGCGACGGGCCCGATGGCCGGTCTCTCGCGCTCGGGCTCGTCTGCGCGGTGCTGCTGTTCACCCTGTGCCGGCAGTCGCAGGTCCTCATCGAGCGCTTCTTCGCGTCCGGGCTGCCCGCCGGGGCCATCTCGCATCTCAACTACGCGCAGAAGGTCGCCCAGTTGCCGATGTCGCTGTCACTGATGGTGTGCGTGGTGACCTTCCCGGTGGTGGCGCGGGCCATCGCCGAGGGCGACACACTGCGGGCCAGGGAGCGGGTCGAGCGGGATCTGGTGCTGATCGCCGGTCTGGTCCTGCTCGGCGCCGCCGTGGTCGTGGCGGGAGCGCCGCAGATCATCCAACTGCTGTTCCAGCAGGGCGCGTTCACCGCCAAGGACACCGCCGCCACGGCCGCCGTCATGCGGGTGTACGCGCTCGGGCTGCTCGGGCACACGCTGGTGGGCGCGCTGGTGCGGTCGTACTTCTCGGCCGGGCGGACCACCTGGTACCCGCTGGGCGCGATGGGGGTGGGCGCCTTCGCCACCGTCGTGATCAGTGCCTGGGCCGTGGGCTCCTGGGGTGCGCGCGGTATCGCGGCGGCCAACGCGGCCGGTATCACCCTCACCGCGCTGCTCCTGCTGCACGGCCTGGGTCCGCGCAGTGTGCCCGTGCGGGTCCGCCGGGTCGTCGTGGAGCTGGCCCGGCCGGTGTGCGCGGCGCTCGGCGCCACCGGCGCCGGGCTGGTCTGCGCGCGGCTGTTCGTCTCTCCCGCGGCGTCGGTCGCCGCCTGCTGCTCCGGTGCGACCTGCGTCTTCCTGCTGCTGGCCTGGCTCCTCGACGCGGCCGGCACCAGGTCCCTCCTGCTTTCCGTCACGCATTCCTTCCACAGCACGCTCACACGAAAGCTTCGCCATGGTGGCTGACATCTCCGCCGCGCCCCGCGCGGCCGAACCCGATCCCGAACCGGCCGCGGACACCCGCCCGAAGCGGCGTCCCCCCGCCTGGGTGGCCATGTACCACTCGGTCTCGGACTGCCCGGACGACCCGTACAACGTCACCGTCACCCCCGCCCGTCTGGAGCGGCAGCTCGCCTGGCTGGCCGGTCGCGGTCTGCGCGGAGTGAGCATGCGGGAGCTGCTCGCGGCGCGCACCCGTGGCGCGGAGCGCGGCCTGGTGGGGCTCACCTTCGACGACGGGTACGCCGACTTCGTGACCGAAGCCCTGCCGGTGCTGCGCCGCCGGGGTTTCACGGCCACGGTGTTCGTGCTGGCCGGGATGGTCGGCGGCGAGAACGCCTGGGACGCGGACGGCCCGCGCAAGCCGCTGCTCGACGCGGACGGCATCCGCCTCGCCCGGTCCGCCGGCATGGAGATCGCCTCGCACGGGCTGACCCACACCGACCTGACCGGGGCCGACGACCGGGTCGTACACGCCGAGGTCGGTGAGAGCCGGCACCTGCTCACCGCCCTCACCGGCGACGACATCGACGGCTTCTGCTACCCGTACGGCCGTCTCGACGAGCGCGCCGCCGACGCCGTACGCCACGCCGGTTACCGCTACGCCTGCGCGATCACCCCCGGCCCGGCCGGCTCCGGCGACCTCGCGCTGCCCCGTATCCACGTCGGACAGTCCGACACCCCGGCCCGGCTGGAGCTGAAGCGCCGCCTCGCCCGGGTCCGCCGCCGCACCCTGGACGCCCGTGCCCTGGAGGTCGTGTGAAAGCCCTGCATGTCATCACCGGCCTCGGCGTGGGCGGTGCGGAACAGCAGCTGCGTCTGTTGCTGCGTCATCTGCCCGCCCAGTGCGACGTGGTGACCCTGACCAACCCCGGCCCGGTCGCCGAGGGCCTGACCGCCGACGGTGTGCAGGTCACCCACCTCGGGATGACCGGCAACCGCGACATCGGCGCGCTGCCCCGGCTCACCCGGCTGATCCGCTCCGGCGGCTACGACCTGGTGCACACCCATCTGTACCGGGCCTGTCTCTACGGCCGGATCGCGGCGCGGCTCGCGGGGGTCGAGACCGTCGTGGCCACCGAGCACTCGATCGGCGCCACCCATCTTGAGGGCCGCCCGCAGAGCGCCGGGGTCCGCGCCCTGTATCTGGCCGGCGAGCGCCTCGGCCGGGCCACGGTGGCCGTCTCGCCGACGGTGGCCGAACGGCTGCGGCACTGGGGGGTGCCCGGCCAGCGCATCCGGGTCATCCCGAACGGCATCGACGCGGCCCGCTTCCGCTACGACGAGGCGCGCCGCAGACAGGCCCGCGCCTTCCACGGGCTGCCCGAGGACGCGTTCGTCGTCGGCGGGGTCGGGCGCCTCACGCCGGGCAAGCGTTTCGACGTGCTGCTGCGGGCGCTGGCCCTGCTGCCGCTCGGCGTACGGCTGTTGCTGGTCGGCGGCGGGCCCGAGGAGGAGGGGCTGCGGCGCACCGCCCGGGATCTGGGGGTCGCGGGCCGGGTGGTGCTCACCGGCGAGCGGCCTTATCTGCCCGACTGCCGGGACGAGGCGCCCGACCTGGTCTCCCTGCTGTCCGCGATGGACGTGCTGGCCTCGCCGTCGCCGGAGGAGTCCTTCGGCCTTGCCGTGGTGGAGGCGTTGGCGGCCGGTCTGCCCGTGCTGTACGCGAGCTGCCCGGCCGTCGAGAACCTGCCGCCGGACGCGGCACCCGGGGCACGCCGCGTCGCCGGCGGCGCGGGGGCGTACGCGCGGGAGCTGCTGCGGGTGCGGGCGGCGGGCCCGGGCGAGCGGATTGTGCCGGACGCCGTGCACCGCTACGACATCGAGGGCACCGCCCGGCAGCTGATGGATCTGTACACGGCCGCTCTGTCCGGCTCGACCTCGGAAGTGAGTCCCTCATGACGGACAACCCCGCTGGGCGCCCCCCGTTGTTCGACCTCACGCGCCTCACCCGGCCGTCCGCGTGGTGGTGGCTGCCGGCCGGCGCGCTGCTCGGTGCCGTGACCGGTGGCGCGTACGGCCTGCTGCGGCCGCCGGAGTTCACGGCGACGAGTTCCGTCGTCGTCGTGCCCAACGGCGCTACCGACGCCGACCGCACCGACGCGCTCGGCTTCGCGCAGGCGTACGGCCGGGTCGCCACGCAGCTCGCGGTGCTCGGGGACGCGCAGGTGTGGGCGGGCGTACCGGTGTCGACGCTGCGCAAGAGCGTGGACGTCGCGACCTCGCCGGACGCGCCGATGATCGCGGTCTCGGCGACGTCGTCGAGCCCCGGCCAGGCGGTCGACATCGCCAACGCCGTGTCCCGGGCGCTGCTCACCCAGGCGGACCACACCAAGGACGACACCGGCATCAAACTGGAGCGTCTGTCCCGCGCCCTGACGCCCACCGAACCGTCGTCCGCGTCCGCGGCGCTGACCGCGCTGGTGGGTGCGAGCGCCGGAGGTCTGCTGGGCGGCCTCGCGCTGCTGGCCAGGCCGCGGCGGGACGAGGACGGCGACGACACGGGCCGGGCGTCGGTGCCCGGACCGGCGGGCGCCGCCGACGCCCACGGAACGCTCGGGTGACCGCGCCCGGCCGCGCGCTGTCGGTGGAGCTCTGCACGGACGAGCGCGAGTTCGCGGCGCTGGCCGGGGAGTGGGAGCGCCTGTACCTGGCGTGCCCGTCCGCGACGCCGTTCCAGAGCCACGACTGGCTGCACTCGTGGTGGCTGTCGTACGGCAGGCCCGGCCGGCTGCGGCTCGTCCTGGTGCGCAGGGGCGGCGAGTTGGTGGCGGCGGCCCCGCTGATGCGGGTGCGCCATCCGCTGCCGGCGCTGGTGCCGCTCGGCGGCGCCATCACCGACCTGTGCGATGTGCTCATCGACGACGCGGTGGCCGCGCCGGGCGCCGGGGCGCTGGCGGACGCGCTGACCGACCTGGCCCGCACCGCCCTGGTCGACTTCCGCGAGGTGCGGCCGGGCGGTGCGATGGAGCGGGTCTACCTGTGCTGGCGCGGGCCCCGGCACCGGATGCGGGACTCGGTGTGCCTGGAGCTGCCCGCCGTTCCGATGGACGAGCTGGCGGGGCGGCTGTCGTCGCGGCACGCCCAGCGGCTGCGCAACAAGGTGAACCGGCTCACGCGGCTCGGCGTCGAGTGGCGCGTGGTGCGCCCCGAGGAGACGGAGGACGCGCTGCGCCGGCTCCTGGAACTGCACCGGCTGCAGTGGCAGGGCAGACGGATGTCGTCGGAGCACATGCGGCCGCGGTTCCTGGAGCACCTGGTGCGGTCGGTGGCCCCGATGGCCCGGTCCGGGCAGGCGGCGGTGATGGAGTTCCTGCTCGACGGGGCCGTGATGGCGGTCAATGTGAACCTGCTGTCAGGAGGGCTGGCGGGCACCTATCTGTACGGCCTCGATCCGCAGTTGCGGCAGCGCAAGGTGGACGTGGCGGTGATGCTGCTGCACGCGTCCAGCGAGCACCTCACGTCCCTCGACGGACGCCGGGTGCTGAGCCTGCTGCGCGGCGACGAGCCCTACAAGCACCGCTGGCACCCGGAGACGGTCGTCAACCAGCGCTTCCTGCTGGCCCGGCGCCGCACCGCCCCGCTGCTGGCGGCCGCCGCCGGTGAGGCGGCCGTCCGCCACCGGGCCAAGGAGGTCCTGCGCGGCGGCCACGGCCCCGCGCATCACCGGTAGGGCGTGGCCGTCGGTGCCGACGGCTCGGCCGGCACCGGTGTCGGGCTCGGACCGGCCGGCTTGCCCGGTTCCGGGGAGGCCGTGGGCACGGTCGGGTCGGGGGCCGACGGCCCGGGTTCCGGCCGGGGCAGCAGGGGGCTGGACAGCAGGTCGCGGTACAGGGCGGAGGCGTGGGGGTTCTCGGAGCACAGCCAGACGCCGTGCGGGCAGTAGTCGGTGATGGTGTTGTACAGCGGCTTGTACTGGTCCATCCACGCGAGCATGCGCAGCATGTACCTGACGTTGTCGCCGTTGCGGAACAGGCCCCATTCCGGATACGAGATCGGCTTGCCGTGCCTGCGCGCGAAGTCCACGTGGTGCTGGAGCCCGTACGGCTCGGTCACCTGCTCGTCGAAGTCGAGCCCGTGCGGCTGGTCGTAGGCGTCCATGCCGATGACGTCGACGAACTCGTCACCCGGGTAGCACTCGGGCCAGGGGATCGCGTCCATGCCCCGGCTCGGGGTGAAGTCGAACTTGAACTTCTGCCCGGGGACCGACCGCATGACGCTGACGATGCGTTGCCAGTACCGCTTCCAGGCGTCGGGGTCGGGCCCGCAGCGGTGGGTGTAGGTAATGCCGTTCATCTCCCAGCCGAGCACGACGACCGTGTCCGGCACGCCCAGGGCGACCAGCCTCTTCGCCAGCACCTCGAAGTGGTCGTCGAACGCGCCGGACGCGGCGTGCCGCAGCAGCTTTCTGACGTCGGCGTCGGAGAGATGCTCCTCGTTGCGTTCCATCATCGGGACGTTGAGGACGAGCATCCGGTCGTCCTTGGCCCGCCGCCACTCGGCCCAGCTGTCGAGGAAGCCGTGCGCGCCCTCGATGTTGCTCCACAGGTCCCCCGGCAGATAGGTGTGCCCCACCCGCAGCTCATGCCCGCCCAGCCACCGGCTGAGCTGCTTCATTCGCTCCAGTCCGACGGGGCCGTAGTGCAGGAACGCCCCGAAGGCGGGCCCGTACGCGGCCACTCCCTGCGGGGCGTGCGCGGGCCCGGGCGGCGTGGGTGACATGGGTGAGGCGGGTGAGGTGGGTGACGTGACGAGATCGCCGCGCGGCGTCGGGCGGTCGTCGACAGACGGTGCCGGGCGGTCGTCGACGGACGGTGCCGGGGATTCCTGGACGCCGGGTCTCGGTTCGGGACGGGGTGCGGTGTCGGCCCCGAAGGCCGCGCCCGGGGCGAGCGCCGTAGCGGCGACCACTCCGGCGGTGATGAACGCCAGTCCTCTGGGGGTGGACCGGCGACGGTCAGGGGCCATGTGTCCTCCTTGGCGGCAGCTCCTCTCACTTAGTGATAAGTAGTCATATCCACCGCCGTCGCACCAATGGAGCGCGCCCGAACGGGCCCAGGTTTCGCCAACACCTGTGGATCAAGCGTTCGATAGACTCCCTGGATGACCGGCGATCTTCTCCGTCTCACTGTGCTGGGAAGTGCGACGCCTTATGCGAGCGTGGACAACCCGTGCTCCGGCTACCTCGTGTCCAGCGGCGGCACTCGGGTCTGGGTGGATGCGGGCAGCGGGACGCTTGCGCAGTTGCAGCGGCATGTCCGGCTCGATGAGGTGGACGCGATCTGGATCTCGCACCTGCACGCCGATCACAGCGCGGACCTGCTCACCGCCTATTACGCGGCACTCTTCGCGGATATTCGGCTTGCCGCGCCCATCCCCCTGTACGGGCCGCCGGGCATGGCCGACCGGCTGGCCCACTTCCTGACCAACGGCCCGACCCGCAGCCCGGTCGAGTCCGCCTTCGCCGTCCATGAGCTGTATGACGGGCATCAGGCGCGCGTCGGCGCACTGACCATGACCAGCCGGTCAGTGGCGCACGGAATCCCAGCCTTCGCCGTCCGCATCGAGGCCGAGGGCCGATCGCTGGTCTACTCCGGGGACACCGCACCGTGCGCCAACCTCACGCAACTGGCCGAGGGATGCGATGTGCTGCTGTGCGAGGCCGAGAGCGCCCAGGCGCCGACCGAGGGCGAACAGGTGCACCACACCCCCGAAGACACCGGCGACACGGCCGGCGCGGCCCGGGCAGGCCGCCTGATCGTCACCCACGTCGGCCGATTCCTCACTCCGCAACAGGCGGTGGCTCGCGCCTCGGCCCGGTTCGACGGTCCCATCGATCACGCCACGCCCGGCGCCACCTTCTCGATCGGCTAGACCGCACCTGGCAACGACGCGCTGACGCCCGCGTGAAGGTCGAGGCGTACAACAACATGGCGCTCACCGACCCTCACTTGCCATGAATGGTCGAGTCGCCGCGGAACGCCGAGCGGCCAATCCTTTCAAGCCATCAATGGGCGGAAAACCATGCGTCGAACCCAGCATCCCTAGATGACCCGCGACGCAAGAAAGGGAGGGAGGCATTCCACGTTCACGAAGCTCAAGACCAGCTCAACAAGCTATTGCAGGACATCCGAAGGAGATACAGTCGCACGCGTTTCCGAATTGGGAACATGACAAGGGGGATCCATGTTCAGGCGTTCCGTCTTACGTACCGCCATTGCCGCCGCAGCCCTGGCCCTGACCGCCGCCACCGCTACGAGCGCCAGCGCCGCCGCCAACACCGGCGCCAAGGAACCGAAGATCATCGAACTCAGAGGCAACAAGGGCCTCCAGATGATCGAAGGCTCCGACGGCAAGACCCTTCTGGAAACCAACACCACTGTGACTGCGGCTGCCGCCAACGTTTGCGGCTCCGGTTACACCATCTCCGCCGGCGCTGCGCGCTACGGCAACAACGCCAGCCTCTACCTGTGGTGGAACGGCAAGTACAGCGGCTCCAACAAGCTGTACGACAAGTACATCTGCGGTGTCCTGTTCAACGACACCGGCTACACCCGCAACATGGGCATCAAGCTCTGGTCCAACTTCACGGCCGACCCCGTCAAGGAAGACTTCGGGTACTACAAAACCTACGCGGGACCCGTGTACCAGAAGCGCGGCGGCTGCGGCAAGGCGTACTCCTACATGCTGGACGGCACCGGCGTCGTCGTCGACAACTACTTCACGATGTCCGGATGCAACTGACCTCCACTCGTGGCGGGTTGCGCCGTATCGCATATGGCGCAGCCGTGGCCGCGGCCATCATCGGTGCCGCTGGATGCACCGCCGGTCAGACCGTTCCGGACAGAGCCACGGAATCCGTGACCATCCCACCGTCGCCGACGGCCGAACGGACCGATGAACCCACGCCTGAACCGACGCCGGTGATCAGTTATCTCGGCAAGACGAAGATCGTCACCCTGGGCAATGTCGAAGCACGGGTCACGCCCGGCGAGTACGGCATCAATGTGGCCTGCAACGTCAGCAATGACACGGGGCGAGCTCTCCGGTACAAGACGCAGATCACCGTCAGCTCCGAAGGCGTCTCGTACAGCGCGGAATTCGACCTCGGTTCCATCGAGCCCGGAGCCGTCGGCCAGCAGTCCAAAGCCGTGGGATCCAATGCCACTGAAGTGCGCAAGGAAGATCTCAAGGTGTACATCGACTCCGTCGTCACTTACTAGCGAAAGACGGGAATGAGACACAGACAAACCGTGATGCTGGCTGCCCTCACGGCAGCCTTGGCGATGACTACATCGCTCATCACTACCGCACAAGCAGCGGAAACTACACCACCCCCAAATGCGGCAGATGGCTGGGCCACCGACACCACTGACGGCAAGGCGGTCAAGCTCAAGCCCTCGGCCATCCCCGCCAAAGACCGTAAGCAAATCCTGGGCGGGGACTACCAGAAGAGCGACGACCGTATCGTCACCATCTCCGGCGATGGCACCGGGCTGCACGTCCTCACCGGAAAGGCCAAGGACGGCTATGCCCTGAAGACAGCGGCCACCCTGTACGAGGAGGGCTTCGCCTCCGACACCTGGATCGGTAACCACTGCGTCACCGAATCCGGGAAGTACGCCGCCGTCGCCTACGCCCCGCGCATGTTCACCAACAAACCCGAGCTGATGGTGCGCGGCGCGTTCACCGCCATGGTCAACCTCGACTCGGGGAAGGTGACCAAGCTCCCCCACAGCGCCTCACTGGCCTACTTCAGCCCCGGCTGCGGTCATGGCGACGATGCTGTCTTCACCCAGCTCACCCACGACGAAGACACAGAGCAGAAGACCCGTCTCATCACGGTTGACGCCGCCACCGGCAAGACCGCCGAGCCGGCGGTGTTCCCGGGACAGGTCACTTCCGCCATACCCACCAAGGACGGGATGGTTGCCGCACACGGCAACAAGCTCGTCCGCATCAAGGGCGGCAAAGAGACCGAGCTGGCCCACACCCGCACGGTGCCGTTCCAGATCACCGCGGACGCTGACGGCGGTGTCACGTTCATCGACCGCGAGCTGGACAAGAAGGCGGACGACACGCCGAAGTCCTGGGCCAAGCGGATCAAGGGGACGGCGAAGCCGGTCATCTTGGCCGAAGGTGACCTCGACGCATGGGATCTGGCCTCTTCGGCCAAGGGGAATGTCTTCATCACCGGTAAGGCGAAGACGAAGAGGGCGCTGCCCGACGCCGTCGCCAACCCGGGTGGCCTCACCAAGGGAGCGCTGGTCTCCAGCCACGGACTGTCCGCCGCCACTACCCAGTGGTCGGACGGAAAGACCACACTGATCAACCCCGAGGACGCCGACCAGGCACGTTCCACCCGGGTGACCCTGAAGTCCCTGGCAACGGAAAAGAAGGCCACCCTCGACGTCACTCCCAGCGCCGGCCACGACGGCGGTGTCTCCCCGTCGCTTCCCGGAGCCAGGCCGCAGGGCGGCAGCAGCGACGAGATCGACAGTGACGGCATGTCGACCCAGATGACCCGCACTCAGGCCATCACCGCCTTCACCGACCCCAAGCCCGGCAGTGCCGGCGACCCGACCGAGAAGGCCGACGAGCGCACCTGCTCCGTACAGCGCAACGACGTCAAGCTCCAGGCGTTCCAGCCGACCCCGCGCCAGGTGGAATGGGCCGTGGATCAGGCGGTCGTCGGCGAACTCAGGCTGACGCGCCCCGCGAACTGGAAAGACACGGGCATCGGCGCCTACACGCCGCAGTCCATGTTTCAGCCCATCGTGCTGGCCGGCGACCCCAACGGGACCCTCGACAACGAGGATCCCGACGTCACCGACAAGTGGCACATCCCCTCGCAGGTGATGCTCGGCATCACCGCGCAGGAATCCAACATGTGGCAGGCCACCCGCTTCGCCGTCCCCGGTGTCACCGCGAATTCCCTGGTCGGTAACTACTACGGTGTCGACTACGCCGCCTCCGGCCAGCAGAACGACCCGTGGTCGATCAACTGGTTCGACGCCGACTGCGGCTACGGCATCACCCAGGCCACCGACGGCATGCGGCTTCCCAACAAGGGCCAGGACACCCTCTCGACCCTGAAGCAGCAGGCGGTAGCGGTCGACTACACCGTCAACATCGCGGCCGGCGCGCAGATCCTGTCCCACAAGTGGAACGAGACCTTCAAGGCGGGCCTGACGCTGAACAACAGGCACCCGCAGTACATCGAGAACTGGTACTTCGCCCTGTGGGCCTACAACTCTGGCTTCCACGCGACGGCCGACTCCGCCGGTCACAAGGGTGTCGGGTGGACCAACAACCCGGCCAACCCGCTGTGGAAGGCCAACCGCCCCATGTTCCTCGAAGGCGCGGGAGGCGGTGACGACTACAGCCACGCGGCACACCCGCAGGACTGGCCCTACCAGGAGAAGGTGATCGGCTGGTCCGCACGCCCGATCTCGGCCCTGTTCGCCCCGGGCGACTTCAAGCCCGGCTACCTGTCCGCCTGGTGGAACACCAACGGTGCCCGCAGCAACGCCCAGCCCCCCGTCGACCTGTTCTGCGACTCGACGAACCACTGCGACCCGTCGAAGATCGGCGACAACGACTCCAACGACCCCGGACAGGGCGCCTGCACCCTTGACTCCGGCAACTCCGACACCAACCCGCACTGGCTGCACTGCTGGTGGGACCATGCCGCGCCCACCTGGAAGGACTGCCAGACCCTGGCCGAGTGCGGTAACGCCGTCCACCGCTTCGACACCAGCTATCCCGAACAACCGGACGGAAAGGCCTACCCGCCCCGCTGTTCCAGCGGCCTCCCGGAGGGCACTCTGGTCGTCGACAACCTTCCGAAGGGCGTCACGCCCACAGGATCCACGGCAAGAGGCTGCGGCCCTGTCGAGTCCGACGGAACGTTCGGCTTCAGCTTCGGATCATCAAGTTCCACCATGGAACGCCCCGACGACTCGACGCTGACCATGACGACCTACCCGAGCAAGATCGACACGCATCAGATCGGGGCGGGATACGGGGATCACTTCTGGTTCGCGCACACACGGCAGCCGGAGACCCACCCCAGCCTGAGCGGCCGTATGAAGGTGACCGGAAAGTGGACCCTGGGCCAGTCCGCCATCGGCTGGGCGCGCGTCCTGGTCCACGTCCCTGACCACGGGGCGCACACCCGGCAAGCGGTATACACGGTAGGCGGGTCGAACTCGACTTCACCGAATCGTGCGATCCAGCAGAGAGTCCAGAAGAACTCGTGGGTCAACCTCGGTGTCTTCAACTTCACCGGCACCCCGAGCGTGTCCTTGAACAACTTCACCAAGGACGGCGACGGCAGTGAAGACGTCGCCTGGGACGCGGTCGCCTTCCAGAAGCTCCCCCGGAAGCCCGCGGACCAGGTCGTCGCCCTGGGTGACTCGTTCTCGTCCGGCGAAGGAGCATCCGAGGGAAACACCAACTACTCCCCGGAGAGCAACTACCGCTCGTCCACCAGTGATTCCGTGCGGGATGCCTGCCACCGCTCCAACAAGGCGTGGTCACGTCAGGCCACACTGCCGGGCATGACCAAGTCGATCGGAGAACTCGCCGACGGCAACAGCACCGGCCTGGACTACAAGATGGTCGCCTGTTCCGGCGCGCGCAGCTACAACATCGACCAATACGGCCAGTACGGTGAACTCTCGCAGATTCAGGCCGGATACCTGGACCAGAACACCACCATGGTCACCATGTCGATCGGCGGCAACGACGCACGCTTCACCCCGATCATCCAGAAGTGCATTCTGGCAGGCGACAGGAACTGCGCCGACTCGATCTTCGACCAAGAAAACTTCGATGACACGAAGGTCGCGGGAGACGAGCAATTCTTCGGGAAGCCGTTCAAGGAAGCCGTACCCGGACTGATCACGTCCGTCGTACGCCGAGACATCCTGGCGACCATCGAGAAGGTCCGTCAAAAGGCGCCCAACGCGAGGATCCTCCTCATGGGCTACCCCGTCCTGGTCTCCGGCGACGGGAGCTGCCTGAAGCTGAACGTCGGCCTGCCGTACGGGCTCTCTCCCGCCAC
>JABFVM010000553.1 GCA_013362785.1 Streptomyces sp. | reverse complement strand
CGGCACCGTACGGCCCCGCTTGCTCGCGGCGGGATGCGCGAACACGGTCACCCCGCCCGCGGCCTTGACCAGCCGGATCGCCTCGAAGGGGTCGGTCTCGTGCTTCTCCACGTAGGCCCGCCCGCCGTCGGCCAGCCAGTCCTCGGTGAAGGCGTCGCCCACGGTCGGTACGACCCCGAGCTCGACCAGCGCGGAGGCGACATGCGGCCGCCCGACCGAGCCGTCACCGGCGATCCGCAGCACCTGCTCCCAGGTGACGGGCACATCCAGCGCGTTGAGCTTGGCGACCATGCCCTGGGCCCGGGGCACCCGGTCGTCCCGCACGAGCTCCCGCTCGGCGAGCAGCGCCGGCTCCTCCGGATCGAACAGGTAGGCCAACATGTGCATGCTGACGCCGTCGATACGACAGGACAGCTCGGCCCCGGTGACGAGCGTCAGCCCCTCCGGCAACGCGGCGACGGCCTCGGCGTACCCACGGGTGGTGTCGTGATCGGTGAGCGCCACGACGCCCAGCCCGGCGGCAGCGGCATTGCGCACCAGCTCGGCCGGCGTGTCCGTACCGTCGGAAGCCGTGGAGTGGGTGTGCAGATCGATACGCACGACGCGAACTCCAGACGATGCCGACACAGAAGGGGACGCCCAAGGATAACCGCATTTTCAACGACGACTGTCACACCCGCACACCAAGAGCACCCCCTACAGCAACGCCCCTCAGGGGCGCGGGGAACTGCGCGAGCAACCCACGACCACCCGCAGCCGCCCACGCACGGAACACCCCACCCCCGCAGGCGCTACGGCTCAAGCAAGCGCGGCGACAACGCTCCGCAGGGCACCAGATCCACCTCGGCCCCCGCATCCCGCAGATCCGTCAGCACCAGCTCGTCGTACATCAACAGCCCGGACTGCTCGGGCCACATGACCGCCCACAGCCACATCCCGAGCGCCTCCCCCGCGAACACGGCACGGTCGTCGGGCGTACCCGACACATGCCACAGCGGCGTCGGCCGCCCGGCGGCGAGGACCTTGGCCTGGGGCGGCTTCTCGACGTTCAGGTACGGTCCCGGGTCCGGGCCGTCGATGCCCGCGTAACGCGCGCCGAGGCCGACGCCGAGTTCCTCGGCGACCAGGATCATCTCGCCCATACCGCCGAGCGGCCCGGGCCCGGAGCAGGCCACGGCGGTCGCGCGGCCGCCGCTGCGGTCGTCGCCGGCGCTGGCGACACCCGTGAACAGCCAGCCGATCGGCAGCGGCCACGGCATCCACACCGGCACCTGTGTGCGATGCACGACGACACTGAGGGCCTCGACGCTGGGCGGGATCACGGGCTGCACCGGATGAACGGTGCCGTGCACATCGCATTGCCAGGTGTCGGCGAATAGTCCGGGAGCCCTGACCCGGCCACCACACTTCGGGCAACTGGGTTCGCCCCTCATAGGGCCCCACGGTCCTACCCCTGGTGCGTCACGTCAAGGACGATCACCCGTCCGGACGGAACCCGCCCACCAGGGCAACCAGATGCCCTTTGCATTATTTAGCCTACCTAACTTAATATGTGTATATGCCATCTACATCTCTGCTGCGGCAGCCGAGGGCCGTGTGGGCGACCGCCGGCGCGTCCGTCGTCGCCTTCATGGGCATCGGACTCGTCGACCCGATCCTGCCGTCCATCGCCGGCGGCCTGCATGCCACGCCCGGCCAGGTCTCCCTGCTCTTCACCTCGTACTTCCTCATCACCGCCGTGGCGATGCTGCTCACCGGCTTCGTCTCCAGCCGGATCGGCGGCCGCCGGACCCTGCTGCTCGGCCTCGCGTTCGTGGTCGTCTTCGCCGGGCTCGCGGGCACATCCGGCTCGGTCGGCGAACTGGTCGGCTTCCGGGCGGGCTGGGGGCTCGGCAACGCACTCTTCGTCTCCACAGCCCTCGCGGTCATCGTCGGCGCGGCGGCGGGAGGCAGCGCGGCGGCGATCCTGCTGTACGAGTCCGCCCTCGGCCTCGGCATGGCCTGCGGCCCGCTGCTGGGCGCGCTGCTCGGGGACGCCAGCTGGCGCTACCCGTTCTTCGGTACGGCCTTCCTGATGGCCGTCGGCTTCCTGTGCATCGCGGTGTTCCTGAAGGAGCAGCCGACGCCCGCCCGCAAGACCTCGCTGCTCGACCCGATCAGGGCGCTCGGCCACGGCGGTCTGGCGTCGGCGGCGGTCTCGGCGTTCTTCTACAACTACACGTTCTTCACCGTGCTGGCCTTCACGCCGTTCGTGCTGGACATGAGCCCCTACCGGTCGGGCGCGGTGTTCTTCGCCTGGGGTGCGCTGCTCGCCGTGTTCTCGGTGATCGTGGCGCCGCGCATGCAGGAGCGGTTCGGTTCGCTCAGGGTGCTGGGCGGGTCGCTGGTGCTGCTCGCCGTGGACGTGCTGGTCCTCGGATACGGCGACCACACCACCGCCGTCGTCTGCACGATCCTGTCCGGCGCGTTCATCGGCGTGAACAACACCGTCTACACGGAGCTGGCGCTCGGCGTCTCGGACGCGCCGCGCCCCGTGGCGAGCGCGGGCTACAACTTCGTGCGCTGGTTCGCGGCGGCTGCCGCGCCCTTCTTCGCGCCGAGGATCGAGGAGTGGACCGGCAGTGTCCGCCTGCCGTTCGTGGTGGCGGCGGTCACCGCCGTCGCGGGCGCCGCCGTGGTCGTCGTACGGCGGAAGGCGCTCGCGCACGATGCCGAAGAACTGGTGACGCGGCATGCGACGGAGGACAGTGTCACCGTGTTCGCCAACTGACGGTTTTCGGCCACCGGTTGGTGAGGTTCCTCACCCCAGCGGGACGGATGCGCGGGCGGGGTCCCGAAGGTCCGTCCCGTTCGTCAGCCAGCGTTCCTGGAGGGCCTGGGCGCCGTGGACGCGCTTCCAGGCGGCCTCGTTCGGGGTCATCGGCAGCAGGGGCAGGAAGCGGACCGGGTCGAGGGGCTCGTCGAGTTCCAGGTCCTCGACCAGGCCACCCGGTTCGGCCACCAGGACCGAGGTGAACGGGGCGCCGGGCCACAGCGGCTCACCGACGTCGAGGGAGGCGCCGGGGGCCACGATCACGCCCTCGACCTGCGGGGACGCGGCGAGTACGGCGAGCGGGCGGAGCACCTTGTCGGTGTCGGCCGGGCCCGGGCGGACCGAGAGGACCAGCTCCACGCGGGGGCCCTTGACCGGGTCGGCGACCATCGCCGTGGGGTCGCTCATGGGCTGCGCGGACATACCGAGCGTGGCGTAGCGGACGATGTCCCCGTCCTGGAAACGGAGCACCTCGATGCGGTCCGTACCGAGGAAAGTGACCGCCGCGCGAGCGCCCGGTTCGCCCAGCGCGGTGCGCAACCGGGCCTCGACCAGAGGAAGAACATCAGCCATGCCGCGAGCATAGAACTCGTCAGTACCGGGCAAAGCAGCGCCTTGACACTTCAGTCGGCTGATACTCTTGCCCGGTGTTCGGGGCAGCACGCAGAAGCGTCGCGATCGAGTCCCAACGCTGATGAAAACTCCCCTACGGGGAACCCTTAACGGGGTATGGAACGTCCCTCACGAGGGACCGGCCGGAGGAGGTGGGGCTGTCATGGATCGAAGTCGACCGTGCAGTACCACTCGCTCTTCCCGCCGCTGATGTAGCTGATCCGGCTGTTCCGCTCCGGCTGACCGCCGTCCTTTCACGCTCGCGTCCTCCCACGGAAGAGCACTTCGTTTCGCTTTGCCTGATCGGTCCGATCTGAATCAGCAACGAAGCCCACCACCGCAACGGTGCGGTGCTCCCCGCTTTGTGGACGTGCCAAACATCCTGAGGTCAGGACGTCCCCATTCCGGGCAGTTCCAGCCGAGCTGTGGCCCTACCCGCTTCGTTGCCCGTTGCGAAGGAGCCTGCTCATGTCGATGATCCGCGACCTGCGTGCCGTGGTCCGCCCCTCCCGCGTCTCGCTGCGCAAGGACAACGGCGCCTACGACACCACCCGCGACCCCGGGACGCCCTCGGCCGTCGTCGACTGCGCCGTCTACCGAAACGGCGCCCGGGTCGAGACCCCGAAGCCGCTGACCCCGCACGAGGCGATGCGCCAGGTGCGGCGGGACGGCGGGTTCGTGTGGATCGGTCTGCACGAGCCGACCGAGGCCGAATTCTCCGGTATCGCCGGTGAGTTCGGGCTGCACCCGCTGGCCGTCGAGGACGCCGTCCAGGCCCACCAGCGGCCGAAGCTGGAGCGCTACGACGACTCCCTGTTCACCGTCTTCAAGACCATCCACTACGTCGAGCACGACGAACTCACCGCCAACAGCGAGATCGTCGAGACCGGCGAGGTCATGTGCTTCACCGGACGGGACTTCTTCATCACCGTCCGGCACGGCGGGCAGGGCTCGCTGCGCGCCCTCAGGCACCGGCTGCAGGACGACCCCGAGCTGCTCGCCAAGGGCCCGTCGGCCGTGCTGCACGCGATCGCCGACCATGTCGTCGACGGGTACGTCGCGGTCGCCGACGCCGTGCAGGACGACATCGACGAGGTGGAGACCGAGGTCTTCTCGCCGGGGCGGAAGGGCTCGCCGCGCGGTACGGACGCGGGGCGGATCTACCAACTCAAGCGGGAGGTCCTGGAGTTCAAGCGCGCGGTGGCGCCGCTGCTGCGCCCCATGCAGCTGCTGAGCGAGCGGCCGATGCGGCTGATCGACCCGGACATCCAGAAGTACTTCCGCGACGTCGCCGACCATGTCGCGCGCGTGCACGAACAGGTCGTCGGCTTCGACGAGCTCCTCAACTCGATCCTCCAGGCCAACCTCGCGCAGGCGTCCGTCGCGCAGAACGAGGACATGCGGAAGATCACCTCATGGGCCGCGATCATCGCCGTACCGACGATGGTCTGCGGTGTGTACGGCATGAACTTCGACTACATGCCCGAGACGCACTGGAAGTACGGCTACCCGGTGATCATGAGCGTCACGGTCGCCATCTGTCTGGGCATCCACCGCACGCTCAAGCGCAACGGATGGCTCTGACCGGCCCGGACCCGGCTGGATAGGCTTGGGCCATGACAAGCGAGCTGCTCGACCAGGCCCTCGTCGAGGAGGCCACGAAGAAGTCCGGCCTCATCTGGGTCAAGGGGCCCGGTCACCCGGCCCGTGCCCTGTGGCACGTGTGGCACGAGGGGGCCGCGTGTGTCGTGGGCGACGGCCCGGGCGAGCAGCCGCTGGAGGGGCTGGCCGACGGGGCCGGGGCCGAGGTGACGGTCCGCAGCAAGGACAAGGGCGGCCGGCTGGTCTCCTGGTCGGCGAAGGTCGTGGAGCTCGGCTCCGGCTCCGAGCAGTGGGAGGCGACGGTCGCCGAACTGAAGGGCAAGCGCCTCAACGCCCCCGACGGCGAGGCCATGCCGGCCCGCTGGGCCCGCGAGTGCCGGGTGCTGCGCCTGGAACCGACGGGCACCACCGCCGCACTGCCGGACGACTCCCTGGCCGAGCCGCCGCTGCCCTCCCCGGCGACGACCCGTCAGCCGATCCCCGCGGGGCTCCCGCGGCTACTGCTGAAGAAGAAGCGGCGCCGCTAGGGCCTGTCCGGCGGATCAGGCCGGCTGCAAGAAGCGGTGCGGGCGGGCCAAGCCGAGCGGGGGTCGATGGGGGTGCCCCCTCTGGGGGAGGGCGTGCCAGATCCCGCGACGCCGGCACGATCCGCCGGACAGGTCGTAGTAGTGCTTCGTTAGCTCTCCCGATCTTGCCTGGTCACCGGCATGGTGGTGGGTATGAGGCCCGGGGAGGTGGAACGGCTCCGGGCCTCGACGCCTTCAGGACTTGCTGAGGTGCTGGACCGGAGCTAGACGCGGTCCTGGAAGACGGTGTACCAGGGGTACGTGCCCACCACGGCGCCGTCGGCCGTCACGGCCTCCAGCGTGTAGAAGTACGTGTTCCCCTTCGTCGCCGTGGTGTCCGCCCACGTCCGGGCGTCCGCCGGGAGCAGTCCGTCGTGCTGGGGCTCGTACGCCTTGGTCACCGGGTTCCACCGGCTCACGCGGTAGCCGGTGACCGAGGCGCAGCGGGCCGTGTCGGTGCACTGCCAGTCGACGGACGGACGGGTGGCCGTCGCGTTGTGGCTCAAGCTGCCGAGGTTCCAGTCCCGGGTGACGGTCACGGACGGCCGGACGTCGAGCTCGGTGGCCTCAACGACGGTGACCTTCGGGTCGCTCGGGTGCAACGTGTTGCCCCAGTGGTCCTTGGCCATCACCGCGTACACGTGCGTCTCGCCGTCCGGCAGGTCGCCGCAGAGGATCGCGAGCGGGTTGCTCGTGCCCTCCGCGCAAGTGTCGGGGCCGAGCCACCTGACCGTGCCGTCGGCCTGCCGAACGCCCTTCCACACCACGTACTCGTCGATGTCGTCCTCGGGCGAGGCGGCCCAGCTCACCAGCATGCCGTCGTTGCGCGGGGTGACCTTCACGCCGGTGACCGGGCCGGGCGCCACGGTGTCGCCGGTGCGGACGACGACCGGCGCGGAGTACGCCGACTCGTTGCCGTACGGGTCCACCGCCGTGACGGCGTACGTCACGTACGTGTTCGCGGGCATGTCCACGTCGTAGCAGTTGCCGCCGTTGCTCGCCGCGTCGCTCTCCTCCGCGACGCAGGTCACCTGGGTGCGCGCGGTCGGGTCGAACGTCTTGCCGGGCGAGCGGTACACGCGGTAGAAACCGCCGTTGTCCCAGTCCTCGTAGAAACCGTCGGGCTGGCTCCAGTGCACGTTGGTGTAGCCGGGACGGGCGCCGGCGGTGACGTCGGTCGGGGACTTCGGTGGCATCCGGTCGACGCCGTCGCTGGTGACCGTCGCGTACGCCCCCGGGTTGCCGGCTGCGTCGAGGGCCCGGACCCGGTAGTACGTGTTCGTGTTCACGGCGCCGCTGGTCCGGTACGACGTTGCGGTCGTCGTACCGCGCAGCTCGAACGGTCCGGCAGCCGCGGACGAGGTGTACACCTCGTACTTCGCCGTGTCGGCGACTCCCTGCCAGTTCAGGGTGTCGAACCACCCGTCGCCGGTGGCGACCGTGAGTCCGGTGGGGGCGGCCGGCCCGGTGCGGTCTACGGTCGTCGCCGTCACGTCCGGGCTGCCGGTGGACTCGCGGCCGGCCTTGTCGACGGCGCGGACCTCGTACAGGAAGGTCTGGCCGGTGGCGGGCGGGGCGTCTACGAAGGACCGGGTGGTCAGCAGGGACGTCCCGCTGACCTTGGCCCAGCTGGTGGCGCTCAGCCGGCGGTACACGCGGTACCCGGCGAGGTCCATCTCCTTGTTTGCGGTCCAGCGCAGGGTGGTCCTGGCCGTCGTCCAGTCGTACACGGCGGTGAGGCCGGTCGGGGCGAGCGGCTTGACCGTGTCGACGGCGGCCTCGGTGCGCGGGGTGTACGTGAAGGCGGCGTTGGCGACGCCGGTCCAGGCAACGTAGTCCACGCGGATCGTGTGCTTGCCGGCCGGGATGGTCAGGTCGACGGTCTTGCGGACGGTGGTGGAGACGTTCTTCCACAGGTCGATCTTCCGCACGCCGTCGACGTAGACGCGCATGCCGTCCTGCGTGGCGGCGGAGAGCCGGAAGGGGCCGCCGGAGCCGAAGTCACGGGTGAGGGACCAGCGGACGGAGAAGTTGTCCTTGGGCAGCGTGACGCCGGCCGGGTCGCCGTACCCGTAGTTCTCGCTGATGGCGGAGTCGCAAGCGGTCAGCTTCGGCGTGCCGCTGAAGGTGGAGTTGCCGAAGTACTGCGCCCTCCAGAGGGGAGAGGTGCAGGTGACCGCCGCGGAGGCGGGGGCAGCGGTGATCAGGCCGCCGGTGGTGGCGAGCGCCGCCGTCGCGGCCAGCGCGGACAGCCGGGTACGAGTCATCAGGAGAGTGGGCCCCTTCTGGACCAAGGGAAAGCATGTGAAACGGGTGACGCCTGTGTGACTCATGGGGCGGGGGCAGGGTTGCCCCGCCCGCTCACCACTTTTCACAGATCATGTCGGCGTCGTGGGCGCCGGCCGGTCAGGACGTCGGCAGCTGCTTGCCGTAGTCCACCGTCTCGTCCCTGCCCGGCTGTTCCAGGGCGAAGTCCTGGCCCCAGGACGCGAAGGTCAGGGTGCCCGCGCCGCCCGCCCGGGTCAGGCTGAGGGGGTAGGGGGTGCCCTCCAGGGAGACGTCGAGGGTGCCGCCGGAGCCCTTGTCTCCGGTGATGCGGATGGTGCGGGTGCCTGCCTGCTCGTGGTGGCCGTCGGTGCCCAGGGTGCCGTGCAGGGTCAGCAGGCCGTCGAGGAGCACATCCTTCTCCGTGAAGCCGCTGAACTTCTTGTACGACGGGTCGCCCTGCGGCACCCGCACGAACTTGCCGCCCAGCTTGTCCCCGACCGCCGCGTCCGCCGCCTTGCCGCCCGCCGCCCCGCTCCAGAAACCGGCGTCCGCCTTCAGATACAACTGCTCACCGATCCGCAGCAGCTGGAACGTCGCCCCCTGCGCGGTGACCGACCCCGACGCGCCGTCGGCCTTCAACCGCATGTCGAGCTTGTAGGTGCGTCCGCTGGTCGCCACGCTCCCGGACAGCCGCACCGCCTTCGCGGAGTCGGCTGCCGCACGGGACTTGCGCTGGATCTCGGCGGCCGGCAGCTTGCCGACCCCGTTGGTGCCCTCGTCGGGGTCCTCGCTGCATCCCGTCAGCCCCGTCCCCGACACGACCAGGGCGCAGATGGCGCTCACGAGCGCGGCCCGGCGAGTACGACCCTGGGGAATCGCAGTCACAGGTGGGACTGCCTTTCTGTCGAGTGACGTGAGCGGCGTACCGCAGCGTACCCGGGCCGCACGGCCCCGGCGGAGCCAGTCCGTCCGGACCGCTCACCAGGGCATATCGGATCCGGACGGGCTAGCCTGAAGCCCACCCGAGCGGGCAATTCGGAAATGCGACACCGCCCATGAACCGCGACAGCAACACGGCAACCCGGCACCCGCACGCAAAGGAGCCTCAGCCATGGCAGCCGGCGCTCCCCGGATCTTCGTCTCGCACCTCGCCGGCGTCGCCGCGTTCGATCCGAACGGCGACCAGGTGGGCCGCGTCCGCGATCTGGTCGTCATGCTGCGCGTCGGCCGGCGCCCCCCGAGGCTGCTCGGCCTGGTCGTCGAACTCAGCACCCGGCGCCGCATCTTCCTGCCCATGACCAGGGTGACCAGCATCGAGTCCGGCCAGGTCATCACCACCGGCGTGCTCAACGTGCGCCGCTTCGAGCAGCGCCCCACCGAGCGCCTCGTCTTCGGCGAGCTCCTGGACCGCCGCGTCACCCTGGTGGAGACCGGCGAGGAGGTCACCGTCCTCGATCTGTCGGTCGGACAGCTGCCGGCCCGCCGGGACTGGGAGATCGACAAGGTGTTCGTACGCAAGGGCGGCAGGAGCGGTGCCTTCCGGCGGGCCAAGGGGGAGTCGCTGACCGTCGAGTGGTCCGCCGTCACCGGCTTCTCCCTGGAGGAGCAGGGGCAGGGCGCCGAGAACCTCCTCGCCACCTTCGAACAGCTGCGCCCCGCCGACCTCGCGAACGTCCTGCACCACCTCTCCCCCAAGCGGCGCGCCGAGGTCGCCGCCGCCCTGGACGACGACCGCCTCGCCGACGTACTCGAAGAGCTCCCGGAGGACGACCAGATCGAGATCCTCGGCAAGCTGCAGGAGGAGCGCGCCGCCGACGTCCTGGAGGCCATGGACCCGGACGACGCGGCCGACCTGCTCGGCGAGCTCCCGACGGACGAGCAGGAGCGGCTGCTGAGCCTGATGCAGCCCGCCGACGCCGCCGACATGCGCCGTCTGATGGCCTACGAGGAGCACACGGCGGGCGGTCTGATGACGACCGAGCCGATCATCCTGCGTCCCGACGCCACCGTCGCCGACGCCCTCGCCCGCGTCCGTAACCCCGACCTCTCCCCCGCCCTCGCCGCCCAGGTCTATGTCTGCCGCCCGCCCGACGAGACGCCGACCGGCAAGTACCTCGGCACGGTCCATTTCCAGCGCCTGCTGCGCGACCCGCCGTACACCCTGGTCAGCGCGTTGCTGGACGAGGCCCTCGAAGCGCTGGAGCCGGATGCCGCGCTGCCGGTCGTCGCCGGGTTCTTCGCGACGTACGACATGGTCGCGGCGCCCGTCGTGGACGAGTCCGGGTCGCTGCTGGGCGCGGTGACCGTGGACGACGTACTGGACCACCTGCTGCCCGAGGACTGGCGGGAGACGGAGTTCCACCTGGACGAGGACGAAGAGGTGGCCCCTCATGGCTCCTGAGCGCGAGGGCGGACGCGAGCGCGTCGTGTCGGGCGCGACCGCGGCCACCCGGGGGCCCCGCACCCGCCTCGACCAGCCCCGTCCGCCGCGCCGCCGGATCCTGCCCGAGTGGGACCCGGAGGCCTTCGGACGGCTCTCGGAGCGCGTCGCGCGCTTCATCGGCACCGGGCGGTTCCTCGTCTGGATGACGGTCGTGATCGTCGTGTGGGTGCTGTGGAACATCGCCGCGCCGAGCGATCTGCGCTGGGACGAGTACCCGTTCATCTTTCTCACCCTGGTCCTGTCCCTGCAGGCCTCCTACGCCGCCCCGCTGATCCTGCTGGCGCAGAACCGGCAGGACGACCGCGACCGGGTCAATCTCGAACAGGACCGTCGGCAGAACGAGCGGTCCATCGCCGACACCGAGTACCTGACCCGCGAGATCGCCGCGCTGCGCATCGGGCTCGGGGAGGTCGCCACCCGCGACTGGATGCGCTCGGAGCTGCAGGATGTGATGAAAGAGCTGGAGGACCGGCACAACGGTCACCACGAGCACGGGGTATTCCCGGCAGATCGGTCGCGCGGACGTGACGTAGACGACCGCTGACGGGCTTTCCGGGGCATGGCCACCGCGCCGTACCATCGTCCTTATGGCTACGGAAGACGCGGTGCGCGAAGCACTGGCGACGGTGAACGACCCCGAGATCAACCGCCCCATCACCGAGCTCGGGATGGTCAAGTCGGTCGACATCGGTGCGGACGGAGCGGTCGCGGTCACCGTGTACCTGACGGTCTCCGGCTGCCCGATGCGCGAGACGATCACGCAGCGCGTGACGGACGCGGTCGCCGCGGTCGAGGGCGTCACCCGCGTCGACGTCACGCTCGACGTGATGAGCGACGAGCAGCGCAAGGAGCTGGCGAACGCCCTGCGCGGCGGCACCGCCGAGCGCGAGGTCCCCTTCGCCAAGCCCGGCTCGCTGACCCGCGTCTACGCGGTCGCCTCCGGCAAGGGCGGCGTCGGCAAGTCCTCCGTCACGGTCAACCTGGCGGCGGCGATGGCGGCCGACGGCCTCAAGGTGGGCGTGGTCGACGCCGACATCTACGGCCACAGCGTGCCGCGCATGCTGGGCGCCGACGGCCGTCCGACCCAGGTCGAGAACATGATCATGCCGCCGTCCGCGAACGGCGTGAAGGTCATCTCCATCGGCATGTTCACGCCGGGCAACGCACCCGTCGTCTGGCGCGGCCCGATGCTGCACCGCGCGCTCCAGCAGTTCCTGGCGGACGTGTACTGGGGCGACCTGGACGTCCTGCTCCTCGACCTTCCCCCGGGCACCGGCGACATCGCGATCTCCGTCGCCCAGCTGGTCCCGAACGCCGAGATCCTGGTCGTGACGACCCCGCAGCAGGCCGCCGCCGAGGTCGCCGAGCGGGCCGGCTCCATCGCCGTCCAGACCCACCAGAAGATCGTCGGCGTGGTCGAGAACATGTCCGGCCTGCCCTGCCCGCACTGCGACGAGATGGTCGACGTCTTCGGCACGGGCGGCGGCCAGGTCGTCGCGGACGGTCTCACCCGCACGACCGGCACGAACGTCCCCGTGCTGGGCAACATCCCGATCGACGTCCGCCTCCGCGAGGGCGGCGACGAGGGCAAGCCGGTCGTCCTGACAGACCCGGACAGCCCGGCGGGCTCAGCCCTGAGGGCAATCGCGGGCAAGCTGGGCGGCCGCCAGAGGGGCCTGTCGGGCATGTCCCTGGGCATCACACCGCGCAACAAGTTCTAGTGGCCCCGCGGGAGCGCCCCTGAAGGGGCGCGGGGAACTGCGCGACAAGCCACGAAGCACCCGCACTCGCCAGACATCATCAAGCCACTACGGCGAAGGGGCGCCGATTCCCAACGGCGCCCCATTTTTCCGGCTCAGCCCCGCCGGCTAGGCGTA
Organism: Streptomyces sp.; assembly: GCA_013362785.1. Lineage (GTDB taxonomy): Bacteria > Actinomycetota > Actinomycetes > Streptomycetales > Streptomycetaceae > Streptomyces. The sequence goes on along the minus strand of JABFVM010000553.1, from coordinate 703 downwards.
CGCGGCGATGTCCTTGATCATGGCGAACGCAAGACCGTACGCACTCATGCCTCTCCCGTACGCCCCCACGTGCACCCCCTCCTGAGTGGACCCGGCCAGCACCCAGCCGAACTCGGACTCCCGGTAGTGGAAGGGCGTGGGCACCCCGTCCACGGGCAGGGACAGCGTCGACCAGGCCGGCCCGTCAAGATCGTCGGCCAGGGCCCACGCCGTCTCCGTCTGCTGATCCAGCCAGTCGTCCCGCAGCGAGTGATCCATCTGCCCGGGCCAGGTGAACGACAGCAGCCCCACTCCCGCGAGCCACGCCGCCGAGGAGACCGACGTCGCCTCCAGCAGCCCCGTACCGTCGGGGCTCCGCCGGGACGGACTGGCCGCGACGGTCACCACGACCGCGAACTTCTCCCGGTCCTCCGACGCCTCGTTCCGTACGGAGGGCTCGTCACCGTGCCCGATCGACCCGTGTTCCACGGCCCCGTCGGCCGCCATGCCGACCTGCATCAGCCAGCGCGGCCCCGTGAAGGCCTCGTCGAGGCCGTACCACGGGAAGGGCGCCAACAGGTAGCCGTCCACCGTGCGCCGGGCGGAGGGGACCTGCTGTCCGCTCTCCGCGGCCGGTGCCTGCGCGACTGCCCGACTCGTCGTCTGACTCGTCGTCTCCATGTGCCCGGACGCCTCCTCGCTCTCGACGGACCGGCCCGGCCCG
>JABFVM010000076.1 GCA_013362785.1 Streptomyces sp. | reverse complement strand
CGGCTGCTCGCCCACGACCAGCGACTTCATGTTGATCGACGCCATGAAGTCGGCCGGGCCGAAGATGATCGTCTCGACGCGCTGGGACGCCGTCGCGATCTCGTTGACGTTGTTCAGGCCCTGGGCGTTCTCGATCTGCGCCTCGATGCCGATCTTGCCGACCTCGAAGCCCATCGTCTTCTCGATCTGCGTCAGCAGCAGGTCCAGGGCGACGACCTGCTGGGCCGTCTGCACCTTCGGCAGCATGATGCAGTCGAGGTTCTGGCCGGCGCCCTCGACGACCGTGACGACGTCGCGGTACGTCCACTCGGTCGTCCAGTCGTTGACGCGCACGACCCTCGTCTTGCCGGTCCAGTCGCCCTCATTGAGGAACTTGACGATGGTGTGCCGCGCCTCGGGCTTGGCGAGCGGCGCGCACGCGTCCTCCAGGTCGAGGAAGACCTGGTCCGCAGGGAGGCCCTGAGCCTTCTCCAGGAAGCGGGGGTTCGAGCCCGGCACTGCCAGGCAGGAGCGCCGCGGGCGGAGACGGTTGACGGTCATGCGGGGACCTCCAGGGGGTCGAGCTTGTTCGCTTTCCGGATCTCGTCGACGATGCGGCCGATGATTCCGGTGATGTCGAAGTCCTTCGGGGTGAAGACGGCGGCCACACCGGCGGCCCTGAGCTGCTCGGCGTCACCATTCGGGATGATGCCACCGGCGATCACCGGTATATCTGTGGCACCGGCCACACGGAGTCGTTCCAGCACGTCCGGCACCAGCTGGGCGTGCGATCCGGAGAGGATCGACAGGCCGACCGCGTGCACGTCCTCGGCGAGGGCCGCGTCCACGATCTGCTCGGGGGTGAGCCGGATGCCCTGGTAGACCACCTCGAACCCGGCGTCACGGGCCCGCACGGCGATCTGCTCGGCGCCGTTGGAGTGCCCGTCCAGGCCGGGCTTGCCGACCAGGAAGCGCAGCTTGCCGACGCCCATGTCCTGCGCGGTCAGGTCGACCTTGCGGCGCACCTGCGACAGGGCCGAGCCCTCCTCCGCGGGGATCGCCACCGGCGCCGACGACACCCCGGTGGGCGCCCGGAACTCGCCGAACACCTCGCGCAGCGCCCCGGCCCACTCGCCGGTCGTGACACCGGCGCGGGCGCACTCCAGGGTGGCCTCCATGAGGTTGGCGGTGCCCTTGGCGGCCTCCTTCAGCTTCTCCAGCGCCTTGCACGGGCGCGGGTGGTTGAAGGGCGGCTGGTAGCGGGTGTCGCGCCAGTGCTGGAGACCGGCGATGACACGGGCCTCGACGGCCGGGTCGACGGTCTGGATGGCCGTGTCGAGGTCGGCGGTCAGCGGGTTCGGCTCGGTGCCCTCGAAGGCGTTGACACCGATGATCTTCTCCTGGCCGGACTCGATCCGGCCCCGGCGCTCGGCATGCGAGGCGACCAGCTGGGACTTGAGGTAGCCGGACTCGACGGCGGCCATCGCGCCGCCCATCTCCTGGATGCGGTCGATCTCCGCGAGGGAGGCCTCGACCAGCTCGTCCACCTTCGTCTCGATCACCTTCGAGCCCTCGAAGATGTCCTCGTACTCCAGCAGATCGCTCTCGTACGCCAGCACCTGCTGGATGCGCAGCGACCACTGCTGGTCCCAGGGCCGGGGCAGGCCAAGGGCCTCGTTCCAGGCGGGCAGCTGCACGGCACGCGCGCGTGCGTCCTTCGACAGCGTCACGGCCAGCATCTCCAGGACGATCCGCTGGACGTTGTTCTCCGGCTGCGCCTCGGTCAGACCGAGGGAGTTGACCTGGACGCCGTACCGGAAGCGGCGCTGCTTGGGGTTCTCGATGCCGTAGCGCTCGCGCGTGACCTGGTCCCAGATCCGCCCGAACGCCCGCATCTTGCACATCTCCTCGATGAAGCGGACGCCCGCGTTCACGAAGAAGGAGATACGGGCCACGACGTCCCCGAACTTCTCGGCGGGGACCTGCCCTGAATCGCGTACGGCATCGAGAACCGCTATCGCGGTGGACATCGCGTACGCGATCTCCTGGACCGGCGTGGCGCCCGCCTCCTGCAGGTGGTAGCTGCAGATGTTGATCGGGTTCCACTTCGGGATGTGGGAGACCGTGTACGCGATCATGTCCGTCGTCAGCCGGAGTGAGGGCCCCGGCGGGAAGACATGGGTCCCCCGCGACAGGTACTCCTTGACGATGTCGTTCTGGGTCGTGCCCTGGAGCTTGGTGATGTCCGCGCCCTGCTCCTCGGCGACGACCTGGTAGAGCGCCAGCAGCCACATGGCGGTGGCGTTGATCGTCATCGAGGTGTTCATCTGCTCCAGGGGGATGTCCTGGAACAGCCGGCGCATGTCACCGAGGTGGGCGACCGGCACGCCGACCCGGCCGACCTCGCCGCGGGCGAGGATGTGGTCGGAGTCGTAGCCGGTCTGCGTCGGAAGATCGAACGCGACCGACAGGCCGGTCTGGCCCTTGGCGAGGTTGCGCCGGTACAGCTCGTTGGACGCCTCGGCCGTGGAGTGACCGGCGTACGTGCGCATGAGCCACGGCCGGTCCTTCTCCCGCGCGCCTTCGGCGGGCTGACGCTCAGTCATCTATGACCTCGGGTGTCTCAGATGTCGCGGATCAGATGTTGCGGAAGCGGTTGATGCCGTCGATGTGCTTGGCGCGCATCTCCTCGTCGCGCACGCCGAGGCCTTCCTCGGGGGCGAGGCACAGGACGCCGACCTTGCCCTGGTGGAGGTTGCGGTGCACGTCGAACGCGGCCTGGCCGGTCTCCTCCAGGGAGTAGACCTTCGACAGGGTGGGGTGGATCTTGCCCTTCGCGATGAGCCGGTTGGCCTCCCAGGCCTCGCGGTAGTTGGCGAAGTGCGAGCCGATGATCCGCTTCAGCGACATCCACAGGTAGCGGTTGTCGTACTCGTGCATGTAGCCCGAGGTCGAGGCGCAGGTGGTGATGGTGCCGCCCTTGCGGGTGACGAAGACGCTGGCGCCGAAGGTCTCGCGGCCGGGGTGCTCGAAGACGATGTCGATGTCCTCGCCGCCGGTGAACTCGCGGATGCGCTTGCCGAAGCGCTTCCACTCCTTCGGGTCCTGGGTGCGCTCGTCCTTCCAGAACTTGTAGCCCTCGGCGTTGCGGTCGATGATCGCCTCGGCGCCCATCGAGCGGCAGATGTCCGCCTTCTGGTCGCTGGAGACGACACAGATCGGGTTGGCGCCGCCGGCCAGCGCGAACTGCGTGGCGTAGGAGCCCAGTCCGCCGCTCGCGCCCCAGATCAGGACGTTGTCGCCCTGCTTCATGCCGGCGCCGTTGCGGGAGACCAGCTGGCGGTAGGCGGTGGAGTTGACCAGGCCCGGGGCGGCGGCCTCCTCCCAGCTGAGGTGGCCCGGCTTGGGCATCAGCTGGTTGGACTTGACGAGGGCGATCTCGGCGAGGCCGCCGAAGTTGGTCTCGAAGCCCCAGATGCGCTGCTCGGGGTCGAGCATCGTGTCGTTGTGGCCGTCGCTGGACTCCAGCTCGACGGACAGACAGTGCGCGACGACCTCGTCACCGGGCTGCCAGGCGTTGACGCCCGGGCCGGTGCGCAGGACGACACCCGCGAGGTCGGAGCCGATGATGTGGTAGGGCAGGTCGTGGCGCTTGGCCAGCTCGCTGGTGCGGCCGTAGCGCTCCAGGAACCCGAAGGTGGACAGCGGCTCGAAGATCGAGGTCCACACGGAGTTGTAGTTGACCGAGGAAGCCATGACGGCCACCAGGGCCTCGCCCGGGCCGAGCTCGGGCAGGGGAACCTCGTCCAGGTGGATCGACTTGCGCGGGTCCTTCTCGCGGGTCGTCATGCCCGCGAACATCTCCGTCTCGTCCTTGTGCACGGTGATCGCGCGGTACGACTCGGGGAGCGGAAGAGCGGCGAAGTCGGCCGGCGTCGATTCCGGCGACTGGATCGCGTCCAGAATGGCCTGAGTGGTCACGGTGTTGCCTCCGGCGGTTTGCGCCCCCTGAGGGGAGGGGCGCTGAGGGTTACGTCGGTGCTGCTGAGGGTTTTGGGGGTTGCCGTCGGTTCGGCTGGTGATGCTGTTCGGCAGCGCTTTGTGGCGCGGGAGGTTGCCTGTGACGCAGGCGCCGGGCGCGCAGGTCCCGGGAGGGACTTGCGGGGACAGCCGACGTACGAAAGGTCTCTGCACGCCGGCCGCCCGGACACCTTCAACGTATGGCACCGCGTGTCACCTGGCAAGGCACCGAGTGCCAGAACTTGCTCTCAGATGAAATCTTTACGTAACAAATGAGCGATGATCGATCAAAGCTACTCGCGAGTAGGTATCAATCGGGCGCTATCGGTCGTCGTCTGCTGTCATTCGGAGGCGTAAAAAAGCCGCCCCGGTCAGGGGGCGGCTGGTGTCGGGTGTCCGGTCTAGGCGCCCAGGCCCAGCAGGGCAACCTGGAGGGGGAGTGCCGGCTCCTCGGGGAGGGCGGGGGGCTCCTCGCCGCGGCCGGTGTGGGTGGGCGGGACGGCGCGCAGGCCCTTGATGCCGTCGGCGGCCCACTTGGCGTCGGTCGCGGGGAGGGACAGGGTCATGCGCCGCCCGTCGGCCAGCGTGGCTTCGAGCTTGGTCGGGTCGTTCGCCTGCATGGCAACACACTCCAGTCGCTCAACCATGAAGATCGTGCTTCGACATGGAGGACGGCCGCGCCCGCGCGATAGTTCCCTCCGCGGGGTCTTCCTGAGGTACTTCTGAGGTTCCTAGGCCCGCTCCTTCAGCGCCTGCTCGATCGTCCGCATCACCTCGTCGAGCGGCGCGTCGGTCCGGGCCACCGCCACCAGTACCTCGCCCTCCGAGGCCACGGAGGCTGGTGCCGTGCGCGGTGTGGTGGTGTCCCGGCCCGCCCCGATGCCCGAGCCGAACGTCCTGCGGACGATCGCGAAGGCGTGGTCGAGCTGGGCCTCCACATCGCCCTGGCCGCCCGCGCGCAGCCAGCGCCGTAGGACGTGGTTGTGCGCGGTGACCACCGCGGACGCGGCGACCTCGGCCAGCAGCGGGTCGTCGTTGGCGTCGTCGTCGTGCGCGTGCTCGTCGAAGTGGCCGAGGAGATAGCGGGTGAAGAGGCGCTCGTAGCGGGCGACCGACGCGATCTCCGCCTCGCGCAGGGTGGGCACCTCGCGCGTGAGCTTGTAGCGGGCGACCGAGATCTCCGGCCGGGCCGCGTACATCCGCATGACTTCCTTGATGCCGCGGCACACCGTGTCGAGCGGGTGCTCGTGGGCCGGTGCGGCGTTCAGTACCGCCTCGGCGCGGATCAGGGTGTCGTCGTGGTCCGGGAAGATGGCCTCTTCCTTGGAGCGGAAGTGGCGGAAGAACGTGCGGCGGGCGACCCCGGCCGCGGCCGCGATCTCGTCGACGGTGGTCGCCTCGTACCCCTTCGTCGCGAACAGCTCCATCGCCGCCGCCGCCAGTTCGCGGCGCATCTTGAGCCGTTGGGCGGCCGCGCGACTGCCTGCGGCACTCTCCGGCGCGTCGGGCGTAGCTGGTGTACGTGAGGACCTGGCGGGCTGGGACATGACCCGAACGTACTGCATGTGCGCAGCTTGATGCGCATGTACGGGGTTTCCCCCGCCCTCCGCGGGCGGGGGTCCTCCGGCCGGTTCGAGCAGTCCGCCCCAGTCCTGGTCGCCTCTGAACCAGTCGCCGACGCCGTCAGCGGCGGGCATATTCGCGGAAGCCGCGGCCCGTCTTGCGGCCGAGGCAGCCCGCGGCCACCAGGTGCTCCAGGAGCGGCGCCGGAGCCAGGCCCGGGTCGCGGAACTCGCGGTGCAGGACCTTCTCGATGGCGAGGGAGACATCGAGTCCGACGACGTCCAGCAGTTCGAACGGACCCATCGGGTAGCCGCCGCCCAGCTTCATCGCGGCGTCGATGTCGTCGAGCGTCGCGTAGTGCTCCTCCACCATCTTGATCGCGTTGTTCAAGTACGGGAAGAGCAGCGCGTTCACGATGAATCCGGCACGGTCACCGCAGTCCACGGCGTGCTTGCGGATCTTGCCGCAGACCTCGCGGACGGTGGAGTGGACGTCGTCGGCCGTGAGCACCGTACGGACGACCTCGACCAGCTTCATCGCCGGCGCCGGGTTGAAGAAGTGCATGCCGATCACGTCCTGCGGACGCGAGGTGGCGCGAGCACAGGCGACGACGGGCAGTGAGGAGGTCGTGGTGGCCAGGACCGCGCCGGGCTTGCAGACCTTGTCCAGCGTCGCGAACAGCTGCTGCTTGACCTCCAGGTCCTCGGCGACGGCCTCGACGGCCAGATCGACGTCGGCGAACGCGTCGTACGAACCCGCCGCGGTGATCCGGTCCAGGGTCTGCGCGGCGGCCTCGGCGGTCATCCGCCCCTTGTCGACGGAGCGGGAAAGGGACTTGCCGATACGGGCCTTCGCGGCCTGCGCCTTCTCCTCGCTGCGGGCGGCGAGCACGACCTCGTACCCGGCCTTGGCGAAGACCTCGACGATCCCGGACGCCATCGTGCCGGAGCCCGCGACCCCGACGGAGCGGACCGTACGGCCGGGGGTCAGGGCGGCACCGTCCAGCGGCGTCAGCGCGTCCCGCACGACGGTGGCGCTGCCCGGCGCCTCGTACGAGTAGAAGCCGCGGCCCGACTTACGGCCCGTCAGACCCGCCTCGCTGAGCTGCTTGAGGATCGGCGCGGGGGCGTGCAGCCGGTCGCGGGACTCGGCGTACATGGCCTCCAGGACCCGGCGCGCGGTGTCGATGCCGATCAGGTCGAGCAGGGCCAGCGGGCCCATCGGCAGTCCGCAGCCCAGCCGCATCGCGGCGTCGATGTCCTCGCGGGAGGCGTACTTCGCCTCGTACATCGCGGCCGCCTGGTTGAGGTAGCCGAACAGCAGCCCGTCGGCGACGAAACCGGGGCGGTCGCCGACCGCGACGGGCTCCTTGCCGAGGTCCAGGGCGAGGTTGGTGACCGCGGTGACGGCCGTCGGCGCGGTCAGCACCGAGGAGACGACCTCCACCAGCCGCATCGCCGGCGCCGGGTTGAAGAAGTGCAGTCCGAGCACCCGCTCGGGGCGGGCCGAGTCGGCGGCCAGCCGCGTGACGGAGAGGGCGTTGGTGCCGGTCGCCAGGATCGCCTCGGGGCGCACGATCCCGTCCAGCTCGCGGAAGATCTGCTGCTTGACCTCGTACGACTCCGGCGCCACCTCGATGACCAGGTCGGCCTCGGCCGCGTCGGCCAGGTCGGTGGAGGTGCGGACCCGGGCGAGGGTCTCCGCGCGCTCCTCCTCGGTCAGCCGGCCGCGCGCCACGGAGCGGGCGGTCGAGGTCTCCAAAGCGGCGACGGCGCGGGCGGCGGCGGCCTCGCTGATGTCGATGCCGATGACCTCGCGGCCGGCCTTGGCCAGGACCTCGGCGATGCCGGTGCCCATGGTTCCGAGGCCGACGACGGCAACGGTCTTGAGCGGGGACAGAGGGGTGTCGGACAGGGGAGTGGCCATCGCGGGACTCCAGGGATGAGGGTGACGACTGGGAACGCGCCCGGGTGCGCCGACGGGGGCCCGACCGGAGTCGAAGCCGAACCATGAGCGCACCGGGTGCGGTGGAAGATGCGGGTGTTGCCGGGCTGCAGGCGCACACGCCCGGTGCCGTCGCTGCGGACGTGCACACGTCCGAGGAGCGGTGATGACCGACCGGCCCTGTCCCGTGGCCGAGTCGTACTGCGGTACTCGATGTACCGAACCGACTGCTTCTCGCGGCGGCTGCGTCACCAGGCCGCCACAAGGGGTTCGCGAGTGGGTAACTCGCTCGTATGAGCTTAACCAGTGGGTAACGAGCGCGCTAGTCCCCGAGTTTGTGATGTAGGTCCCGATCGTCGGCGGACCCTCTACGCTTCGCCTTCATGGACGAAGAGTTGCGATCACTCACGGAGCGCTTACGGCAGGAGTCCGGGGCGTCGGCCGCGTACGACCGCCTCGTCGCGACCGAGGACCCCGATGAGCTGGCCGGCGTGCTCACCGCGCCCGGGCAGCCGCTGTGGGCCAGGGAGCTGGCCGCGTTCCGTCTGGGCCTGGCCGGGGACCGCCGGGCCTTCGAGTCGCTCGTCCTGCTCCTGAACCACCGCGACCCGCCGCGCTGCGCCTCCGCCGCCCATGCGCTGGCCCGCCTCGGCGACCCGCGCACGGCCCGCGCGGCCGCCGCCCTCGCCACCAACGAGCTTCGCGTCGCCTACGCCCTGCACCCGGTCCGCCTGCTGGTCGAGCTGCGCGCCCCCGAGGCGGTGCCGGCCCTGATCACCACCCTGGAACGACGCCTGCGCCCGCACGACCCCTACCGCCGCGTGGCCCTCGCCTGCGTGGACGGCCTCGGCACCCTGGGCGACCCCCGAGCCAGACGAGTCCTGAACGAGGCCCTCGCCCACCCGACCCTCGCGGAGGCGGCGGTACGGGCACTGGCGCGGATCCCCCATCAAAGGTGAGGCGTCAACACCCGCAATCAAAGGTGAGGCTTCAGCTCCCGCACGTACCGCACCTCCGGTACCTCGACCCCGGCCGCATGGAACGGCTCCTCGGCTCCGTCCGCCCGGAAGCCCGCCCGCTCGTAGAAGCGCCGCGCGTGGGCGTTGTCCTTGAGGACCCAGAGGAGCATCGCGCGTGCCCGGCGGCCGTACAGCGGCGGACCGACTCCTGGAGCAGGGCGTGGCCGATCCCGGCGCCGTACCACCCGGGGTCGACATAGATGGCGTACAACTCGGCGTCCTCGGTGCGCACTTCGCCGTCGCGGTGTGGGCCATGACAGGACCAGCCCACGCTGCCGTCCTCCTGAGAGAACTAGGCCCGACGGCGTTCCGATTCCTGTGGCGCCCTGGCAGGCGCTCCGCCGGCAGCCGATCCGGATCAGGGCCGAATCGACTCGGCCTGACCGGTTGACCCGGCCCGTTCCGGCACCACCGCGAACGCCTCCACCTCCATCAGGAACTCCGGCCGCACCAGCCCGGCGACCTGTACCGCGGACGCGGCCGGCAGGCGGTCGTCGGGTATGTGCTCGGCGCGGGCCGTGCGGATGGCGGGCATGTGGGACATGTCCGTGACGAAGTAGGTGAGTTTGACGACGTCGTCGAAGGTCGCCCCGGCCGCCGCCAGGCAGCGCCTGAGGTTCTCGAAGACCTGGCGGGCCTGGGCCGACGGGTCGCCCTCGCCGACGAGGCCGCCGTGCTCGTCCAGGGCGAGCTGGCCGGAGACGGCGACGAAACGGCCCGTGCCGAGTACGACGTGCGTGTACTGGGCGGCGGGGGCGACTCCGTCGGGGGCGGGGATCCTGGTCAGATCGCTCATGCGTCCCATGGTGGACCACGGGACTGACAACGCCCCCGACGGACCGTCAGCAGGCCGGGCCGTCAGGCGGTCACGCGCTCAGCCGCGGAAACCGAGCAGCTCGTGCAGCTCCGCGCCCCGCGACGACTGCGACGTCATCTTGGAGTTCAGCGGCTTCGGATCGGGCAGCGCCTCGCACACCGCGTCGGCCTCGCCCGTGCCGTGCGGCACCGTGCCGTCGGTCAGATAGGCCGCGAGATGCTTGTCCAGGCAGGCGTTGCCGCTGAGCGTGATGCCGTGGTTGCCACCGCCCTGCTCCACCACGAGGCTGGACCGGCCGAGCTTCTGGTGCACCGTGACGCCGCCCTGGTACGGGGTGGCCGCGTCGTCGGTGGCCTGGAACAGCAGTATCGGCGGCAGCTTGCCGTTGTCGACGTTCACCGAGTCCAGCGAGGGCGTCGGCCAGAACGCGCACGGCGCGTTGTACCAGGCGTTGTTCCAGGTCATGAACGGCGCCTTGTCGTACACGGCCCAGTTGTCCGTCCGCCACTGGTTCCAGTCGCGCGACCAGACGGCGTCACGGCACTGCACGGACGTATAGATGCTGTAGCCGTTGTCGCCGGACGAGTCGATGGCGCCGAACCTCTCGTACGCCTCGACCAGCGGGTCCGTGTCCTTGGTGTTCACATACGCCGCGAACGCCTCGGCGAGATACGGCCAGTAGCCGTTGAAGTAGCCGCCGGGGAGGAACGTGTCCTCCAGCTCGGAGGCGCCCACCTTGCCGCCGGCCGGCTTCTTGGCCAGCGCCGCCCGCATCGCGTACCACTTGGCCTCGATCTTCGCCGGATCGGTACCGAGCTTGTACGTGGCGTCGTGCTTGGCGACCCATGCCATGAAGGCCTGGTGCCGGCCGTTGAAGGCGACGTCCTGCGCGAGGTTGTCCTCGTACCAGACGCCGGTCGGGTCGACGACCGAGTCCAGGACCGCGCGCCGCACCCGCTGCGGGAACAGCTTGGCGTAGACCGAACCGAGATAGGTGCCGTACGAGTAACCGAAGTAGTTGATCCGCTTCGCGCCCAGTGCGGCACGGATCCTGTCCATGTCGCGCACGGCGCTGATCGTGTTGATGTACGGCAGGACGTCCGCGTACTTCTCGCCGCAGGCCCGCGCGAACGCCTTGGCGCGCTGGAGGTTGGCCCGCTCGATCCGCGGGGTGCTCGGCACGGAGTCCGGGCGGACCGGGGCGAAGTGGCCGGGCCGGCAGTCGAGGGCGGGCTTGCTCTTGCCGACGCCGCGCGGGTCGAAGCCGATGACGTCGTACTGCGCCGCCACCTCCTTGGGCAGGGAGGAGGCGACGAATCCGGCGAGCGTGAGTCCGCTGCCGCCGGGGCCGCCCGGATTGACGAGCAGGGGGCCCTGGTATTTCTTCGCGGTGTGCGGGACGCGGGACAGTGCCAGTGTGATCTGCCGTCCGTTCGGACGGGCGTGGTCGAGCGGCACCTTGAGGGACGTGCACTGGAGCGTCGGATAGTCCTGCGTGGCGCACTTCTGCCAGGTGAGGCGCGCGGCCTGAGCGGCCTGCGCGGGGTGCCCGGCGCCCGCCCGGGCGGGGACGGCCGTCATGGTTCCGGCCACGAGGGCGGCGGTGCCGCACAGCACGACTGCGCGTTTTCTCATGGGGTCCTCCCAGGACGGAGGGTCTCGGACCGCGAGTGCCACGGTCCCGGCCGCATCGTGCCGGAAAGGACCACCGGAAGAACGGGTTCTGCCAAGACTTGACCCGATTGGGTCGAGGGAAGCGCTCCAATGCTCTCAAATGAGCGAGAGTTGAGTCGGTTCGGTCACCGAGGGCTCGGCCGGCTCCGGCTCGGGGACCCGCCGGGGCATGCTCGCGCGCGTGGGTCCGATGCCGTACTCCTGCGCCAGGTCGTGGACCTGACGGGTGATCCGGCGCTGGTACCACTTCGGCGCGTAGGCGCCGTCCGCGTACAGCCGCTCGTAACGGCGCACCAGATGCGGGTGATGGTGGCCCAGCCAGGCCATGAACCATTCGCGGGCCCCGGGCCGCAGATGCAGCACCAGCGGCGTCACCGAGGTGGCCCCGGACGCGGCGATCGCCCGCACGGTGGCCCGCAGTTGGGCCGGCTGGTCGCTCAGGAACGGAATCACCGGCGCCATCAGCACCCCGCACCCGATCCCGTGCTCGGTGAGGGTCCGTACGACGTCCAGGCGCCGCTCGGGGGCGGGCGTGCCCGGCTCCACGGTGCGCCACAGCTCGCGGTCGACGAAGCCGACCGACACGGAGATGCCGACGTCCGTCACCTCGGACGACTGCTTCAGCAGGTCGAGGTCGCGCAGGATCAGCGTGCCCTTGGTCAGGATCGAGTACGGGTTGGCGTGGTCCCGCAGGGCGGCGAGGATGCCCGGCATCAGCCGGTAGCGGCCCTCCGCGCGCTGGTAGCAGTCGACGTTCGTGCCCATCGCTATGTGCTCGCCCTGCCAGCGGCGCGAGGACAGCTGGCGGCGCAGCAGCTCCGGCGCGTTCACCTTGACCACGATCTGCGAGTCGAAGCCGAGGCCCGTGTCGAGGTCCAGATAGCTGTGGGTCTTGCGTGCGAAGCAGTACACGCACGCGTGCGAGCAGCCCCGATAGGGGTTCACCGTCCACTCGAAGGGCATGCGCGAGGCGCCGGGCACCCGGTTGATGATCGAGCGGGCCCGGATCTCATGGAAGGTGATACCGGCGAACTCGGGCGTGTCGAAGGTGCGGGTGATCACGGCGTCGGCGCCGAACAGCGCGGCGTCGGCCCGGCTGTGGTCGGACTCCAGGGTGAGGTTCTCCCAGCGCATGGTGCCTCCTCGGTAGCACTGGCCACAGAATAGAACACATGTTCCCTTGATCGTGCGACCTATGGCCACGCTTCGATTTCGATCACTGTGCGATCGGTTCGGGGCCGGGATCGGGACCCCGATTTGGGCGGTCCGGGAGCGGGGTGGTTGGCTTGCCCAAACCCCCGAGAAAACTGGTCCTGGAGGAAGTCAATGGCGCAGGTCGAGGCCACTACGGAGCGGATCGTCGCGGCGGACGCGGAGAAGGTGTTCGACGCCCTCGCCGACTACAGCGGCACCCGGCAGAAGCTGCTGCCCGAGCACTTCAGCGAGTACGAGGTGCGCGAGGGCGGCGACGGCGAGGGCACCCTCGTCCACTGGAAGCTCCAGGCCACCAGCAAGCGGGTGCGCGACTGCCTCCTGGAGGTCAGCGAGCCCACCGACGGCGAGCTCGTCGAGAAGGACCGCAACTCCTCCATGGTGACCACCTGGCGGGTCACCCCGGCAGGCGAGGGCAAGTCCCGGGTCGTCGTCACCACCACCTGGCAGGGCGCCGGCGGCATCGGCGGCTTCTTCGAGAAGACCTTCGCACCCAAGGGCCTCGGCCGGATCTACGACGCGCTGCTCACCAAGCTCGCCACCGAGGTCGAGAAGTAAGTACCCGGCGTTCGGGGGCCCTTGGTCTCCGCCGGCCTCCTCACCGGATCGAGTGGAACTCCGCCGTGTCCGGGACGGCACCGTAACTCGCCGTGCTTGCTCGTAGTTGTCGCCTTATGCGGGAAATGTGAGCAGGTGCGGCGAGGGGAGC
>JABFVM010000248.1 GCA_013362785.1 Streptomyces sp. | reverse complement strand
GAAGCCCGACTCAACCGCCCCCCCAACTCCCGCACACACCGCACCAGTTCCGCAGGCGACTCCACCACGAACTCACACCCCACCATCGCCAACCGCACCGCCAGCCACTCCACAGGATCACTCGCGACCGCCCGCAACCGGCACTCGTCCGCCCCGATGGACTCCGGCGCCCCGAGCCACCGGGGCAACCGCGCCTCCACCACCTCCGCAGCCGCCGCGAACGTGACCTGGAACTCGTACGTCTCCGCATGCCGCCGGATCGACCGCCGCAGATACTCCGCCGCACTCCCCGTCGGCAACTCCCGCTGAGCGAACCGCGCCCCGGTGGCGAACGGCTCGCTCACCCGGTCGACCCGGAACGTGCGCCAGTCGGCGCGATCGAGGTCGTAGGCCACGAGGTACCAGCGACGCCCCGTCGACACCAGCCGATGCGGCTCGGTCAGGCGACGCGACTCCGTCCCGTCCCCGGCCCGGTACGCGAACCGCAACCGCTCCTGCCCCGCCACGCTCGACGCCATCACGGTCAGCGTCTCGGGCGCGATACTCGCCCCGTCCCCACTGGTCAGCGGCGTGGTCGCGGCCTGCAACGTGGACACCCGACGCCGTAGCCGCGACGGCAGCACCTGCTCCAGTTTCGCCAGCGCCCGGACCGACGCCTCGTCGACGCCCTCGACCGCATGCCCGGCCCCGGCCCGCAGCCCCACCGCGATCGCCACGGCCTCCTCGTCGTCCAGGACGAGCGGCGGCATCGCCTTGCCCGCGACCAGCCGATACCCCCCGTCGGCCCCCTTCGTCGCCTGCACGGGATACCCCAGCTCCCGCAGCCGGTCGATATCCCGCCGCACCGTACGCCGGGACACCCCGAGCCGCCCGGCGAGCTCGCCGCCGGGCCATTCACGGGGCGTCTGCAGAAGGGAGAGCAACTGGAGGAGCCGAGCCGGTGTGTCCGTCGTCATGAGTTCGAGGATGCCGTACAACTAGGACATGATCTGACCTAATGCCGTTCTAGTTTGAGGACATGGCTTCCACCGAGACTTCACCGAACACGCCAACCGCTCCAACGGCCGCTCCAACGGCCGCTTCAACAGCCCCACCCGCCCCACCCGCCCCACCCACCCCGACGGACCGCCGCCGCTGGTTCGCCCTCGCGATCGTGATGACCGCGGCCTTCATGGACCTGGTCGACGTCACGATCGTCAACGTCGCGATCCCGTCCATACAGCGGGAGTCCGGCGCGACCTTCAGCCAGATCCAGTGGATCACCGCCGGCTACGCCCTCGCGTTCGCCGCGGGCCTGATCACCGGAGGCCGCCTGGGCGACATCCACGGCCGCAAGCGACTGTTCCTGATCGGCATCGGCGGCTTCACCCTGGCCTCCGCCCTGTGCGGCTTCGCCGCGAACCCGGAGATGCTGGTCGCCTCCCGCATCCTCCAGGGCGCGATGGCGTCGCTGATGGTCCCGCAGGTCCTGTCGATCGTGCACGCCACGTTCCCGGCGCACGAACGCGGCAAGGTCTTCGGCCTGTTCGGCGCGGTCGTCGGTCTCGGCGCGGTCACCGGCCCGCTGCTCGGCGCCCTCCTCACCGAGTGGAACCTCTTCGGCCTCGAATGGCGCCCGATCTTCCTGATCAACCTCCCGGTCGGCATCGCGGGCCTGATCCTCGGCAGCCGCTTCATCACCGAGTCCAAGGCGCCGAAGGCCATGAAGCTGGACCTGGTCGGCGTGGCCCTGGTCATCCTCGGCCTGCTGATGCTGCTCTACCCGCTGACCCGCGGCCGCGAGCTGGGCTGGCCGCTGTGGGGGTACGTGTCGATGGCCGGCGCCCTCGTCGTCCTCGCGGCGCTGGTGACGTACGAGAAGCGCAAGGCGGCCCGCGACGGCTCCCCGCTCGTCGAGCTGTCCCTGTTCAAGGTGAAGAGCTTCGCGGCCGGCATCGCGGTCCAGACGGTCTTCGGTGTCGCGCTCGGCATCTTCTTCCTGGTCTGGACGCTGTACATGCAGTACGGCCTGGGCTGGAGCCCGCTGAAGGCCGGTCTGACCGGGGTCCCGTTCTCGATCGCGGTCTCGGTGGCGGCCGGGATGTCCGTGCAGAAGCTGGTCCCGCGCTTCGGCCGCAAGGTGCTGCAGGCGGGCGCGCTGGTGATGGCGGTCGGCGTGCTGATCTACATCTGGGAAGCGGGCCGCTACGGCCTCGCCATCGCCCCCTGGCAGATGGCGCTGCCGCTGGTCGTGATGGGCGCCGGCATGGGCCTGATCGTGGCCCCGCTGACGGACGCGATCCTGTCCGAGGTGCCGCGCGAGCACTCCGGTTCGGCGTCGGGCCTGATCAGCACGGTGCAGCAGATGGGCAACGCGCTCGGCCTCGGCCTGGTCTCGGTGGTCTTCTTCGGGGTCGTCGACGACCGTCTGGCCGAGGCGCGGGAGCGTACGGCGGCCGGCCTGGCCTTCGCGGACGGCTTCCAGCATGCGCTCGGGTGGGTGGCCGGGGTGCTGGGCGTCATCTTCCTGCTGATGTTCGCGCTGCCGAAGCGCCCGGCACAGCATGTCGAGGGGGCGGCCGATGAGGCGGCGTCGCCGGTGACGGAGAAGGAGCCCGCGCTGGTGGGCTAGAGCCTTCACAGGCTCTGCGGGCGGTGCCGCACGGACGGTGGCCTGAGCGGGGAAGGGGCCCGGCACTTCGGTGCCGGGCCCCTCGCCGTTTCCGTACCTCCACCCGCATCCCCGCATCCCCGCATGCCCCATCTCCCCCGATCTCCCCCCAACCCCTCATCCCTGCATGTCACCGGCCCGTTCATGCCCGATTGAGCCCGAACCTGTTTACTTTCCGGAAATCCGGGCGTAGCCTCCCTGCGAAACCACAAGTTCGGGCACAGTTCGGAGGCGAACGGACATGTACGCACCGGAGCGGCAGCAGGAGATCCTCCGGCTCGCCCGTGACGGCGGCCGAGTGGACGTCCTGTCGCTGGCCGAGGAGTTCCAGGTGACGGCGGAGACGATCCGCCGGGACCTGAAGGCCCTCGACCGCGCCGGGCTC
>JABFVM010000405.1 GCA_013362785.1 Streptomyces sp. | reverse complement strand
CCATGGTGACGACGTCCCGCACGGAACCCGGTCTGAGCACCGCGGCCGGGGTGCGGTGCACGATGTGGCCGTAGTCGTCGGCGACGGCCGCGCGGGAGGCCGTGTCCGTGAGGAGCGTTCCGTCGAGGTCGGGCACGCCCTTGAGGCGGGACGGGTCGGCCGTGGGTGCGGCTGCCGCCCAGCTCCGGGTGAAGGGGTCGAAGCCGATGACGGCGGCGCCGGTGACGGCGAGGCCGCGTAACGCGGTGCGGCGGGACGGAGAGCTGGTCATGACACTCCAAGCGGCTCACGGGTCGATTGACCGTCTGAACGGCTGAACGGCTGCGGTGGTGCCGCGAACTGGTTCATTGCCCACTGATGTGCAAGTATCGGCGGATGACCCGACAGCCCACGCGGAACCTCAAGATCGTCACCGTCGCGGTCGTGTCGGCCCTGGCAGTCGGCACCGTCACCGTCGACCGCGTCGCCGCCACCCGCGCGGAGAGCCGTACGGCCAAGGCCTTCCAGGACGGCATGGGAACGCCGGCACGCCCTTCGGTGCACGTCAGCGGCTTTCCTGTGCTGACGCAGCTCGCGGAGGGCAGTCTGTGCCATGTCGACATCACCGCTCACGACATACCGGCGCGCGGAACGACCCGCCCACTGCCGGTGACGAAGCTGACCGTCGGCCTCGACGGACTGAAGACTTCGGGGAGCGCCGGTGTGGCGCACGCCCGCGGCGTCGAGGCGACCGCCTTCCTGTCGTACGAGGACGTGTCGCGCGCGCTCGGGCCGGCGGTCTCGCAGGGCGAAGGGCCCGGCCGGGTCGAGGCGGCGGTCACCCTGCCGCTCGTCGGGGACGTGACCGTGAGCGCGGCCGTCTCGGCGGCGTCGGGCAATCGCATCGCCTTCACGGACGTCCGCGTCATCCAGGGCGCCCTGATCGATCCCGCCGAGGCGCTGCTCGACAGGGCCCTGGCGGAGCCGGTACCCCTTCGCAGCATCCCGGAGGGACTGCGCCTGCGGTCGGTCACGACGACGGAGAAGGGGATCGACGCCCGCTTCAGCGGTGAGTCGGTCACGTTCCGCCCGAGTTCGACGACCGCCTAGTCGAGGTCGGGCAGCGGGCGCCGGGCGACGTCGCGGGCGTCCTCCGGCGGGACGCCCAGCATCCGCAGCAGCATCTCGGCCAAGTTGGACGCGGCCTCGTCCCCGTCGTGTTCCGGCCGGGCGAACCGCAGTTCCAGCAGGGCCAGCAGGGAGCCGCCCAGGGCGGTGAGGGCCGCCATCGGGTCGGCGATGTCGAAGCGGCCGGAGGCGGCGCCGACCTCCAGGTCACGCAGGGCGCGCGGCGCCAGTCCGGAATCCGAGTGGATGTGGCCCAGCCCGCGGTGGCGCAGCACCTGCATCAGCTCGGGGTGGGAGTCCGCCATGCGCGCGCTGAGCCGGAAGCCCGCCGCGACCAGTTCCGCGGGGTCGTCGATGCCTTTGAGGTGCTCGTCGAAGGTCCGGCCGAACTCTTCGAGGGCGTCCCGCACCGCCGCGTCGAACAGCTCCGTCTTCGACTCGAAGTGGTTGTAGAAGGAGCCGAAGCCGACGTCCGCGCGCTCGGCGATCGCCTGGATGCTGGCGCTGGTGTCCCCGGTCTCGGCGAGGATCTGCCGGGCGGCACGGACGAACGCCTGCCGTGTCTCGGCACGGCGCCGTTCGAACCGGTTGCGGGGCGGGGCTGACGTCGACATATGCGCGAGTTTAGCAACGCGCCCCCTGCCATCACAGTTCTGATGGATTCATCATTTCAACCTCCTCCAGCCCTTGACGAGCGAACTGTCAATGCTGATGATTTCATCAGTTCCATCAATGCAGTGGCGATGTCGCTTGGAGGACACCATGTCCAGAACGGCTCATCAGGACCTCCACAGTGAGCAGGGGGCCCTGCGCGGCGAGCACCCCGGACGGTCCCTGAACCCCGTGATCAAGGTCGCCGACCTGGCCTGGCTGGAGTTCGAGAAACCCGACCTGGACCGGGCCGAGGTCTTCGCCCGCGACTTCGGCTTCGGCGTCGCAGCGCGCACCGAGCGGGAGCTGTGGCTGCGCGGCACCTTCGCCGGCTCGCCGTGCATGGTGATCCGGCGCGGCCGTACGTCCCGTTTCATCGGCCCGGCCTTCCGCGCGGCCGAGCGGCCCGACCTCGACCGGCTCGCCCGGGCGACGGGGACGGACGTACGGGACGCGGACGTGCCCGGCGGCGGCCGGGCCGTGACCCTGCTCGACCCGTCGGGCTTCCCGGTCCGGGTCGTGCACTGCGGCGAGGAGCTGCCCGCCCTGCCGGAGCAGCGGCCGCTGCCGCTGAACTCCGGTACCGAGCACCGCCGTACGAACGCCACCCAGCGCCCGCCCCGCGAACCGTCCCGCATCCAGCGGCTTGGCCATGTGGTGCTGGAGACAAGGGTGTTCGCACGGGCTCTGGACTGGTATCTGGACACCCTCGGCATGATCGTGTCCGACTTCCTGTTCCTGGACGGGCAGCGCGACCGGGGCCCGACGATGGCGTTCATCCGCTGCGACCGGGGCGGCCTGGCGGTGGACCACCACACGCTGGCCATGCACCTGGGGCCGGGCAACGGCTATGTCCACTCCGCCTACCAGGTCACCGACCTGGACTCGATCGCGGCCGGTGGCGAGTACCTGGGCGAGCGTGGCTACAGGCGCAGTTGGGGAATCGGCCGGCACATCCAGGGCAGCCAGCTCTTCGACTACTGGCGCGATCCCGACCGCTTCATGCTGGAGCACTTCGCCGACGGCGACCTGTTCTCCCGCGAGGTCGAGCCGGGCTGGGCCCCCATGTCGGCCAGCGGACTCGCCCAGTGGGGCCCGCCCGCCACCCGTGACTTCCTCGGCGCCGGCCCCTCCCCGCAGCGGATCCGGGACGTCATCGAGGCCCTGCGCGGCGACAACGAGATGGACCCGGCGCGCCTCCTGGGCCTGCTCAAGGCCACCAACTCCTGACCCTGACCAGCGATTTCCGGCTTCCGACTTCCGGCCTCCGATTTCCGGCTGCCG
>JABFVM010000319.1 GCA_013362785.1 Streptomyces sp. | reverse complement strand
GCTGACCCTCGCCAAGGACGGCGTCGACGGCAAGAAGATCATCCTGTACGGCGAGGGCTGGAACTTCGGCGAGGTCGCCGACGACGCCCGCTTCGTCCAGGCCACCCAGAAGAACATGGCCGGCACCGGCATCGCGACCTTCTCCGACCGGGCGCGGGACGCGGTGCGCGGCGGCGGCCCCTTCGACGAGGACCCCGGCGTCCAGGGCTTCGCCTCCGGCCTCTACACCGAGCCCAACTCGTCCAAGAACCAAGGCACTCCGGCCGAGCAGAAGGCCCGCCTCCTGCACTACCAGGACCTCATCAAGGTCGGCCTGTCCGGCAATCTCGCCGCCTACCGCTTCACCGACACGGGCGGCAAGGAGGTCAAGGGCTCCGACGTCGACTACAACGGCGCACCCGCCGGATACGCTGCGGCCCCCGGCGACGCCCTCGCCTACGCCGACGCGCACGACAACGAGTCGCTGTTCGACGCCCTCGCCTTCAAGCTGCCCACCTCGGTGAGCGCGGCGGACCGCGCCCGTATGCAGGTCCTCGCCATGGCCACAGCCGGCCTCTCGCAGGGCCCGGCCCTCTCCCAGGCCGGCACCGACCTGCTGCGCTCCAAGTCGCTGGACCGCAACTCCTACGACAGCGGCGACTGGTTCAACGCCATCCACTGGAACTGCGCCGACGGCAACGGCTTCGGGCGGGGGCTGCCGGTGGCGGCCGACAACAGCTCCAAGTGGCCGTACGCCAAGCCGCTGCTCGGCACCGTCAAGGTCGGCTGCGCGCAGATCGAGGGCGCCTCGGCGGCCTACCGCGATCTGCTCAGGATCCGTACGACGGAGAGCGCCTTCTCCCTCGGCACGGCGGAGCAGGTGCAGTCGAAGCTCTCCTTCCCGCTGTCCGGCAAGGAGGAGACGCCCGGCGTGATCACCATGCGGCTCGGGGACCTCGTCGTCGTCTTCAACGCGACGCCCGAGAAGCAGGAGCAGCGGATCACCGCCCTGGCCGGCCAGGGCTACCGGCTGCATCCGGTACAGGTCTCGGGGGCGGACCCTATCGTCAAGTCCTCGTCGTACGAAGCGGAATC
The DNA here is from genome assembly GCA_013362785.1 of Streptomyces sp. Classification (GTDB taxonomy): domain Bacteria; phylum Actinomycetota; class Actinomycetes; order Streptomycetales; family Streptomycetaceae; genus Streptomyces. The sequence goes on along the minus strand of JABFVM010000319.1, from coordinate 1,985 downwards.
GGGCACGTTCGCCGTTCCGGGGCGCACTGTCGCAGTCTTCTCCCGAACGCCCTGACACGGCGCTAGCTTGAATGGGGCGGACCCGGGTCACCGGGCCCGCCCCATTCGTGCGTACCCGAGGGCGAGCGACGATGGACGGTGACGAAATGGAGTCGGACACGACCGTGATGGTCGTCGACGACGTCTCGGCCAGCCGCTATGCCATGGGCGCCGTGCTGCGCCGGGCGGGCCACGACGTCGTACCGGTGGCGAGCGCGGGCGAGGCGCTGATGGAGCTCGATGTGCGGCTGCGCGCGGGCGCCCTGCCCGATGTGGCCCTCGTCGACATCGGGCTGCCGGACATGAACGGCTTCGAACTGTGCCGCCGGGTCAAGTCCCGGCCGTCCACGGCCGCGCTGCCCGTCGTCCACTTCTCGGCCACGGCGCTGCAGACGGGGGACCGGTGCCGGGGGCTCGACGCGGGCGCCGACGCCTATCTGACGGTGCCGGCCGACCCGAGCGAGATCGAGGCCGTCGTACGGGCCGCCGTCCGCGGGTCCCGTCGGCGCACCGCCGCCGAGGCGCTGGCGCTGCGGCTGGCGCTGCTGACGGACGCGACCGTCGCCGTGCAGACCGCGCGCTGTCTGGGGGAACTGGCCGACGCGGCCGCCGCCGGCGCGGCCCGCCTCACCGGCACACCCGCCGTCGTTCTGGTCATCGGCCCGGACGGCGAGACACACCACAGCAGCTCACGCGGCAGACTCGCGCTGCCCGACGCCGGCGCGCACGACGCGGCCGCCCGGCTGATCACCCGGATCGCGAAGGGGTGGGGCGGGCGGACCGGCGTGCACAGCACCATCGTGCCCGCGCCGCTGTGGCCCGCGGGCTTCTTCCGGCCCGGCGTCCAGGAGGACGCCCGACTGGTGCTGGCGCTCACCCAGGAGGGCCGCTCACCGGTGTGCGTCGCCACCCCCGCGCACCGGGCCGCCGTCCCGGACGCGGTGTACGAGACCGTCCCGGACGGACGCCGGCCGCCCTCGGTACTCCCCGCACCGGACCCCGTGTACGCCTCCCTCACGGCCCGGCCCGTACGCAACCCGGTGTTTCCCGTGCCGGACCCGTCGGGCGACGGGCTGCTCGCCAGGCTCGCCCAGGCCACCGCGCTGGCCGCCGAGCCGCTGCTGATGTACGAGGTGGAGCGGGACATCGCCCTCACCCTCCAGCACAGCTTCCTGCCCCAGCCGCACCGGCTGCCCGAGCTGCCGGGCATCGACCTCGTCGTGCGGTACGTTCCCGCCTCCCGGCAGACCGAGATCGGCGGCGACTTCTACGCCGCCCTGCGCACCGGGGGCGGGGTCCTCACCGCGGTCGGGGACGTCGTCGGGCACTCGCTGGAGGCGGCCACCGTCATGGTGGAGATGCGGCACGCGCTGCGCGCCCACTGCGTCGAGGAGAGCGACCCGGTGGTGCTGGCCGAACGGCTCGACCGGATGCTGCAGCACTACCACCCCGACGTCACCGCCACGGTCTGCCTCACCCTGGTCGAGCCCCGCAGCGGACGGGCCCGGATCGCCAACGCGGGGCACATTCCGCCGCTGATCGTGCGGGAGAAGGGCGAGGCCGAGTACGTCCCGGTGTGCGGTCCGCTGCTCGGGCTCGGCCTCGACCGGCCCGAGCCGACCGAGCTGGTGCTGGACCCGGAGGACTGTCTCCTGATGGTCACCGACGGCCTCATCGAGACCCGCGGCACCGACCTCGCCACCTCCATGGAGCAGCTGCGCACGGCCGCCGCCGACGCCCCGGCCGGCCTCGACGCGCTGTGCGACACCCTGCTGGGCTGCTTCGGGCACCACCGGGAGGACGACATCGCGATGCTGGCGCTGCGGTTAGGGTGAGCGCTGCCGACGTAGAACAGGAGTGCTCATGCCGCAGATCACCGTCGACCACTCGAAGACGATCTCCTTCGACCGGGCCGCCTTCGCCCGGGACCTGCACACCGCGACCGT
>JABFVM010000122.1 GCA_013362785.1 Streptomyces sp. | reverse complement strand
GGCCCCGGCATCCGGCGCAGAAGGCCTGGGCGTCCCACCACGGGGAGGCGCCCAGGCGCATTTTCCTTTCCTAGCAGGTTGCCGCCGTGTCGATGCGGATGCCGGTCACGGTCGTAGCCGGCGGGAAGTAGGCCGTGGCATTGGGCGGGAGACAGAGGTAGCTGGTGCCGCCACTGGCGTTGATGTAGCGGAGATAAGCCCGGTCGTCGTTGCGGGAGTTGTGCACGTAGTCCGCGCCGCGGCTCCTGGAGCCGAGGTTCTGGTAGTAGCTCGTGACGTCCTGGAAGGCGGCATTGGGAGCACCGTTGTTCCAGTCGGTGCTGGTGAGGTAGAAGCAGACGCGCGGCCATACGCACCCGTTAAAGGTGTCGGCCGAGGCGCTGGGTGCCGTGGCGAGAGCCGTAGCGCCCAGAGCGGCGGTTGCCGCACCGACGGCGGCGATTCGCTTAATCATGCTCATGCCGCCCGAATCTGATGGCGGAACGACCGGCTCAGAAGGAGCCTTCCGGCCAAGCGGGTTCTTCTGCTGCCTTTGGCGCAGAGGGTCTCCATCGTTCCCTTCAGCCTTTGTCAGAAGCCCGATGTCCACTGCGTCATCCAGCCCCGGACCTGCCCGATGACACGATGTACGTCCCTCAACGTATGAAGGTGACAAGGATGTTGAACTACGGCCTTGACGTGTCCGGTGTAGATCACGACCTTGCGCTGCCCGATTTGGTGGCTGAAGGAGATGAACTCGACGCTTTAGTCTCAGCGCGGACTGACTGGTCCAAACCCACACCGGCAGCCGGGTGGACGATCGCCCACCAGATCGCTCATCTGGCATCGGCTGACGCGAACGTTCTCATCGCGATACGGACCCCGGACGCGTTCGGGACGGTGCTGAAGCAGGCAGAGGCCGCAGGCAGCCAGTACGCCGATCTCGATGCTGCCGTGGGAGCAGCCAAACCGCGATCAGTGCTGCTGGAACAATGGCGCGCCGGCCGAACCGAGGTGGCGGCGGCGCTGCGTGACATTCCACTGGACCATGGGTTTCCGTGGTACGGCTCACAGCTGACCCCGGCGCTCCTGGTGCCGCTTCGACTCATGGAAACGTGGGCTCACGGGCAGGACATCTTCGATGCACTGGGTGTCTCACGCCGTCCCACGCGTCGGCTCCACCATGTGGCCTCGTTGGGAGTGATAGGGCGGGAGCTGTCGTTCCATGCTGCCCAGTTGCCTGTTCCGGCAGAGCCGTTCCGAGTCGAACTGACTGGTCCCGACGGCCAAACCTGGGCATGGGGCCCGGAACAGGCCATGCAACGGGTTGAGGGCAGCGCCCTCGAATTCTGCCTTCGAGTCACCCAGCGCAGGTCCCGAGCCGAAACTGCCCTCACAGCGGTCGGCAAGGATGCGCAGCAGTGGCTCGATATTGCTCGCGTTTTCCTCTGAAGGGCTGTCGTGGACGCCATCGGTCGTCCTGTTGCCGGCCGCCGCCGAGCGGGACTGGACGGGTCCCCGACTGGGTGATGGCTCGCCCGCGGCTCGGGTCAAGACGGTCAAAGAGCCCGCACACGGCTTGGCCCGCCACGTGATCAACATGTGACATGGTTGCAGGCAGGCCACCACGACTCTGGTCAAGGAGAGCGCGATGGGAATGTACGACGACGTCTTCCGGGCCAGCCTCGAAGACCCGGAGGCCTTCTGGCTACGGGCGGCAGAAGGCATCGAGTGGGAGGTGGCGCCGTCCCGTGCCCTGGACTCCTCGGGCGCGCCCTTCTACCGCTGGTTCCCGGACGGCCGGCTCAACGTCTGCTTCAACGCCGTGGACCGGCATGTCGAAGGCGGCCGGGGCGAACAGCCCGCGCTCGTCTACGACTCCGCGGTGACCGGCACCCGGCGCACCTACACCTACACCCAGCTGAGGGACGAGGTGGCGGCCTTCGCCGGGGCACTCGCCGGGCTCGGTGTGGGGCACGGCGACCGGGTGGTCATCTACATGCCGATGGTCCCCGAGGCCGCCATCGCGATGCTGGCCTGCGCACGCATCGGCGCCATCCACTCGGTCGTCTTCGGCGGGTTCGCCCCACCCGAACTCGCGGTCCGTATCGATGACGCCACCCCCAAGGTGGTCGTCTCCGCCTCCTGTGGCATCGAGGGGAAGCGCGTCATCCCGTACAAGCCGCTGTTGGACCGTGCGATCGAACTCGCCGAGCACAAGCCGCAAAAGCAGGTGATCCTGCAACGTCCCCAGGAGCGGGCCGAGTTGGGGCCCGACGACCTCGACTGGGCCGACCTGGTCACCGATGCACCGCCGGCCGCCTGTGTACCCGTCGCCGCCACCGACCCCCTCTACATCCTCTACACCTCCGGAACGACCGGAAAACCCAAGGGAGTTGTCCGCGACTGCGGCGGTTGCGCCGTGGCTCTGCACTGGTCGATGGGCGCCGTGTACGACATCGGCCCGGGCGAGACGATGTTCACCGGGTCCGATGTCGGCTGGGTCGTCGGGCACTCGTACATCGTCTACGGACCCCTGCTGGCAGGTGCCACGACGGTACTGTACGAGGGCAAGCCGGTCGGCACCCCGGATGCGGGCCAGTTCTGGCGGGTCGCAGCCGACCACGGCGTCAAGACCATGTTCACGGCGCCCACCGCCTTCCGCGCCATCAGGAAGGAGGACCCGAAGGGTGCCCTCACCGCGGACTACGACCTCTCCCGTCTGCGCTATCTCTTCCTCGCCGGTGAGCGCCTCGACCCCGAGACCTACCACTGGGCGAGTGCCCTCCTGGACATCCCGGTGATCGACCACTGGTGGCAGACGGAGACCGGCTGGCCGATCGTCGCCAACCCGGTCGGCATCGAAGCCGCCCCCGTCAAACCCGGCTCGCCCACCCGTCCGCTTCCGGGCTGGGACGTCCGCGTCCTCGACCCCTCGGGGCAGCCGGTGCCGGCCGGCGTCGATGGCGCCATCGTAGTGAAGCTCCCCCTGCCGCCCGGTTCGCTGCCCACCCTCTGGAATGACGACGCCCGCTTCGTCGCCTCCTACCTCTCCGCCTACGACGGTTACTACCTCACCGGCGACAGCGGGCGCATCGACGAGGACGGCTATGTGTACGTCATGGGCCGCACCGACGACGTCATCAACGTCGCCGGCCACCGGCTGTCCACCGGCAGCATGGAAGAGGCCCTGGCCGCTCACCCCGACGTCGCCGAGTGCGCCGTGATCGGCGTCGCGGACGACCTCAAGGGGCAGGTTCCACGCGGCTTCGTCGTCCTGAAGGCGGGCACCGCCCGCGACCCGGGGGAGGTCGAGGCCGAACTGGTCCGGCTCGTACGCGAGCGCATCGGTGCCGTCGCCTCCCTCAAGGAGGTCGCCGTCGTGGCAGCCCTGCCCAAGACGCGCTCGGGGAAGATCCTGCGCAAGACCATGCGCGGTATCGCCGACGGCCTCGACGAGCCCATCCCGTCCACGGTGGACGACCCGAGCGTCATCGAGACCCTGCGGCCGATCCTCCACCGCCCCGATCACACCTCGTGAGCACGCTGACGTAAGTCCTCGACGTGTTGGGGCTGCACGGTCGGGAAGGGAGCACGGCTGCGATGTCAGTCCGCTGAAGTACCCTTCCCGTCACCGCACACCGACTGGGAGGATCAAGAGACTTGAGTGACCTGTCTGCTTTCCCGCTGCCCTTTCATGCTTCACGTTCCATATCGTTCGCGACACCCCGAACGCTGCGGGAACTTCAGATGATGCAGTACAGCGCACTCATTCGGGCGAAGCCGGGGTGGTTCGACAAGATGAACGATGCCGGCATCGTCGCCAGGTGGACGCAAGAAGCGCTCGCCCAGGGCCTCACCGAAGCGCAGGTCCGTTACGTGCTGTCGGAACTCGTGCATTACGCCGCGCTGCGGGACGGGCGAACCGGCATCGAGGTGTCCGCCGTCGACGGAGTCTGGCAGTCGGACACACTGGTCGACGACAAGCTCAGATCCCGGCTGCGCGAGGCGGTTCGGGTTCTGGAGCAGGTCCCCGAAGCAGAACAGGACTGGCATCCCGGTTCCGACGGCCAGGTGCTGGATCTGGTTCATCCCTCGCTGTTCTGCCTGGTGAGAGAAGCGAGCGGTGCGCCCGAGAGGGCTTGGCGGAACCCGACGGACCGCTACTCGAAGTACGAATTCTCGGAGAAATTCCAGTGGCTGCCCACGGACGTCGACATCAGTGACGACGGCGATGTCGCCTTCCGTTCGTACGTCAACAACGTCCACCCCGAGGCCCATCGCGAACTGGCCTCCGTCCTGCCGGACCTGTTCGCGCGCATGCGCCCGCTGCTGGAGAACGTGCTCACCGATCTGCGCCATCCGCGGCCCCTGCGGATCGAGGCCGATCCTTACGGGTGGTACGACTCCGAGCCCGAGTATCCGGAAAAATCCTCCTACAGCGATGACGAGGCCTACGCGGAAGCCCGCCGCGCATGGTCACAGGCCCAGGACGACTGGTGGGAAAACCGCCGCCCGGTCGTCCCGGACGCCCCGGCCTTCACTCCGCCCGAGTTGCCCGATGAATCCGCCCGAGTCGACCTGCGCGGCCGCAATCTCCAGGTCATCGTCAAGCTCGCCACCATTCATCTCACCCCGGACAAGCCCGATTACGCGGGCGGTTCCTGGCATGTCGAGGGAATGATGAACGAGCGGATCGTCTCGACCGGAATCTACTACTGGGACAGCGAGAACATCACCGAAAGCCGGCTGAGTTTCCGGGCCGCACTCGACGACCCGAGCTATGAACAGAACGACGACAACGGCCTGCGTGAGGTCTACGGTCTGGAGGACGAAGACGCGCTGAACCAGATGCTGGGGTCGACGTCGACTCCAGCGGGCCGCTGCCTGGCGTTCCCGAACATCCTGCAACACCGCGTCAGTTCATTCCGCCTCACGGACCCCACCCGTCCGGGATACCGCAAAATTCTCGCGTTCTTCCTGGTCGACCCGTCGGAAAAGATCGTCTCGACATCCGATGTGCCGCCGCAACAACCATGGTCCGACACCTCGACCATGACGCTTGAACAGGCCAAGAATTACCGCGAAGAACTCATGCAGGAACGCAAGTTCTTCGTCGACGAACACAACGAGCAGCTCTACGAGCGAGAATTCTCCCTCTGTGAGCACTGAACCTCTTCTGTCCTGACCCGCCGGATCAGCTGCCAGGTTGCAGTTCAACTTCCGCCAAGGTGAGACGGTTGGCCAGAGCGAAGGCATCCTCGGTTTTGGGGTGGGTCCTGCCCAGCCGGGTGTTCAGGATCAGGGCGCCCCTGTGCGCGAGGTTCGCTGCGGTGGGATCGTTCAACGCGTGCACGGCTCTGGCCTTGAGCAGCAGGGCGTACCCGATGTAGAGGTGGTCCGGCGCGTAATTGGCCTCACGGATCCGTAGGGCCCGAGAGATCAGCGGCACGGCCACGGCGTGGTCGTCCAGGTCGAGGTGGACACTCGCCAGTGCGATCAAGTCGAAGCTCACGTACGGGTCGTCCGGCCCGTACGCAGCCTCGTCGATCCGCAGCGCCCGCTCGGCCAACGGCACCGCCGCCTCATGATCACCGAGAAGGTGTCGGATGCGCGCCAGGGTGGCCAGGTCCGTCGCGATGGCGGGACTGTCCGCAGGCAGACAGGACTCGTGCAGGATCAGAGCGCGCTCCGCCATGGGACGCGCTCGTTCCAGTGCGCCGCGGTCCCGGTGGATCTGCGCCAGGACAATCAGGTCGAAGCCGATCTCCGCTTCCCTCTGTTCGAGCGATTCGTCGATCGCGAGGGCACGTTCACCCAGGGGCAGCGCCACCGAGTGGTGGCCGATGGAAAGGAGGAACGTCGACGCCAGCCTCAGCAGCATCGCCGTGTCCGCAGCGCACCCGGTCGGCGGCTCGTCCTTGGTCACCACGAGAGCGTGCGGAAGCAGTTCCTGCCATCGCGAGCGCGCATCCGGGTCACCGTGGATGTCGTGTGGCACGGCCGAGAGCAGCGCCCGGCACAGGCGTCCCCGAGCGTCGGTGCGCACGTCGTCCGGTATCGAGGCGCGGATGGCGGCCTGCACCAGCCGGTGCAGCACCAGGGACGAGGCTCCACGCCTCGCGAGCCCCAGCCCGGCCAGGGCACCGACCGTCGTGTCCCACGCCACCGGGTCGGCCGCGGCAGCGATCAGTGTTTCCGCGCTGCCGCTGAACAGCTCCAGCGGGATCGGCTCCGGGGCCAGCAGGGCACACAGCTCCAGCAGCCGCATCGCCTGCGGCTGCTCGATCTGCAGCCTTCGCACACTGAGTTGCCACAGGGTCGCGACCACTACCGTCGGCCGGTCCGCCAGCTCGCCCAGCGCGATCATGTCCTCCAGCCGTGACGTCAGCAGAGCCAGGTACTGCTCAGGCGCAGTGTCGTTGTAGTCCATGTACCCGGCCGCCTGCTCCAACGCCAGTGGCAGATCCCCCAGGCGCTCAGCGATCCGGTCGGCCACCTCCGTGGTCATGCCGCACACCCGCCGGGCCAGCAGCTCCACTGCTTCCCGCCGAGTGAATACGTCCAGGTCTATGACGCCCGATCTGCTCGACCAGCCGCGCAACCTGGTCGTCACGATGACGTGCCCGTTGCTCCCCAGGTCACCCGACGGCAGCGCGTTCACGAGAGGGCCAGGTCTCTCCCCGTTGTCGAAGATGATCAGCCAGGGCCCGAGGTCCAGCAATGTGCCGTACACCCGTGGGATGACCTGCTCGGAGTTCACCTCCGCCAGTCCCAGCTCCCTGCCCAGCGAGGCGAACTGCGACGCCACCAGATCGGGATCCTCGGCGTCGATGAACGCCACGAACCGATAGTGCGACCGGTAGAGGTAGGCGTACTCGACCGCAAGCTGCGTCTTGCCGACACCACCCAGCCCGTGCACGACCTGCATCGCGCCATCGTTGCCCGAGGCGAGTCGCTGCCGTAACTCCCGCAACGCGGCGTCGCGACCGGTGAAGTTGATGTTGCGCGGCGGCAGCCGGTACGTCGCCGGACGGCGACGCGAGCCCGAACCACGCGCCGCCGGTGCGCGGACCTCCGTGACAGCGGTCTCGAACAGGTCGGTGAGCGTGGCATGGTCACCGCGCAGTCGCGCGAGTTCCTCCTCCAAGGAGAGGTCGAACTGACCGGCGTGCGCGGCGCGGACGCACGCGGTCACGTAAGCGGCGACCCGCTCCCACGGTGGCGGCTTGGTGAACTTGCCTGCCAGCAGGTCCGACAGCGACGACCGAGTGAGGACCCTTTTCTCGTCGTAGGCCAGCAGTTGCGCCTGGGTGGGTGCCCCCGAGGATGTGCGCAGCCGCTGCAACCGGTTGACAAACCAGCTCTGTGGCGAGCCCGGTCCCCCCATGTACGCCGCTTCCCCCGTCCCGCTCTCCGGAATCGTCCGGACTCCGGAATCCAAAAATGTAGCTCATCCAGCGGGGGAGCCCAGCGGATCCGGGCTCCTCCGAGACTGCCGCAGCCGAGTCGCGCCGGCCCTCAACGTAGACGGCGGCACGGTGCCGCAGCACATCCCGACCGTCGAAGGGCCAATTCGTCGGCTTCGGCTGTCTCTTCTGCGCAACACCGCGCCATTACTCCGAACTTCGAGGGGATCGAACATGGAACTCAAGGGAAACCTCACTCGGCTCGCCGGTGCGGGCGCGGCGATCGCATTCGGCTCGACGCTGCTGGTCGGCGGCGCGACCTCGGCGCAGGCGGCGCCGGTGAACTACCAGGTGATCAACGGCAACAGCAGCAACTCCTGCCTCCAGGTGAACATCTCGGAAGGCAAGGGAAACCTCGTTCTCGGCAAGTGTGACCGCAGCGCGAAGCAGGTGTGGCAGATTGCGGGCGGCATCTTCAGGAACCCGGCATCAGGCCACTGCCTCGACGGAAACGGCGCGGATGTCTACACATTCCCGTGCAACGGTGGCGCCTATCAGAAGTGGACAACCACTTCCGGCAGTGCGAAGTCCATCAGGCACAACCAGAGCGGCAAGTACCTGGACGCGAACGGAACGGTCGGGGCCCAGGTCGTCTTCCAGTCCACCATCGGGTCGGCGTCCCGCTGGGTGATCGACCCGGTGTGATGCATCGCCCGACCTCGTGAGTGCGGCGGGTCGTCCCTTCTGGCGGCCCGTCGTCGCGAACACAGGCCGCCGAAGCGGTGACCCGTCAACTCACCAGTCCCAGCTACCCCGTTAGGGTGTCTCTCGTACAGGGGCAACGACCTTTGAGGCGGGCTGTGGCAGTGACGGGGGAGAGTCATCCGAACGGTGACGGCAGGCTGATCGCCGGCCGCTATCGCACCGTTGAGCGGCTTGGACGCGGCGGCATGGGAACCGTATGGCGGGCCGTCGATGAAACCCTCGGCCGGGAGGTCGCGGTGAAGGAGCTCCGTGCCTTCGCCGACGAGGACGACATGGACCGCCTGGCCGGGCTGCGGCTACGCATGCAGCGCGAAGCCCGCGCAGCGGCCCGGGTCCGGCACCCCGGAGTGGTGGCCGTGCACGACGTCACCGATCACGAGGGCCACCCGGTCATCGTCATGGAGTTGATCGAGGGCGCCTCGCTGGACGACGTGGTGCGCGAGCAAGGCGTCCTCGACCCCCGGTACGCGGCCGAGATCGGCGCCCAGGTCCTCGACGCCCTGGCCGCCGCCCACCGTGCCGGCGTACTCCACCGCGACGTCAAGCCCGGCAACATCCTCCTCGAACGCGGAGGACGGGTGGTGCTGACCGACTTCGGCATCGCGGCCATCGACGATCCCGGTGACGGCGCCGACACCCACCTCACGCGCAGCGGTGAACTCGTCGGCTCCCTTGACTACCTCGCGCCCGAACGGGCCCGCGGAGAGCAGCCTGGCCCGCCTTCGGACATCTGGTCGCTGGGCGCCACGCTTTACGCCGCCGTCGAGGGCGGCACTCCCTTCCGCCGCACCTCCACATGGTCGACCATCACCGCGATCGTCACCGAACCGCTGCCCGAGCCGCGTCAGGCCGGTCCGCTCGCACCGGCCCTGCACGCCCTGCTGGGCAAGGACCCCGCGTCCCGTCCTGACGCGACGCAGGCTGCGCGGCTCCTCACCGCGATCGCCACGGACCAGCCCCTGCCCGTGTCTTCCGACGAACCCGGCACCATACGCCTCGGCGGCTCGGTCCCGTCAGCGCCCGCATCCAAGATGCCTGCCACGCCCGAGACGCCTGCCACGCCCGCTACGCCCGCCACGCATGCGGAGCCCTCGGTGCCTGAGCAGGCCGTACGTCCTCCCGCACCGGCGGGAACGTTCGGGCCGCCGCCGGACCTGAACCGGGATGCCCTGTCGGTCCAGGCACAACCCCAGGCAGCGAACCCCGACAGACGATCTCCCGTGGGTCCCGGGTCGCGCCGCAGCCGCACACTGACGATCGTCGCGGGCGCGGTCGCGGTGCTCCTCATAGGTGGCGGTGTCACCTACCTGACCATCGACACCGACTCGGACTCCGACTCCGACGGCAGCGTCGGCAAGGACGGAGCCGTTGCCTCTCCGGCCGAACCGGCTTCGCCCCAGAGGGACGACAACACCCCGTCGCAGAAGCCCAGCACCCCCGGTGCGAGCAAGTCCGGTGGCCCGGACGAGAAGGAGAAGGGCGATCAGGCCGGGGGAGGGGCGGAATCCGCCCGGAGTCAGACGCCCGAGGCCGAGGCCCCTGGATCCTCCGACGAGACGGAGGCCGCCCCGACTCCGTCGGCCTCGGAGTCGACAGGAGCGGGGCCCGCGTACGAATTCGTCAACACGAAGAGCGGGAAGTGTCTGTCCCTCGACAACGGCGGCAGCACGGCGAACGGCACCCGCGCCGTCCAGTGGACCTGCACCGGAGGTGACGAGCAGCGGTGGTACTGGGCCGGCCCCTCGTCCAACATGCTCAAGAACGTCAAGACCGGCAAGTGCCTGTCCATCGCGAACCACGGCAGCACCGCCAACGGCGCACAGGCCATCCAGTCGACCTGCGTCACCGACTGGAACGCTCCCGAGCAGCAGTGGACCCATACCAAGGGCGGCTCACTCAAGAACGGCAAGAGCGCCAAGTGCCTGTCGACCGAGAACGGCGGCAGCACGGCCAACGGCGCCCGGGCCATCCAGTCGACCTGCATCACCGACTGGGACGCGCCCGAGCAGCAGTGGAAACTGACCCGTTGAACGCCGCCGGAGGCCGGACCGGGCCAACGGCTCCACAGCCGCCCAGTGCGGCCCCACCGGTACGACGGACACCGGACCGTGGGCCGGCCCACTGACCCTCCGCATGGCAGGTCCCACCAGAGGCGAGGCCCCTTCTGCCGAGGATGTGCGGGACGGCGAGACAGTGGCGGGAGCGGTCCGCGGCTGGGACTTCGCCGACGGTCATCCGCACAACGAGCCGGTGGCGGCCGCCGTACAGCAGCGGTGCGGCCTCGCGCCGGGCGACCCGCGCGTCGTCGTACTGGATTCCCAGCGGACCCGACCCGACCCGCCGACAGCGCCGGCACTACCGCATCGTGGACGTGGCGAGCGGCCCGATCGAGGAGGGATATGTGAACGTGGGGAGATGATGTCCTGGCAGCCCCGGCTCGACGACGAGACGCGCGCGATTCCCGTCCAGCCCCTAGCGCGCCCGCGACCGGCAACCGAGGTGGCGGCCGCACATGAGTGACGCGATCGTGGTGGGGGCCGGACCCAACGGGCTGGCCGCCGCCGTCGCCCTGGCCCAGCGAGGGCTGAAGGTGACCGTCCTGGAGGCCGCCGACGAGATCGGCGGCGGCACCCGAAGCAGCGAACTGACCCTCCCCGGCCTCCTGCACGACCACTGCTCCGCGGTCCACCCGCTGGGTGTCGGCTCGCCGTTCCTGCGCACCCTCGGCCTGGAGCGGTACGGCGTCGACTGGGCGTGGCCCGAGGTCGATCTGGCCCACCCGCTGGACGGCGGCCGGGCCGGGGTGCTGCTGCGCTCCGTGGAGCGGACCGTGGACGGACTCGGCGTGGACGGCCCCGCCTGGGAGCGGCTGTTCGCCCCACTGGCCGACGACTTCGACGCGCTCACCGAGGATGTGCTGCGCCCGGTGCCGCATCTGCCCGCCCATCCGGTGGCACTGGCCAGGTTCGGGCTCAGGGCCGTCCAGCCCGCCACCGCGGTGGCCCGGCGCTGGCGCACCGAGGAAGCCCGGGCGCTGTTCGCGGGAGCGGCGGCCCATCTGATGTATGCGCTGACCGGGCCGGCCGGCTCCGCGGTGGGGCTGATGCTGGTCGGCGCCGCCCACCGCTTCGGCTGGCCGGTCGCCCGTGGCGGGTCGCGGACCATCACCGATGCGCTGGCCGCACTGCTCGGCCGGCTCGGGGGGACCGTCGAGACGGGGGTGCGAGTGGACTCCTTGGCCGAACTGGCCCCCGCCCGGATCGTCATGCTCGACACCGCGCCCGCGGCCGCGGCACGCATCTGCGGCGACCGGCTGCCCGGCCGGGTGCGCCGGGCCTACCTCGGCTGGCGGCACGGCCCGGCGGCCTTCAAGGTCGACCTCGCCGTCCAGGACGGCATCCCCTGGACCCATGAGGTATGCCGCCGCGCGGGCACCGTGCACCTGGGCGGCACCCTGGAGGAGGTCGTCCGTACGGAGGCGCAGACCGCCGCCGGGCGGATGCCGGAGCGCCCGTTCGTCCTGGTCGGCCAGCAGTACCTCGCCGACCCCGGCCGCTCCCGGGGCGACCTCCACCCCATCTGGGCGTATGCCCATGTCCCGCACGGCTATCCCGGTGACGCCACCGAGGCGGTGCTGCGCCAGATCGAGCGGTTCGCGCCGGGGGCACGGGAGCGGATCGTCGGACTCGCCGCGCGCTCGGCCCCTGAACTGGCCCGGTACAACGCCAACTTCGTCGGTGGCGACATCGTCGCCGGCGCCAATACCGCACGGCAGATCGCGCTGCGTCCCCGGCTGTCCCTCGACCCCTACAGCACCGGCATCCCCGGCGTGTACCTGTGCTCGGCGGCCACCCCACCCGGTGCGGGCGTCCACGGCATGTGCGGTGCGAACGCCGCCCGCTCCGCACTGCGCTACCTGGACCGGTGAACGCTCCCGTGCCGTCGTGGCCGAGGGGGAGCCGGATCCGGTCGTTCTGGCGGCCCAGGTGATCCAGGCACACCGGGATGTCGTCACCGCCGTGCACGTCTTCCTCAACCGCATCGACCCGCAGACCGTGGACGCGCCCGCCTCGACCGTCTCCCACGCGAGCTCGCCGAGGACGACCACCGCCGCGAACTCCTCCACGAGACGTTCCGCGGATTCCTCGCCCCCCATCGCAGCCACTCCGCCACCGTGGAGCAGCTGATCGTCCGAGGGTGAGCCGCGTCGCATCGGAGTGGGCGAGGTTGCTATGCAACGAGTTGCATAGAAGGATCAGCGTCATGGCGCTCGAACACGCGATCTTGGTGTCGCTCTTGGAGCAGCCGGGATCCGGCTATGAGCTGGCCCGGCGCTTCGAGCGGTCCATCGGCTACTTCTGGACCGCGACCCACCAGCAGATCTATCGCGTGCTCAAGCGCATGGAGAACGACGGCTGGGTCGACGCCAGGGATGTCCCGCAGCAGGGTCGCCCGGACAAGAAGGAGTACCGCGTCGCCGACCTCGGCCGGGCCGCGCTGTCCTCCTGGCTGCATGATCCGATCGAGCCGGAGAGCGTCCGCCACGACTTGGCCGTGAAGATCCGGGGCGCCGCCTTCGACGACCCGGCCGCCCTGATCCGCGAGGTGGAGCGGCACCAGCAGGCGCACCGGGACCGGGTGGAGCACTATCTCGCAGGAGAGACACGGGACTTCACGGGCCCAGAGGCAAGCGCGGCCGGTTCCGGGGCGCCGCCCGACGCGGAGCGGGAGCTCCAGCACGTCGTACTGCGTGGCGGAATCGCGTACGAGCGGATGATGATCGACTGGCTGGACGACGTGCTTGCCACGCTGGCCAGGTTCGGTCCGGCCCGCTGATCGCCGCCGCACCCTCCGCCGGTCCCTCGGTCCCTCGGTCCC
>JABFVM010000466.1 GCA_013362785.1 Streptomyces sp. | reverse complement strand
GGTGGTATTCGTGCAGGTCGGAGCCATGGTGTCCGTGTGGCCGGCCTCGGAGGTCACGTGGCTCGGGTGTCCGAGGCCGGCGCTCGTGGGTCAGGCTCGTTTGCGGGCGAGTTCCTCGTAGAAGTGCAGGAGGTCGAGGTTGTCGATCGAGCCCGGGTTGACCGCCTTTTCAAGGGGTGTGCCTTGGAGGAGTCGCTTGACCGGGACCTCGATGCGCTTGCCGGTGAGGGTGTGGGGGACGCCGGGGACCTCGATGATCTCGTCGGGGATGTGACGTGGTGAGAGCTGTTCGCGGATGGTCTGTTTGATGCGGTTCAGGAGGGCCTCGTCGAGTACGGCTCCGGGGATCAGGTGCACGAAGAGGGGCATCCAGTAGCCGCCGTCGGGCTGCTCGATGCCGATGACGAGGGATTCCTTGATCTCGGGGAGGCGTTCGACGGCTTCGTAGATGTCCGCCGAGCCCATCCGTACGCCCTGGCGGTTGAGGGTCGAGTCGGAGCGCCCGTGGATGATGACGGAGCCGCGTGAGGTGACGGTGATCCAGTCACCGTGGCGCCATACGCCGGGGTAGGTGTCGAAGTAGCTGTCGTGGTACCGGCTGCCGTCGGGGTCGTTCCAGAAGTGGATCGGCATGGACGGCATGGGGTTGGTGACCACGAGCTCGCCCACCTCGTCGATGAGGGGGTTGCCGCTGGGGTCCCAGGACTGCAGGTCGGTGCCGAGGCCGGGGGCCTGGAGTTCGCCGACGTACACGGGCAGTGTGGGTACGGCTCCCGCGAAGCAGGAGCACACGTCCGTGCCGCCGCTGACGGAGGCGATCCAGAGGTCGTCGCGGACCTCGTCGTGCAGCCAGCGGAACCCGTCGGGCGGGAGCGGTGATCCGGTGGTGGCGACGCATCGCACCTCGGAGAGGTCGAAGTCGCGGGCGGGGTGCACATCGGCCTTGCGGCAGGCCATGACGTACGCGGCCGAGGTGCCGTAGAGGGTGGCTTTCGTGCGTTCGGCGACTCGCCACTGAGCGCCTGTGTCGGGGTATCCAGGGCTGCCGTCGTAGAGGACGATCGTGGTGCCGGTGAGGAGGCCGGAGACGAGGAAGTTCCACATCATCCAGCCGGTCGAGGTGTACCAGAAGAAACGGTCCTCTGGGCCCAGGTCGCAGTGCAGACCGAGTTGTTTGAGGTGCTCGACGAGGATGCCGCCCTGGGACTGGACGATGGCCTTCGGGAGGCCGGTCGTGCCGGAGGAGTAGAGCACCCAGAGGGGGTGGTCGAACGGCACCTGCTCGAAGACGGGTTCCGTTTCGGCTGCCGTGAGAGCGGACCATTCCAGGGCGCCTTCGGGGGCCTCGGTGCCGAGCAGGGGGATGTGGACGACGGCGCGCAGGGTGGGCAGTTCGCGGCGGAGTTCGGCCACGGTGTCGCGACGGTCGTGCTGCTTGCCGCCGTA
This sequence comes from Streptomyces sp., assembly GCA_013362785.1. GTDB lineage: Bacteria > Actinomycetota > Actinomycetes > Streptomycetales > Streptomycetaceae > Streptomyces. Next base: position 11,619 of record JABFVM010000466.1, on the reverse strand, counting down.
GCGGTAGCCGTCGACTGTGAAGAGGACGACGGGTTCGACCTGCTGGAAGCGGTCGAGGACGCTGCGGGCGCCGAAGTCGGGGGCGCAGGAGGTCCAGACGGCGCCGACGGCGGCCGTGGCGAGGAGGGCGACGACGGCCTGCGGGATGTTCGGGAGGTAGCCGCTGACGCGGTCTCCGGGGCGTACGCCGAGGGCGCGCAGCTCGGCGGCCAGGGAGCCGACCTGGCGGCGGAGCTCGGACCAGGTCACGGGTCGGGGTTCGTGGGATTCGTCCACGTGGAGGAGCGCGGGTTCGTCGGGGCGGGTCGCGGCTGCGCGTAGGGCGTGCTCGGCGTAGTTCAGGGTCGCGCCGGGGAACCATTGGGCGCCGGGCATCGCGCGATCGCCCAGCACGCGCGCGTAGGGGGTGGAGAAGCGTACGTCGAACCACTCGGTGACGGCTTTCCAGAAGGTGTCCAGTTCGTCGACCGACCAGCGGTGCAGGGCCGCGTAGCCGCCCTCGGCAGGGGCGCCGTGGTTTTCGGCGGCCCAGGCCTGGAACCTGGTGACTTGAGCCTGCGCGATGCGCTGCGGATCTGGCTGCCAGAGCGGCTGGGGATTCACGGTCGACATGGGCGGCTCCCGGACTGTGCGCGTCGTGTGCGTCTTCCGCGCAAGGCTGGGGTGTGCGCGTGACGCGGATGACACGGACGATGCCATGTGATCGACTTCTGCACCAGGGCGCGCCCCACATAGTCCGTGTCGTGAAGATGTGGTCCCGGCACGGGTGAACGGCAGTTGAACGGCACACGCGTGTGGGGCGCTGAATGGCAGGCTGAGCAGCATGGACGGTCGTGACCTGGTGCGTTCGATGAAGGCGGTCGGTTCTGTGGGAGCGGCCCAGGGGTTGCGTACCGTACGGGCGGCGTGGCGCAGGAGGCGCGCCGACGCCGCGGGGCTGCCGCCCCGGGGTGCCGAGCGCGCTCGGGTGCCGGGGCCGGTGCAGGAGGTGGAGCCCGGTCCCGGCGGCGGTGTCATCCGGTTCAGCCGGTCGGAACTGCGCATCGTCGTCACCGTGAACGGGGCCGTGTTCTGGGGGTGGGACGGGGCCGCTCCTGAGCCGACGTACGCGCTCGCGGGCCGGTGTCCGGAACCGGATCCCCGGGCCGTGCTGGAGCCCGACAAGGACGGTGGCTGGCGGGTCGTGGCCGAGCGGGTGACGGTGGTCATCTCGCGGCACGGTGCGGTGGAGGTGCAGACGCCGGGCGGTGTGACACTGCGCCGCGACCTGCCGCCGCGTTGGTGGGAGCCGGTCGGCGGTGGGGCGGCGCGCTGGATGCAGCGGTCGGAGGTGGCCGCGGACGCTCGGTTCTTCGGGTTGGGCGGCCGGGCGGCGGGGCCCCGGCTGCGGAACGGGACGTACCGGTTGTGGAACACCGACCCCGGCCATGCGTTCGGCCCTGGCGACGACCCGCTGTACATCACCATGCCGGTGCAACTGGTGGTGGCCGACGCTGCCACGCACCTGGTGTTCCACGACACTTCGTGGGACGGCACGGTGACGCTGCGGGAGGGCGAGGAGGGCGCCGGCTCCGGGCATGACCACGCGGGGACGAGCGAACTGCGCATGGACGGGGGTCCGTTGCGCTGCTGGGTGATGGTGGGCACCCCCGCGCGCGTGCTGCTCGTGTGGGCCTCCCTCACCGGTGCGGCCGCGTTGCCGCCGGCGTGGGCGTTGGGCCACCATCACGCGCGGTGGGGCTTCGGCAGTGAGCAGGAGGTACGGCGGATCGTTTCCGGTTACCAGGATCGGGATCTGCCGCTGGACGCGGTCCATCTGGACATCGACCACTACGACGAGCATCAGGTGTTCACGGTCGATCATGAGGGCTTTCCCAAACTGCCGCAGCTCGCCGAGGACTTGCGACGGGACGGGATCCGCCTGGTCTCGATCGTCGACCCGGCGGTCAAGGCCGCGCCGGGCAACGCCGTGTACGACAGCGGGACGGTCGAGGACGCCTTTGTCAGGGACACCTCGGGGCAGCTCGTGCGGGGCGTGGTCTGGCCCGGGGAAGCGGTCTTCCCGGACTTCACGCACGCGCGCGTGCGGCGCTGGTGGGGTGGGCTCTACGAGGAGCGGCTGGCGCAGGGCTTCTCGGGTTTCTGGCACGACATGAACGAGCCGACCTCGTTCGCGGCCTTCGGGGAGTCGACACTGCCGCGTTCGGCCCGGCACTCCCTGGAGGGGCGGGGCGGTGACCATCAGGAGGCGCACAACGTCTACGGCCTGTGCATGGCCAGGGCGGGCTACGAGGGATTGCGCGCTCTGGCGCCCGAGGAGCGGCCCTTCGTGTTCTCGCGGTCCGGTTGGGCCGGCATGCAGCGTTACGGGGGCACCTGGTCCGGCGACGTGGCCACCGGCTGGCCCGGGCTGCGGGCGTCGTTGTCGCTGGTCATGGGCCTCGGGCTGTGCGGGGTGCCCTACTCGGGGCCGGACGTGGGCGGGTTCGACGGGAGTCCTTCGCCGGAGCTGTATCTGCGGTGGCTGCAGCTGGCGGCGTATCTGCCGCTGTTCCGTACGCATGCGAGTCTGCGGGCGGGGCGCAGGGAGCCATGGGAGTTCGGTCCCGAAGTGCTGGAGCACGCGCGCGTGGCGCTCGTCGAGCGGCGGAGGCTGTTGCCGTACTTCGTGACGCTGGCGCATCTGGCCCGGCGGACGGGGGCGCCGTATGTGCGTCCGCTGTGGTGGTCGGCGCCCGAGGAGCGCGCGCTGCGCGATTGTGAGGATGCGTTTCTGCTGGGCGACTGTCTGCTGGTGGCACCGGTGCTGGATCCGGGAGCCGAGCGGCGTGCGGTGCAGTTGCCGCGGGGGCGCTGGTACGACACGGCGACGGAGCGGGCGTACGAAGGGCCGGGGCAGGTGGTCATCGACGCGCCCTTGTCGCGTGTCCCGGTGCTGGCGCGCTCTGGCGCCGTCGTCCCCGTGCGTGGGGACGACGGCGGGCTGGAACTGGAGGTGTGGGCGCCCGCCCGGGGACGTACCGGCGGCGGACTGGTAGTGCCGGACATGGGTGACGGCTGGGACGAGCCGGAGATCGAGCGCTATGTCACCCGCTGGGAGGGGCGCAAGCCTGTCGTCGAGCTGGAGCGCGAGGACGGTGTGATCCCGTCTCCTCGTCCGGTGCGCGTCAGAGGGCTCGGCGAGCGTTGAGGTCAGATGTAACGGCCCTCGAAGAACGCCCGTACGGCCAGTGTGTGCAGCGGGAAGGCGAGCTCCTCAGGCCTGCGCAGGAGATGCCAGCCCTCGGTCTCGTTCGTGGCGGCCGAGGGCGGCAGGCGGTCGGCGGGGCGTTCCGGAAGAAGGCCGAACAGCAGCAGGTGCCCGTCGGGTGAGCTCATCGCGTCGACGAGACGTACGTCGCGACCGGCCGCGTCGATGCCGGTCTCTTCCTTGAGTTCGCGGACGACGGCCTGACGCCAGTCCTCACGGTCGTCGATGTAGCCGCCGGGCAGGGCGATGCCTCCGCGCGCGGGGGCCACGGTTCGGGTGATGACGACAAGGGCGGTGCCCTTCGTGTCGTACACGGGCTGGAGCGCGATCGCTACCGGCAGCGGGTTGCGGTAGGCCACGGCGCCGCACACCGGGCAGGTGCGCGGCCAGCCGGAGACGCCCTCTCCGTAGGGCGCGCCGCAGGTCGAACAGTGGGAGTCCGCTGCGGAGTTGGGAACGGAGTATTGAGATTCGGACACGCGGCGGACTGTATCCGATCAGTGGAAGGGCGTCTTCCGGGGGCCGGTCACTACCGCTTGGTCAGGGATTTCCAGGACACGGGGAAGTCGAAGTAGGTGTCCGGATACGGCTCCGGCTTGTAGGTGTAGTGCCACCATTCCTCGGCGAGGTTCACGAATCCGAGGGTTTCGAGGGTGCCCTTGAGCAACAGCCGGTTGGTGCGCTGTTCGCCCTGGATGCGCGGGTCGAGGGTGTGCGAGAGGGTGTCGAAGCAGTCGTAGCCGGTGCCCATGTCGACGGAGTTGTCGGGGAAGCGTTCGCTCCGGGGTGCGTAGCAGGGCACGAGGGGCTCTCCTGGCACGTAGGGCCTGGTGGGCTTCGCCGGTAGCCGGACGATCGTCAGGTCCATGGTCGAGCCGCGGCTGTGGCCGGATTTCTCCGCGATGTAACCGTCCACGAACAGACGGGTCTTGTCGACGTCCGGGTAGAACTCCTTCTTCATGGCTTCGTCGTCGAGGTCCTCGGCCCAGCGGACGAAGTGGTCGACGGCGGGCTGCGGCCGGTAGCAGTCGTACACCTTGAGCGTGTAGCCCTTGCGAAGCAGCTGCTTCTGGGCCTTGTGGAGGGCCTCGGCGGCGGGTCGGGTGAGGATGCAGAGGGGCTGTCGGTAGCCGTCGATGCGCTCGCCCACGAAGTTGTGCGGGGTGAAGTACCGCATCTCCTCGATGATGGTGGGATCCACGGTTCTCAGCGCCACGAAGTCTTTCGGCGCTCTGGGCCCGGTCTTCGCCTGGGCGGTGGCGGGGGTGGCGGTGACGGCCAGCAGGGTGGCGAGCGTGGTGACCAGTCCTCGCACGGCGATCGAGAGTCGTGTCATGTCTCCTGCATCTATCAGGAATGTGTTCCGTCGGGGAAGCGATCGGATGCGGTCGACCCTTGAGGCCGCCCTGCCGCTTTCCGATTGCCCGTGCCACACTTCTGACGTTCCGTCAGATCCCGGCCGGGAGGGGCTATGTCACGTACGCGCACACCTGTGGTCGCCGGGTGGTTCGTCGGCGAAAGGGACGACTTCCGGCTCCTCGGTACTCGTTGTTCGGTCTGCACCTCGGTGTTCTTTCCCCGCGAGGACGCGCACTGCCGGAATCCGGAATGCCCGGGCGGCAACCTGGAGGAGGTGCCGCTCTCGCGGTGCGGGCGCGTCTGGTCGTACACGGACAGCCGGTACCGACCTCCGTCACCCTATGTGACCGATCCGGAACTTCCGTGGGAGCCGCACACGTTGATCGCTGTGGAGCTGTCGGCCGAGCGCCTCGTGGTGCTGGGACAGGCGGCTCCCGGGGTAACCGTCGCCGATCTGGCGGTGGGCATGGAGGTGGAGGTCGTCCCCGGCGTGCTCCATGAGGACGCGGAGACGATCTGGACGACCTGGCAGTGGCGACCGGCGGGGGTGACGGCATGACGGATGAGGTGGCGGTGCTCGGCGTGGGCATGCACCCCTGGGGCAAGTGGGGGCGCAGCTTCGTCGAGTACGGGGCGGTGGCGGCCCGTAGGGCGCTCGCCGATGCGGGGCTGCAGTGGCGGGACATCGGGTCGATCGTCGGTGCGGACACGGTGCGCGGCGGCTATCCGGGGTATGTCGCCGGGGCCACGTTCGCGAAGGCGCTGGGCTGGCAGGGTGCCCGGGTCACGAGCGTGTACGCGGCGTGCGCGTCCGGCGCGCAGGCGGTCAACGCCGCGCGGGCGCAGATACTCTCGGGGCTGGCGGACGTGGTGCTCGTGGTGGGCGCCGACGCGGCTCCCAAGGGGTTCTTCCGGCCTGCCGGCGGCGACCGGCCGGACGATCCGGACTGGCTGCGGTTCCGAGTCCTGGGAGCGACCAATCCGACGTACTTCGGGCTGTACGCGCGGCGGCGGATGGCACTGCACGGGGACACCCCGGACGACTTCGCACAGGTCAAAGTGAAGAACGCCGCTTTGGGCGCGCTCAATCCCCACGCGCGCTACCGCAAGCGGGTCACCGCCGAGGAGGTCGCCGCGTCCGCCGTGGTCGCCGATCCCCTGCGGCTGCTCGACATCTGCGCCACCTCGGACGGCGGGGCGGCGCTGGTGCTGGCGAGCATGGAGTTCGCGCGTCGGCACGGGGGCCCGGATCCGGTGCGGATCCAGGCGGTGTCCACCGTGACGCCGCGCTATCCCAACACGGTCCTGGATCTGCCCGACATCGCGACGGACTCCGCGGTGGCGGTGCGACCGGCGGCCGACACGTTCCGGGCATCGATCGCGCGGGCGGCCTACGAGGAGGCGGGCATCGGGCCGGAGGAGCTGTCCTTCGCGGAGGTCTACGACCTGTCCACCGCGCTGGAGTTGCAGTGGTACGAGGATCTGGGGCTGTGCGGCGAGGGAGAGGCCGCGAAGCTGCTGCGGGAGGGCGCGACGGCGCTCGGCGGCCGCATACCCGTGAACGCGAGCGGCGGGCTGGCCTCCTTCGGAGAGGCGGTGCCGGCCCAGGCGATCGCCCAAGTCTGCGAACTGACCTGGCAGTTGAGGGAGGCTGCGGCTGGACGGCAGGTCGCCGGGGCACAGGTGGGGATCGCGGCCAACCAGGGACTGTTCGGGCACGGATCGGCGGTGATCGCGGTGAGGTGAGGCGCGGCGGCTCGGTGGGCACGAGGATCCGGTCCTGCGCGTGGCGTCATCGTCGTACGACCGGGCACGGGCCAGGCATGTCTACGGTGTGTGACCAACCCGGAATCCTGCGTGAACGTCTCATGAACTGGGCTTGGGCGTGCTCCAGCGGCGCCATCATGCTGCCGTGGACTCCTGGACGGATACTCTCCGCTTCGCCTTCCAACCGGTGGTCAATCTGACGACCGGCGGGGTGGCGGGGCTGGAGATACTCGCCCGCCCGGAGACCGGCGACGTCCTGGCCGAGGCCCGCCGTGACCCCGAACTCGACGGCCGGCTGGCGGTGTTGGCGTTCCGCGCGGCGGCTCGGAAGGAGACGTTGCTGCCTCTGTACGTCAATGTGTTCGCCGGTACCCTCGCCGACCTCGGCGGGCTCACACCGCTGCACGACGCCGTGCGTGCGGCGGGGCGGCTCCCGTGGGAGGTGACGATCGACGTGGGTCCGCCGTACACGCATGTGCCTCATCAGGCACTGCTGGAGGCGATCGGCTCGCTGCGTGATCTCGGATTCCGGATCAGCGCGGACGGCGTCGGCGACGGGGATCTTCCGTTGCGGTTGCTCACCGACATGGCACCGGACCTGATGAAGCTCGACGCGTCCATGCTGCTGCGCCCGGCGGCGGTGCGGGCGATGCGGACGCTGTGCGACCAGTTGCCGGCGCTGCTGTGCGTGGAGGGCGTGGAGACGGAACTGCAGTGCGCGGCCGCGCAGTCGGCCGGTGCGCAGCTGGCTCAGGGGGAGCTGTTCGCTCCGCCGGCTCGGCTGCCCGCGGCGGAGGTATACGTTCCGCCGCGCTCCCCCGGGCTGGCGGTGACGACCCGCTCGGGGCCGTCGGTGCTGGAGTTCGTGCGGCCGGCCGCACTGTTGCCCGCTACCGCTTCCGCGGGCCAGGTGCGGGCGCTGCTGACCGGGTCGCCGGACGTGTCCGGGGTGCTGTTGGTCGACCCGGACGGCGTGCCGCTGCGGTCGGTGCATCGCTCCCGCTTCCTGCTGTCGATGTCGGGCCGCTACGGCCACGCCCTGTACGCCGACCGGCCCGCGGCGAAGCTCGGAGACCCGCCGCGCACGGTGGGCGTCGACGCCACCGCGTGGGAGGTGCTGGACGTGGTCGCGGTCGGCGACCGGGACCGCACGTCGGACGATGTGGCGGTGGTCGACCGGTACGGCCGGTGCGTGGGCGTCGTACGGCTCGCGGACCTCGTGCGGGCCCTCGCAGAAACCCAGGTCGAGGAGGCGGCGGGGCTCAATCCCCTGACCCGGCTGCCCGGTTCGGACGCGATCACCGGTGAGGTGGACCGGCGGATCGCGGACGGGCGGACGTTCGCACTGAGCTGGCTGGACGTGGACGGCTTCAAGCAGGTCAACGACGGAGCCGGGTTCGCGGCGGGCGACGAGCTGATCCGGTCGGTCGGACGGGCGCTGCAGCAAGCGGCGTCCGGCAGCACCCGGGTCGGCCACATCGGCGGGGACGACTTCCTGGTGCTCGCCGATCCGGAGGGGCTGAGCCCGCTGGCGGCCTCCGTGCTGGACGCGCCCTGGTCGGCGGGCGGGCTTCCTGTCACCTTGTCCCTGGCCACGGTCGTGTGCGAGCCCGGGAGTGTGCAGGACCACCGGCAGGCGGCAGCCTGTCTGGCGCCGCTGAAGAAGGCCGCGAAATCGCTCAGTGGGGCGAGCTGGGTGATCGGCCGCGCGGGGCTGGCCGGGCACGAGATCCTTCGCGGTGGGAAGGCGGAGCCCGCCCGTGCCGAGTGGGCGGTGGCGGACCCGAGCAAGGGGTGAGAGCCTTTTCCTAGCAGGTCGGCCGGCGCCGAAAGGCGTCCGTACGGCCTCAAGAACAGCCATGGCCTTCGACCCCTGCCGGGTTCAGCAGGAACTGGCCTCCCTGCCGGCCTCAGCAGGGCCTCGATGTCCGTCCCACCCCGAACGGGCGTGCCACGAGCCGCGTCGGCGACGATCCGTGGCCTGTCGGTGCGCCCCCAACCGTTGACGTCCGCGACCTTGACGCCCCTTGGACGCCGGTGAACACTTCCCGGTGTCGGTCGACATCGCCGTACATTCTCGGCGTATCCACGCACTGCGCCGCGCGGTTCCGCCCTGGACCAAGGCCCTTCCCCCACGGGCGAGTCGGCTGCGACGGCACGCTCGTCACGGACGCCGGGCGGGGCGCAGGCCCCTCCCTGCCTTCGGCTGAAGTCGCCATGAAGTCGCCATGGGAAACGCACCCCGCACGGAGAAACCGGGGCCGATCGTCCCGGCCAGGGCCTAGGAGCCGCCATGAGCAACGGAGACATTTTCCTCGGTGAGGTCATCGGTACCGCGATTCTGATCCTCTTCGGGGCCGGAGTGGTCGCCGCCGTCGTACTCAACTATTCCAAGGCGAAGGACGCGGGCTGGGTCGTCATCGCGTTCGGCTGGGGATTCGGTGTGATGGCCGGCGCGTACACCGCCGCACCGCTGTCCGGCGGGCAGCTCAACCCCGCCGTGACGATCGGGATCGCCATCGACACCGGGAACTGGGACAAGGTGCACATCTACATCGCGGGCCAGATGGTCGGCGCGATGCTCGGTGCCGTGTTGTGCTGGCTGGTCTACTTCGCGCAGTTCCAGGCCAATGCCGACGAGAAGATCGCTCAGCCGACGCTCGGGATCTTCTCCACCGCGCCCACGATCCGCAACGTCGTCGCGAACCTCATGACCGAGATCATCGCGACCATCGCCCTGGTGCTGCCGATCCTGGCGTTCGGTCTGACCAAGGGGCTGGGCGTGTCGGGCACGGCGATCCTGATCGTCTCGTTCCTGGTGGTCGGCATCGGTCTGTCGCTCGGTGGTCCCACCGGATACGCCATCAACCCGGCCCGTGACCTGGGTCCGCGCATCGTCCACACCCTGCTCCCGATTCCCAACAAGGGCACCTCGGACTGGGGCTACTCGTGGATCCCGGTGGTGGGACCGCTGATCGGCGGAGTGCTGTCCGGGGTCATCTTCAACGCAGCGTTCTGAAGGATCTGACGAAGGGGACGTCATGACGGACAAGTTCGTCGCCGCTATCGACCAGGGCACGACCTCAAGCCGCTGCATCATCTTCAACCAGGACGGCGCCATCGTGGCCGTCGACCAACGCGAGCACCGCCAGATCTTCCCCAAGCCCGGCTGGGTGGAGCACGACGCCACCGAGATCTGGTCGAAGGTGCAGGCGGTGGTGGCGGGCGCGATCGCGAAGGCGGGTCTGCGCACCGATCAGCTCAGTGCGCTCGGTATCACCAACCAGCGTGAGACGACGGTCCTGTGGGACCGTGCGACGGGCAAGCCGGTGCACAACGCGATCGTGTGGCAGGACACCCGTACGGCGGCGCTGTGCAACCAGCTCGGCGGCTCGGACGGGCAGGATCGTTTCCGTGAGCAGACCGGGCTACCGCTGGCCAGCTACTTCTCCGGCCCCAAGGCGGCCTGGCTGCTGGACAACGTGCCTGGCCTGAGGGCCCGCGCCGAGCGCGGCGAGATCGCCTTCGGCACCATCGACTCCTGGCTGATCTGGAACCTCACCGGCGGCACGGACGGCGGCCACCACGTCACCGACGTGACGAACGCCGGCCGCACCATGCTGATGAACCTGGAGACCCTCCAGTGGGACTCCTCGATCCTGTCCGCGATGAACGTGCCCGAGGCCGTCCTGCCGGAGATCAAGTCGTCCTCCGAGGTCTACGGGACCGCCGTCGGGCAGCTGGCCGGTGTGCCGGTCGCCTCGGCTCTGGGCGACCAGCAGGCGGCGGTGTTCGGGCAGGCCTGTTACGACGTGGGCACGGCCAAGAACACGTACGGCACGGGCAGCTTCCTGCTGCTCAACACGGGCAACCGCCCGGTGCCGTCGAAGAGCGGGCTGCTGACGACTATGGGCTACAAGATCGGCAGTGAGGCGCCGGTGTACTGCCTGGAGGGGGCTATAGCCATAACGGGCGCGCTCGTCCAGTGGTTCCGCGACCAGCTCGGCATCATCCGCACCGCCGACGAGATCGAGCCCCTCGCGGAGAGCGTCGACGACAATGGCGGCGCGTACATCGTGCCCGCCTTCTCCGGCCTGTTCGCGCCGTACTGGCGTTCCGACGCGCGCGGTGTCATCACCGGTCTGACGCGCTACGTCACCAAGGGACACCTCGCGCGCGCGGTGCTGGAGGCGACGAGCTGGCAGACCCGCGAGGTCGTGGACGCCATGTACCAGGACTCCGGGGTGCACATCACGACCCTGAAGGTCGACGGCGGCATGACGAAGAACAACCTGCTCATGCAGCACCAGGCGGACGTGCTCGACGTGCCGGTCATCCGGCCCAAGATCTCCGAGACGACTTGCCTGGGCGCCGCGTACGCAGCGGGGCTGGCCACCGGGGTGTGGAACGACCTCGACGAACTCAAGGCGCACTGGGCCAAGGACGTCGAGTGGACGCCCGCCATGAGCGCCCAGGACCGTGACCGCGAGTACCACAACTGGCGCAAGGCGGTGGAGAAGAGCTTCGGCTGGCAGGAGGACGGCGACAACTGACGCGGACGACCCGCGCGCAGGTCGCTGAGCCACGCGCGCGTGTCCAAGAGCCGCGGCCCGTACCCCAGTCGGCGGGGGTACGGGCCGTGCGCGTGCGCCGGGCGTCAGGTGGTGACGGTCTGGCGGCGGTCCGCCTGGTACGCCATCGCGTGCTGGACGACACCGATGAGGATCTCCTTGACGGACTCCCGGTCGCGCGCGTCGCACAGCAGCAGCGGTACGCCCTCGTCGAGGTCGAGCGCCTGCCGGATGTCCTCCGCCGGGTAACGGGAGGCTCCCTCGAAGCAGTTGACGCCGACGAGGAAGGGTATGGACCGCCGCTCGAAGTAGTCGACGGCCGCGAAGCAGTCCTCAAGCCGCCGGGTGTCGGCGAGGACGACGGCGCCGAGCGCGCCCTCCGAGAGCTCGTCCCACATGAACCAGAACCGCTCCTGGCCGGGCGTGCCGAAGAGGTAGAGGACCAGGTCCTCGCGCAGGGTGATGCGGCCGAAGTCCATGGCCACGGTGGTGGTGCGCTTGCCCTCGACACCGCTCGTGTCGTCGACCGGGCGGCCGGCCTCGGTGAGCAGTTCCTCGGTGCGCAGCGGCCTGATCTCGCTGACGGCGCCGACGAGGGTGGTCTTGCCCACGCCGAAGCCGCCGGCCACCAGGATCTTGAGCGTGACGGGCTCGACCGGAGGCTTCCCGCGC
>JABFVM010000195.1 GCA_013362785.1 Streptomyces sp. | reverse complement strand
CCGACCTGCCAGTGGCCGGTGCGGCCGGGCCAGTCCTGCACGGTGGTGAGGGTGCCGCCGGAGACGACCTCGATACGGGGCGTCGGGTCGGTCACGGTCGCCAGGGTCGCCGTCGAGTGGGCGGCCTCGCGGAAATCCCGGTCGGCCAGTGCCGCCCGCACCAGGCCGAGGTTGGTCTCGATGCCGTCGACACGGGTGCGGGCCAGCGCCTCGTCCAGCCGCTCCAGCGCGTGGGCGCGATCGGGGCCGTACGCGATGATCTTCGCGAGCAGCGGGTCGTACGACGTCGTCACCTCGGTGCCCGTCTCGACCCAGCCGTCGACCCGTACCCCGCTCGGGAACTCCACCCTCGTCAACAGGCCCGTGCCGGGCCGGTGTTCGCGTGAGGGGTCCTCGGCGTAGAGGCGGGCCTCGACGGCGTGGCCGCGCGGGGCGCCGGGGGCGCGGACGACGTCCCGTTCGCCGCGGGCCAGGCGGAGCATCCAGGCGACCAGGTCGACGCCGTAGATCTCCTCGGTGACCGGGTGCTCGACCTGGAGGCGGGTGTTGACCTCCAGGAAATACGCCTCCTCGCGGGCGGCGTCGTACACGAACTCGACGGTTCCGGCGGAGCGGTAGCCGACAGAAGCACACAAGTCGCGGGCTGCTGCGGTCAGTTGCTCGCGAACATGCGAGGGAAGTCCTGGTGCCGGTGCCTCCTCCACGACCTTCTGGTGGCGCCGTTGCAGGGTGCAGTCCCGGTCGCCGAAGGTGACCACCGTGCCCTCGCCGTCGCCGAAGACCTGCACCTCGACATGGCGGGCACGCTCGACGAGCCGCTCCAGAAAGACATCTGACGAGGAGTCGGCGGAGAAGGAGGCGGCGGCGATCCGGCGCACCCGCTCCCAGGCCTCGGTCAGTTCATCGGCGGACCGGCATGCCGACATGCCGATACCGCCCCCGCCCCCGGTCGCCTTGAGCATGACGGGATAGCCGATGACCCGGGCCGCTTCGAGTGCCTCGGCGAGCGACCCCAGCAGTCCCGTCCCCGGAGCCAGCGGCACGCCCGCCGCCTGCGCCGCGGCCCGCGCCGTGTGCTTGGCGCCGAACAGCTCCAGCTGCCCGGGCGTCGGCCCGACGAACACGATCCCGGCGTCCTCGCAGCGCCGGGCGAACGCCGCGTCCTCGGACAGGAAGCCGTAGCCGGGATGGATCGCCCCGGCCCCGCTGTCCTTGGCCGCCTTGAGCACCAGGTCCGCGTCGAGATACGACTCCTTCGCGGGCGCCGGGCCGAGCCGTACCGCCCTGTCGGCGAGCCGGACGTGGGGTGCCGAGCGGTCCGGGTCGGAGTACACCGCGACCGTGCGCAGGCCCAGTTCACGGGCCGTGCGGATGATCCGGACGGCGATCTCGCCCCGGTTGGCGACGAGCAGCGTGCCGAAGCTCATGCGCCGCCCGCCTCGCTCGCCCCGCCCGCCGCGGCTCCGGCGCCCGGCTCCGTGATCGTCATCTGCACGGCCGTCGGGTCGAAGCCATTGCAGGGGTTGTTGATCTGCGGGCAGTTGGAGACGAGGACCAGGACGTCGCGCTCGGCGCGCAGGGCCAGCGACAGCCCCGGCGCCGAGATGCCGTCGACGATGCCGAGGGTGCCGTCCTTCTCGACCGGCACGTTCATGTACCAGTTGACGTTGGAGACGAGATCGCGCTTGCCCAGGCCGTACTTGGCGCCCTCGGCGAGGAAGTTGTCCACGCACGCGTGCTGCGACCAGGTGTGATGGCCGTAGCGAAGGGTGTTCGACTCCTTGGAGCAGGCGCCGCCGACGGTGTCGTGCCGCCCGACCTCGTCGGCGACGACCGTCATCAGCGGGGTGTGCTCGTTGGACATCAGCACACTTCCCGTCGTGAGGAAGATGCCGCCCTGCGCGTGGATCGTGTCGGGGGCGCTGTAGCGGACCGACGTGTCGTGGGCGTCGTACACGAGGAAGTCGACGGCCTGGTTGCCGTGCAGATCGGTGATGGTCAGGGTCCCGCCGGTACGGATCACGGACGACCAGGCGGCACGGGCGGGAACGACGGTGGAGGTCCTCCTCATGCTCATGCGATCCCCCTCGCGGCGAGGTGTTCGGCGGTGTTCAGGAAGGCGCGGCGGCCCTCGGGCGTGGCCTGCCACAGCGGGTCCTCGGGGCCGGTCGGCGCCGCACGCCAGGCGAGCACCTCCAGCGGGGTGCTGACGTACTCGGGGCGGGGGTCGGCCGGATGCGGCACATTGGCGATCAGCACGGTCACGTCCTGCTCGGCGCGCAGGGTCACGCTGCCGCCGGGCCCGGCCGAGCCGGTGAAGTCGAGGGTGCCGTCCTCGCGTACCTGCACGCCCTGGAAGAAGGACAGCGACGGAGGCAGGTCCCGGGGCTCCAGACCGTTCTTCGCCGCGGCCACCTTGAACAGCTCGCGGCCCGCGGGGGAAGTGGACTGCGGGGTGCCGTCGCCGTAGCGCCCGGTGTTGCGTACGAGGGTGGAGGTGCCGCACAGCGCGTCGTGCCGGCCGGAGCTGTCGGCGACGACCGAGGCGAGGACGCGGCCCTGGTCCGACAGCAGCAGCCGGTTCTCGCCCAGGTAGGCGTTCCACTGCACCTTCACCGTGTCGGCTACGTTCAGCCGTTCCCAGGGGCGGTCGGCCGCGTACAGCAGCAGATGCGCGCAGGCGTCGCCGCGCAGATCGGTCAGCCGCAGCTCCGTGCCGCGGGCCAGCACCCGGTGCGTGTAGTTGCCGCCCGCCACCGTCTCGGCCCACACCAGATGCTCCGCCGCACACGGCGGCTCGGGCCAGTTCCGGGCGGGTACGACGGGCATCGCCTCGGCCCGGGCTCCCTCCTGGGCGCGGGCGTGGTCACGGGCTCCGTGAGTGGTCTCTGTCGCCATGCGCGGGACCTCCGGCTCGGGTGTCGTCGGGTGTCGGTCTCCGGATTCATTTCTGTCGCTCGACAGAAATTAGGGGTGGGCTGGTTCGGGGGGATTGCCTGGGTGTTGCCGAGCGGTTACCGGGGCGCCCGCTGCCTACCCGGACGCCGCCGCCTTCACGCAAGTCCCAGGTCCCGCACGGCAGCGTCGCGCGCCGTCCGAGCCGTCGCGAAGATCGCCGTACGCCCCGGTGTGCGAGGATCGAACCCATGGGTACGTCAGGTGGGCCGGGAAGCGGACGGGTCGGCCGGCCGCGGGTCGCCCGGCGGCCCGACAGCGGGCTGGAGCCGCGTGCCGAACTCCTCGCGGCCGCCGCCGAGTTGTTCACCACCCGGGGCTACTCCGCCACCACCACCCGCGCCGTCGCCGAGCGCGCCGGTATGCGCCAGGCGTCCATGTACCACTACGTCTCCGGCAAGGAGGAACTCCTCGCCGAGCTCCTGGAGTCCACGGTCACGCCCTCGCTCGCGTACGCCCGTGAGCTCCTCGCCGACGACACGACCCCGGCGGAGGGCCGGCTGCGGGAACTGTGCCGCGCCGACGTGGAGCTGCTGTGCTCCGGGCCGCACAACCTCGGCGGGCTGTACCTGCTGCCCGAGGTGCGCGCCGAACGCTTCGCCGGCTTCCATGCCGTGCGCGCCGAACTCAAGGACGCCTACCGCCAGTTGCTCGCCGCCACGGCCGCGGGCGGCGCGCTCGCGAAGGGCGAGCTGGATCTGCGTACCGATCTGGTCTTCGGGCTGATCGAGAGCGTCATCCTCGTCCACCGCTCCGATCCGGAGCGCCCGGTGTCGGTTTTCGCCGGGGCGACGGCGGACGCGGCACTGCGCATCGCGGGGATCTGAACGTCTTCACCCGTCACGGTGAGTGTTTTTCGCACGCCCACACGCCGTAACGCGCAGTGTTCGAATGTATGCCAAGCGTATAAATGGAGCCGAGAGTACTACTCGCGCACACCCCATTTCAGGTGCTTGCTGAATATGACACGGCGATGATCCGGTCGGACTAAGCTCGCCCGCAGCGCACCGAGTTGAGGCGTATTCGTGCGCTTGTTCCCAAACATGCAGAAGATTCCGACATACCCATGACGTACCCCGCTGCAAGCTCCCCCTACACCCACCCGATTCATTTCAGAGGGCCCACATGGTGAGCGTTCAATCCCCGACCCGTCGCCGTGAACTTCCGTACGCGCGCGTCCTGTTGCTGCCCGCCATAGTGATGGCCGCGGCAACCGGAGCCGCCGTCGCCGTAGTGACGGAGCCGGCTCGGACGGCCGTCGGCGTGTGCGGTGCCGTGGCCTTGCTGCTGGTGCTGGCATCCGCGGCCGAAGCGGTGCGCCGCGGCCGCGTACTGCGGGACCTGCGGGCCGAGCACGCCCGTCACACCGCGTATCTGGAACGGCGCGTCGCCGCCCACGACGAGGAGATGACCCGGCTCGCCACGGAGATCACCCCCGCCGCGATCCACCGGCTGCGCTGTGGCGCGTCACCCTATGAGGTGATGCGCGACCTCGGCGAGATCGACCCGTCGTACACCCGGCTCTCCCGCGTGCAGCTCGGGCTGGTGGAGTCGATGCTCGACATCGTCGACCACGAGGAGGCCCTGCGCGACTCCGCCCAGCGCTCCTTCGTCAACATCGCCCGCCGGGTCCAGTCGATCGTCCACCAACAGGCCGTGGAACTCAGGGAGATGGAGGAGGACCACGGCCGTAACCCCGAGGTCTTCGACGACCTCCTGCGCATCGACCACGGCACCATGCTGATCGGCCGCCTCGCCGACTCCATCTCCGTGCTCGGCGGCGGTCGCCCGGGCCGGCAGTGGCCCGAGCCCGTCCCGCTGTACAGCGTGCTGCGCGGCGCCATGTCCCGGATCCTGGAGTACCGCCGGATCAGCCTGGACTCCATCGCCAAGGTCAACATCGCCGGCGTCTCCGTCGAGCCGATCATCCACGCCGCGGCCGAACTCCTCGACAACGCCACCCGCTACTCGCCGCCGCAGACCAAGGTGCACGTCACCGCCACCGAGGTGCAGACCGGTGTGGCGATCGAGATCGAGGACGCCGGCGTCAGCCTCAGCGAGGAGGCCCGCGCCAGGGTCGAGGGCATGCTCGAACAGGCCAAGCAGGGCACCGACCTCCAGGACCTCGGCGAGTCCCCGCGCCTGGGCCTGGCGGTCGTCGGCCGCCTGTGCACCGCCTACAACATGCAGGTCTCACTGCGCTCCTCCGCGTACGGCGGCGTCCGTGCCGTCCTCGTGGTGCCGCGCGACATGATGACCACCGACCCCGCGCCCGGACTCGCCCATGGGATCGGTGCCGGGTCGGCGCCCAAGGCCGACGACCCCGACGCGCTCGAAGGTCCCAAGCGCGCCCCCAAGAAGCGGCGTCCCACCAGCCCGAAGATCCCCGCCGCGGTCTCCATGGAGGACGACGTCCCCGTCGTCACCGAATGGACCGCCAACGGGCTGCCGCAGCGTCGCAGCCGGGTCAAGACGCCGCTCAGCAAGCGGATCGCCGAGCAGGCGGCCATCGAGCAGGCCGAACGCGAGGGCCGGCCCACCATCTGGTCGACCCGCAGGCCCGAGCCCGAGCCCGAGCCTGCGGAGGACGAGCCCGTACCCGGAGCCTGGGTCGAGGCGTTCTGGAACGGGCTCAAGGACAAGCCCGACCCGCTCACTCTCCAACCGCGAACCCAACCGGCCCGCCCCGAGGCCGATGACGAGGGGGACCTCAAGTGATCCAGCAGCGCGCCAACTTCGACTGGATGCTCAAGGAGCTCCACGACGGCGTACCGGGCATCCAGATGATCGTGGTGCTCTCCGCCGACGGACTGCGCATCGCCCGCTACGGCGGCGACCCGGACACCGCCGACCGCGTCGCCGCGGCCTGCGCCGGCCTGCAGAGCCTGGCGAGCGCCGTCGCCTCGGAGATCCCCAAGAGCGACGGCACGATGAAGATGGTCCTCATCGAGATCAAGGGCGGCTACTTCTATCTGATGGCCGCCGGCGCCAACGCCTATCTCGCCGTGCTCTCCGACACGTTCGCCGAACCCGGCCGCATGAGCAACCGCATGTCCGACCTCGTCGCCCGCATCGGCGCCCATCTCACCAGTCCGCCCCGGCGCAACGGGCAGCGCGTATGACTCCTCCGCAACGCCAGCGGCGGCACCCCTCAGCACCACCACCTCCAACGCCGACCGAGCCCGGAAAGCAGAAGAACCCGGAACGGCTCTTCGTGGTGGCCGGCCCGGACGGCGGCGACCGCGACGCGGACCTCGACCTCGTCACCTTAATCGTGGCGCGCGCCGAGCCCCCGCCTTCCGCCACGCCGGAACAGTCGGCGCTGCTCCGGCTCTGTACCACTCCTCTGTCGGTGGTCGAGCTCTCGGCCTATCTCAACCTGCCGTTCAGCATGATCACGGTCCTGCTCACCGACATGCTGACGGCCGGGCTGGTGACGGCGCGCGTCCCGATCGTGCGCCAGGCCGTCGCCGACCGTTCAATTCTCGAAGCGGTGATGCATGGACTTCAAAGGCTCTGAGATCGTCCCCGGTCCACGGACCGAGGATCAGCTGCCGCACTCGGCCGAGGCCGCGGTCAAAATCGTGATCGTGGGCGGCTTCGGTGTCGGCAAGACGACCATGGTCGGCTCGGTCAGCGAGATCAGGCCACTGACCACCGAAGAGACCATGACGCAGGCCGGCATCGGCGTCGACGACAACTTCGGCTCGGACACCAAGACGGCCACCACCGTCGCGATGGACTTCGGCCGCATCAGCATCACCGAGCAGCTGGTGCTGTACCTCTTCGGCACCCCCGGCCAGGAGCGCTTCTGGTTCCTGTGGAACGGACTGTTCGAAGGCGCCCTGGGCGCGGTGGTGCTGGTCGACACCCGCCGCCTGGAGGTCAGCTTCGACGTCATAGGGCGACTGGAGGAGTGCGGGGTGCCCTTCGTGGTGGCCGTCAACACCTTCCCGGACGCGCCCCGTTACCCCCTCTCCGAACTCCGTACGGCACTCGACCTGCCCGAGGAGATCCCCATCGTCGACTGCGACGTCCGACGGCGGGCTTCCAGCCGTGACGTCCTCATGACCCTGATGCATTTCCTCCATGCCTTGGCAACGGCGAAGGCACCCGCGTGAGCCACGCACCGACCGAGCCGTACCCCCACACCCTCCTGTACACCGGAACCACTTCAGCTTCGGAGCGACCATCGTGACGCCTGAATCTCTCTTCCCGACCGGTACGGGTGAGCCCATGGCCACCCCGCCCCCCGGCTGCCCCGCACATGGCATCGGCCCCGGTGGGCTGCGCCGGCTGTACGGCCCCGAGGCGGAGGACCTGGGGGACGTGTATGAGCAGCTCCGGACCGAGCACGGGACTGTGGCTCCGGCGCTGCTGCACGAGGACGTGCCCGTCTGGGTGGTGCTCGGCCACGCCGAGAACCTGCACACGGTGCGTACTCCCTCGCAGTTCTCCCGTGACACCCGGTTGTGGACGGCCCTGCAGGACGGCACGATCAAGCCCGATCACCCGCTCATGCCGATCATCGCGTGGCAGCCCATCTGCTGCCACGCCGAGGGCGACGAGCATCTGCGGCTGCGCGGCGCCGTCACCGGAGCCATGTCGACGATCGACCACCGGGGCATCCGCCGCTACATCAACCGCGCGACCCAGGAACTCGTCAACAGGTTCTGCGAGGAAGGCAGGGCCGATCTGGTCAGCCAGTTCGCCGAGCACCTGCCGATGGCGGTGATGTGCGAGATCCTCGGCATGCCGGAGGAATACGGCGACCGGATCGTGCAGGCCGCCCGCGACCTGCTCAAGGGCACCGAGACCGCCATCGCCAGCAACGAGTACATCATGGACGTCCTGATGCGGCTCACCGTCAGCCGCCGGGCCGAACCCAGGGACGACTTCACCAGCCACCTGATCAACCACCCGGCCCGGCTCACCGACGAGGAGGTCGGCCAGCACCTGCGCGTCGTCCTGATCACCTCGTACGAGGCCACCGCCAACCTGCTCGCCAACGTACTGCGCGTGGTACTCACCGACCCGCGGTTCCGCGCCCAGCTCAAGGGCGGCGAGATGACGGTGCCCGAGGCGGTCGAGCAGTCCCTGTGGGACGAGCCGCCGTTCAGCACCATCTTTCCCTACGTCGCCAAGCAGGAGACCGAACTGGGCGGTCAGCGCATTCGCAAGGGCGACGGCCTCGTCTTCGCCATCGCGCCGGGCAACCTGGACCCGCGAGTCCGCCCTGACCTCAAGGCCAACATGCAGGGCAACCGCTCGCACCTCGCCTTCAGCGGCGGCCCGCACGAGTGCCCGGGCCAGGACATCGGCCGCGCCATCGCCGACGTCGGCGTGGACGCGCTGCTGACCCGCCTTCCGGATGCCCAACTCGCCTGCGAGGAGGACGAGCTGCGCTGGCGGTCGTCCATCATGAACCGGCATCTGGTGGAACTGCCGGTCAAGTTCGCGCCCAAGCCCCAGCAGGACGTCAAGCAGCGCCCCGCCATCAACCCCGCGACGCAGCAGCGCATGACCAACTGGCAGGCCAGCTCGTCGCAGCCCCAGCCCACGGCTGCGGAGCCCGCTGCTCCGACGCCGGCGGCGATGCCCGAACCGGCCCGTCGGCCGGGCGTGTTCCGGCGCCTCCTGCGCTGGTGGCGCGGCGACTGAGCTGACCGGGGTACCGGGGCTACTCGGCCCACTCCTCGTATGACGACCAGGCCCGCAGCACACGCGGGCTGACGAACCGGTGCTCGCGCCCCGTGACCGGATCGGTGAACTCCAGTACCCGCGCCAGCAGTTGGAGCGGGCGCCGGAAGTCACCGTCGGCCACGGGGTCGGTCACCACGGGATAAAGGGGATCGCCGAGGATCGGCACCCCCAAGGTGCTCATGTGCACCCGGAGCTGGTGCGTCTGCCCGGTGTGGGGCCTCAGCCGATAGCGAGCCGGACCATCGCCCCGTCGTTCCAGCAACTCCACGTCGCTGACGGCATTGGGCTCGCCTTCGACCTCGCGCGCCGCCATGACCCCACGCTCCTTGACGATCCGGCTGCGCACGGTGCGCGGCAGGGCGAGCGACGGATCGTACGGGGCGACTGCCTCGTATTCCTTGGCGATGAGCCGGTCGCGGAACAGAGACTGGTACGCGCCGCGCTCCGCGGGACGCACAGTGAACAGGACCAGCCCGGCGGTGAGCCGGTCCAGGCGGTGGGCGGCGCCCAGCGTGGGCAGGCCCAGCTCCCGGCGCAGCCGCGCAAGCGCGGTCTCCGTGACATGGCTGCCGCGCGGTGTCGTGGCCAGGAAATGCGGCTTGTCGACGACGACGATGTGCTCGTCGCGGTATACGACGTTCAGTGCGAACGGCACCGGCACCTCGTACGGCAGCTCCCGGTGGAACCACACGAACATGCCTGGCACGTACGCCATGTCACGCGGCACTGCACGCCCGTCGGCGTCCACGATCAGTCCTGCGTCCAGCATCCCGTCGATCACGCCCGCCCCCGCCGCGAGCCGCTCCACCAGGTGATCACGCACTGTCGCCCACGCCGCCCCCTGCGGCAACTTCACCCGCACCGGATCGACCCCGTCGCGCTGCGGCAGGGGAGAAGGGGGGACCGGGCGTCTGCGTGTCATCGAGATCAAGCTTACGAGGGGGCGCTGACAGCCACGCTACGCGCGTATCGAGCTGTTCCGGTCTTTGGCCCACCTCGGTCGCCGCTCAGACCCTTGACCGCAAAGGGGGGGCGCGCGTCCCCATCGGGGGCACTGTTCAAATGTGAGTGCAACATGTTCATGTCTGAATCAACGGCGGCCACTTCCGGTCTGGTCCGAACTGCGATGTGATACAAGGTGTAACGGCCGAAGGTGGCGCGTACTGTTCGCGCCGCCGTGGAAGAGGGAGCCCGTGGTGCCACTCGTTCCGTCACCGCCCACCGTGGCCGCCACTGCCTCGGGCCTCCTGGAGCCCGCCCGTGCGCAGGCACGCAGGCAGCGCAAACGGACATGGCCTACGGCCGACAGATGTACGTGGCCTGGCAGGGCGAGGAATTTCCGCGCGACCTCCCGGGCCTGACCGCAACCCGCAGGCACGTCACCCCCGACCACTTCGAGATCTCCGCTGCCCCGCCATCGCTTCCTAGCGTCGGCTTTCGGAACCGCGCCACCCGAGACCTCCGCTCACGCTGCGCAACCATCCGACGGAACCGACGGGAGGCACCCACACCGAATTCGAAGGTCCCACCCGCTGCACCGGCGTCTGCCGCACCACGGTGATCTCACGCCGGCCTGGAGGATGCGCTGCCCGGCTTGTCGAGGCGGAGCTTCGCGGGTTGACCCCACCGCGTGAATCGGGGCCATCCGTCGGCGATGTGGCCGGCCACATGCTCTTCCCGTCCGGGAATCCGCTGCGGCTGATGCTGCTGCACCGCATCCCGGCTACCTCAAGAGCCCGTGCGCGGCAAGCAGCGCAGCACACCTCGCGAGGAACAAGCCGACCAGAAAGAGGTGCTCAGCATGGACAAGAACGCGATGGGTACGCGCATCCGCCCCGGCGAGGGAGGGGAATTACGGGATGGGGTGACGGTGACGGATCGCGTTCATGCTCATCTCCGTGGCACTCAGGACAGCCTGACCACACCCTTCCTGGTGCGGGAGAACGCATGGGCCCGCGACGTCTTCGCCGCGTCCGTGCAGTGGATGCAGGGGCACGGGCTGCTGACCGGCGAACGACGTCAGTGGCTCGAGAAATGCGACATCGGGGCCCTGCTCGGTCTGACCAATCCGCACGCGGACCGTCACCTCCTCCGGCTGGCCGGGGACTGGTACGTGTGGCTGTACGCCTTTGACGACGGTGTGTGCGACGAAGCGTTCACTGGTGCCCAGGCGTGGGACATGGCCCATCTGACACTGCGACTCAAGCGAGCCGTGACGGGCTTCACGCCCGGCATGGAGCCCGAAGAGAACTACGCGCGCGCTCTGTTCGACCTGCGGTGCCGTATCGCCGAACACGCCACGCCCGCCCAGCTCGTCCGCTGGACGGAAGCAGTCCGTGACTACCTGAACGGGCAGCTGTGGGAAACCATGTACCGCGCCACCGGACGCACTCCCGCCCTGGACGACTACATAGCGATGCGTGAGTCGGCTTCCGGCTGCCTTACCTGCTTCGCGCTCTTCCCCGTGCTCAACCGCTACGACCTGGCTGAGGAAGAACGCGCCCATCCGGACGTGGAGCAGCTCTCCCGGTCCGCCAACCGCATCATTGCCTGGGACAATGACCTGTTCTCCTACTGGAAAGAACAGGGAGACCACTCGGCGATCGCCAACCTCATCACTGCCGTGGCACAGCAACGGCAGTGCGAGACCGCTGCGGCCATCACCTACACCAGAAAGCGGCGCGACGACGAACTGGCCACGTTCCTGCGCACCGAGAAGCGCATCGCCCGCTACCTCAGCACCGAGGGAAAGAAGTACATCGCCAATCTCAGGAATTGGGTGAGCGGAAGCCTGGAATTCCACAAGACGAGCCGACGCTTCGCCCCCGCGCCTCGCCCCGTGCACCTCTGATCGCTCGCAGCCTCAGGGAGGAACACATGACTATCCGGGCCACCATTCCTCGGGCACCAGGATCCTTTCCGCTGATCGGCCACGCGCCGGCCCTGCTGCGTTCTCCGCTGCCGTTCCTGAGCTCGCTGGCTTCGCACGGCACCGTCGTGGAGGTCCGAATCGGCCCCATGGCAGCCGTGGTCGTGTGTGACGCACAACTGACACGTCAAGTCCTGCTCAACGACAAAGTGTTCGACAAGGGCGGTCTGCTGTACGACCGGGTCAGGGAGGGTTTCGGAAATGGGCTGGCCCTGTGCCCGCATGTGGCCCATCGACGTCAACGCCGCCTGATTCAACCGGTCTTCAACCGCGGAAGCCTGGCCCAATATGCCGACACGATGACGGAGATGATCTACTCGGCCATCGACGGATGGGCGGACGGACAAACCATCGACGTCCTCGCGGAGATGCAGGAGGTCACCGCACGGACCATCGTCGCCTCGATACTGGGCCAGAACTTCCCGGAAAATGAGCTTTCCGCGATGCTTCGGGATTTCGGAACACTGTCCCGCGGCAGTTACCGGAGAATGTTCCTGCCGCCGTCCATGGCGAAACTCCCCACTCCCGGCAACCGGAGCTACCGTGCCGCGCGAGCTCACCTCCGTGAAGCGCTGACGGCGGCCATCCACACACGTCGCTCCGAGGGCACCACCCACAAGGACCTCCTGGGGGCGCTCCTTGAGGCATCGCAGGAGGGAGAGCGGCTGTCGGACGACGAGGTGGTCGACCAGGCAATGATCTTCTTCTTCGCCGGCGTGGAATCCACCGCGGCAACACTCGCCTGGTCTCTGCACCTCATAGCCGCTCAGCCGGACATCGAAGGCGCACTGCACAAGGAAGTGGACGCAGTGCTGGCCGGGGCGCCGGCTACTGGCCGTTGTCTGGCCGACCTGACGTACACCCGGAACATCATCACGGAAACCCTGCGATTTTACCCACCCGGGAGCCTTTTCACTCGCGTGACCACGACGCAAACAGAATTGGGCGGCTACGAGATAGGGGTGGGGACGACGATCATCTGCAGCCCCTACCTCATACACCGTCAGCCCACGAACTTTTCCGCGCCGGACGACTTCGACCCGGGCCGCTGGGACGAAACGTCGCGGACCGAGGCGGAGAGGACAGCGTTCATTCCCTTCGGTGGCGGGCCCCGAAAATGCATCGGGGACAATTTCGGCATGATGCAAGCGGTTCTCGCACTGGCCGCCATCGCATCCAGGTGGAAGCTCACTCCGGCACCTGGAGCCAAGGTGCGGGCTGGAGTCCGGACTGTGATCAACCCGCAAGGACTGCTGATGACTGCGGTATCGCGGTGAAGGCGGGATGGCGATCAGCTGGGTTCTGAGGGCACTGCCGGTGAGGCCCCCTTCTCCGAGACGCGCCCTCGATATGCCCTCTGCCACCGGTACAGGCACCCCAGCCCCACCGTGACCGCCAGGAACAACACCGTGAACCACTGGAAGTACCAGTGCCCGCCCGCCGGGTCGTACACCGCAGCGCGCGGCCAGGCGAGGTTGACGGTCAT
>JABFVM010000203.1 GCA_013362785.1 Streptomyces sp. | reverse complement strand
GGCGACATCCGCGTCCTCGGCGTCCTCGACGAGATCCCAGCCGTCCGCCTCCAAACGGCCTGCGAGCTCCTCCGAGTCCACCTCGTTGCGGGCGCAGCCAAGAGTGACGAGTGCGACGGTACGGCGTTCAGGCATGGGCTCAAGACTACTTTGTCTCACTGACACCCCACGTCGACGGGGTTGGCCGATCTTGGCCAACCCCGTCCTCAGCTCACCCCTTCAGCCGGACTTATCCGGCCTGCGGGTCGCCCTTCGTGTAGGTGAGGCGCTCCACGGCGCCCGGCTGCCAGTCGTCATCGATCTTCTTGCCGTTGACGTACAGGTCGATCGCACCCGCGTCACCGAGGACGAGGTTGATCTTCTCTCTGTCCTGGAAGGTCTTGGAGTCACCCTGCTTGAGCAGGTCGTCGAAGAGCAGCCGGCCGTTGTGGTCCTTGACCCCGACCCAGCTCCTGCCGTCGACGGCGGTGACCTGGACGGTGACCTTGTCCTGCGGGACGGCGGCGATGGCGCTGTCCGACGGCTCCGGCTTCGGGTCCTTGGGCTTGTCGGTCTTCGGGGTGGGTGTGGTCTTGTCGGCGGTCGGCGTGGAGCCGCCCTCGGCGACCGACGACTTGCCGCCGCCGTCATCACCCTTGAACGCGGTGAACCCGACGAACCCGATCACCGCGACGATCGCGGCGACCATGGCCGCGGTCCAGTTGGGCCCCCGTCGCTCGGGACGGATGCGCTCCGCCTCGAACAGCGGGGCAGCCGGCGTCGGCGCCGGTCGTCCACCGTGCGAGTCGTCGTACTGGGCGAGAAGCGGAGCCGGATCGACGTGGACGGCCCTGGCCAGGGTCCGGATGTGGCCTCTGGCGTACACGTCGCCCCCGCAGGGAGCGAAGTCGTCCGCCTCGATGGCATGCACGATGGCGATGCGGACCCGGGTGGCGCTGCTGACGTCGTCGACGGTCAGCCCGGCGTCGATACGTGCCTGCTGGAGTGCACGGCCGATCGAGGGGCGGGCTTCGTCGGACACGTCTTCGAACGGACGCTCGTCTTCAGGGGAGTTGCCGATGGACACGGGGGCGCCTTTCGAGCGTTTAAGCCACCTGTGCTGGAGGTTCAGTCTAGGGGGGGTACGAAAGGGTGGGGCAACCGGGCGGTGGGACTTTATACGCCATCAGAATGGCCGGACACGCTGATGGTGGGGCACGAGATTGTCGCTTCCCTCAACTTGACGTACGCCGAAGGGGAACGGTTGCTCAATGATCCCTTACGGGTGAGTCACGATCCGACATCGACGCATCACCCACCCGGCCACCAGGCGACCACCACGTCCGTTTCCGCCCCGGACTCCCTTTAAGCCTCCCCGCGGATCACCGCAAGCACTCCGTCCAGCTCATCAGGTTTCACAAGAACGTCACGAGCCTTGGATCCCTCGCTGGGCCCGACGATGCCCCGCGACTCCATGAGGTCCATCAGCCGCCCGGCCTTGGCGAACCCGACCCGCAGCTTGCGCTGCAGCATCGAGGTCGACCCGAACTGCGTGGAGACCACCAGCTCGGCCGCCTGGCACAGCAGGTCGAGATCGTCGCCGATCTCCTCGTCGATCTCCTTCTTCTGCTTCGTCCCTACGACGACGTCCTCCCGGAAGACCGGCGTCATCTGGTCCTTGCAGTGCTGGACGACCGCCGCGACCTCGTCCTCGGTCACGAACGCGCCCTGCATACGCGTCGGCTTGTTCGCGCCCATGGGCAGGAAAAGACCGTCGCCCTTGCCGATCAGCTTCTCGGCACCGGGCTGGTCGAGGATGACGCGCGAGTCGGCGAGCGACGACGTGGCGAAGGCAAGCCGTGAGGGGACGTTCGCCTTGATCAGGCCGGTGACGACGTCCACCGAGGGCCGCTGCGTGGCGAGCACCAGGTGGATGCCTGCCGCACGCGCGAGCTGCGTGATACGCACGATCGCGTCCTCTACGTCACGCGGCGCGACCATCATCAGGTCGGCGAGCTCGTCGACGATCACCAGCAGGTACGGGTACGGCTGCAGCTCACGCTCACTGCCCTCCGGCGCCTTCACCTTGCCGTTGCGCACGGCTTCGTTGAAGTCGTCGATGTGCCGGTACCCGTACGCGGCAAGGTCGTCGTAGCGAAGATCCATCTCGCGTACGACCCACTGGAGCGCCTCGGCGGCCCGCTTCGGGTTGGTGATGATCGGCGTGATCAGGTGCGGGATGCCCTCGTAGGCGGTGAGCTCGACGCGCTTGGGGTCGACGAGGACCATGCGGACGTCCTCTGGGGTCGCCCGCATCATCACCGAAGTGATCAAGCAGTTAATGCACGACGACTTACCGGAACCGGTCGCACCGGCAACCAGCACATGCGGCATCTTCGCGATGTTGGCCATCACATAGCCGCCCTCGACGTCCTTGCCGAGCGCGACCAGCATCGGGTGATCGTCCTCGGCGGCGGCCGCCAGGCGCAGCACGTCACCGAGGTTGACCATCTCGCGGTCGGTGTTGGGGATCTCGATGCCGACCGCGGACTTGCCGGGGATCGGGCTGATGATCCGCACGTCCGGGCTGGCGACGGCGTACGCGATGTTCTTGGTGAGCGCGGTGATCCGCTCGACCTTCACGGCGGGCCCGAGCTCGACCTCGTAGCGCGTGACCGTCGGCCCGCGCGTGAAGCCGGTGACGCGGGCGTCGACCTTGAACTCGGTGAAGACGGTGGTGAGCGACTCGACGACGGCGTCGTTGGCTGCGCTGCGCGACTTGCCCGGGCCGCCGCGCTCCAGGAGGTCGAGCGACGGGAGCGAGTAGGTGATGTCGCCGGACAGCTGGAGCTGTTCGGCGCGCGGAGGCAGGTCGCGGACCGCCTCGGGCGCGGACTTGGTGAGGTCCGGGACGCCGGACCGGGTGTTGTCCGGCACCTCGGGCTTGGGGAGCTTCTCCTGCTTGGGCCGCGCGGCCGGGACCGGCGTCGGCACCGGCGTCGTCTCCTCGCGGTCGCCCACGCTGACACCCTGGGTGAGGTCGGCGACGATCGGCGAGGGCGGCATCCCGTGCATGACGGCTCCGTCGAGCGCTGCGGCGGCGGCCGCCGCGACGTCCACAGCGTCCATGGGACGATCCATCTCGGGCTGCGGCACCGCGGAGCGCCTCGGACGGCCGCGACGCCGCGAGAGGGCCTCCTGCTCGGCATCGTCGGGGTCGTACGCCTCACGCGCGGGACCCCGCTTGCGGCCGCGCGACGCGGGCAGCGCCTCACGCCACTGGTCGTCGTAGCGCTGCTCGTCCTCGCTGTACTCGTCGCCCTCGTCGGGATCGGACAGGATGCCGAGCTTCACGCCCAACTGCCGCAGCCGCTGCGGAATGGCGTTGACCGGGGTGGCCGTGACGACCAGCAGACCGAAGATCGTGAGCAGCACCAGCAGCGGTACGGCGAGGACCTCGCCCATGGTGTACGTCAGCGGGGTGGCCGCACCCCAGCCGATCAGCCCGCCGGCGTCCCTTATGGCCTGCATGCCGGCGCTGCGGGCGGGCGAGCCGACGGCAATGTGGACCTGGCCGAGCACACCGATGACGAGCGCGGACAGGCCGATGACGATACGGCCGTTGGCCTCGGGCTTCTCGGGGTGCCGGATGAACCGCACGGCGATGACCGCGAGCAGTATCGGCACCAGCAGGTCGAGCCGGCCGAAGGCGCCCGTCACGATGATCTCGACGAGGTCGCCGACGGGGCCGCGCAGGTTGGACCAGGTGCCGGCGGCGACGATCAGCGCGAGGCCGAGCAGCAACAGCGCGATGCCGTCCTTGCGATGGGCGGGGTCGAGGTTCTTCGCGCCCTGCCCTATGCCGCGGAACACCGCGCCGACGGCATGCGCGAGCCCGAGCCAGACGGCGCGCACGAGCCGGTAGATGCCCCCGGTGGGGTTGGGCGCGGGCTTCGGCGGCGCGGCTTTCTTCGCCGCGGCCTTCTTGGCCGGCGCCTTCTTCGCGGGTGCTTTCTTGGCGGCGGCCTTCTTCGCCGGAGCCTTCGCCGAAGCGGCCGCCTTCTTCGCGGGCGGCTTCTTGGCTGCGGAGGAACGTGAGGCCATGGAGGCGAGGTTACCGGTGAAGAAGACAGGGGACACGTGTGCCCACTGCTTCACCCGTTCGTGTCGCCCTTGCGGAGGCGGTGAACTGACGCCGGTTCACGGGCCGGTCACGCACCGGACGGCCGGGCGCCGCCCGCCCGCCAACCGGCGCCGTCGAGAGGTCAGTTCTGCGAGGACACCGACGACGTGCTCCCGGTGCCCGGCTCCAGCGCGTCCAGCGCCCGCCGCAAGCCCGTGAGTTTGCGTTCGAGATGGGCCGCGGTGGCCACCGCCGCCGCGTCCGCCGACTCGTCGTCCAGCTGCTTGGAGAGCGCCTCGGCCTGCTCCTCGACCGCGGCGAGCCGGGCCGACAGCTCGGCCAGCAGCCCCGCCGGCTCCTTGGAGTCGGCGCCCGCGGCCTTGCCGCCGCCCTCCAACTGGAGCCGCAGCAGCGCCGCCTGCTCACGCAGCTGGCAGTTCTTCATGTACAGCTCGACGAACACGGAGACCTTCGCCCGCAGCACCCACGGGTCGAACGGCTTGGAGATGTAGTCCACCGCGCCCGCCGCGTAGCCGCGGAAGGTGTGATGCGGGCCGTGATTGATCGCGGTGAGGAAGATGATCGGGATGTCCCGGGTCCGCTCCCGCCGCTTGATGTGCGCCGCGGTTTCGAAACCGTCCATTCCCGGCATCTGGACGTCCAGCAGAATGACCGCGAAATCGTCCGTCAGAAGTGCCTTGAGCGCTTCCTCCCCGGACGATGCCCGCACCAGGGTCTGATCGAGCGCAGAGAGGATCGCCTCCAGCGCCAGCAGATTCTCCGGCCGGTCATCGACCAGGAGGATCTTGGCCTTCTGCACCATGGCCCGCCCTCCTCGCCCCGGCAGTGCACCGGGCTCCGCCCCAGGGGACGACTCCCTTACGCCGCCCGTCCTCGTGCCGGTCATGGTAGCCGCACCCCGCCTGTCGCCACACCCTGTCACCGCGATGTCACTGTGCACGTAGCAGAAACGCAGCAGGAGACCAGAAGGTTCCCCGAATACCGCACTTCTACACGGCCGCGAGCACACTGAGTCAGCAACTCCGCGTGAACACTGTCGCTTCCCGTCACTGCTCCCTCATCCACTGGTTCATCACCGCCAGCAGATGATCGGGATCGACCGGCTTGGTGACGTAGTCGGAAGCACCCGACTCGATCGCCTTCTCCCGGTCGCCCTTCATCGCCTTGGCCGTCAGCGCGATGATCGGGAGCCCTGCGAACTGCGGCATCCTGCGGATCGCCGTCGTCGTAGCGTACCCGTCCATCTCCGGCATCATGATGTCCATCAGCACGACCGCCACGTCGTCGTGCTGCTCCAGGACCTCGATGCCCTCCCGGCCGTTCTCGGCGTACAGCACGGACAGGCCGTGCTGCTCCAGGACACTGGTCAGCGCGAAGACGTTGCGGATGTCGTCGTCGACGATCAGCACCTTCTCACCGCCGAACCGGATGCCCCGGATCGACTGCGGCGCCACGTCCTGCTCCGCCGAGGTCCACTGCTCCTGCTGCGTCGGCCGCTGCTCCAGCTCGGACGCGGCCCTGCGGCGGCGCCTGAAGAGCGCGGCGGCGCCGTTCTGCGTCTCCCGGTACGACCGGACCTCGGCCGGCGTCTCGATCTCCACGTCGGACAGCTCCGCCAGATCGGCGGCGGAGGCCACCAGGGCGCCCGCGTCGAGCGGCGGCAACTGCTGCTGATAGCCGTGCGGAGGCAGTTCGCTGGGGTGCAACGGCAAATACAGCGTGAACGTCGATCCGCGTCCCGGCTCGCTCTGCGCGTGGATCTCCCCGCCGAGCAGCTGAGCGATCTCCCGCGAGATCGACAGCCCGAGCCCCGTACCGCCGTACTTGCGGCTGGTCGTGCCGTCCGCCTGCTTGAACGCCTCGAAGATCACCCGCATCTTGCTGGCCGCGATCCCGATGCCGGTGTCGGTCACCGAGAACGCGATCAGCGGCGCGTCCGCCTCGGCCAGCGACCCGGCCTCCAGCAGCTGCTCCCGGATGACCTGGGGCACGTCCATCCCGGCGGGCCGGATGACCAGCTCGACCGAGCCGGAGTCGGTGAACTTCACGGCGTTCGACAGCAGGTTCCGCAGCACCTGCAGCAGCCGCTGTTCGTCGGTGTGCAGCGTGGCCGGCAGCTCCGGCGAGACCCGTACGGACAGGTCCAGGCCCTTCTCCGCGGTCAGTGGCCGGAAGGTGGCCTCCACGTAGTCCACGAGCTGGACGAGGGCGATGCGCGTCGGGGAGACGTCCATCTTGCCCGCCTCGACCTTCGACAGATCGAGGATGTCGTTGATCAGCTGCAGCAGATCGGAACCGGCGCCGTGGATGGTCTCGGCGAACTCGACCTGCTTCGGCGAGAGGTTGCCCTCCGCGTTGTCGGCGAGCAGCTTGGCCAGGATCAGCAGCGAGTTCAGCGGCGTACGCAGCTCGTGCGACATGTTGGCGAGGAACTCGCTCTTGTAGCGCATCGAGACGGCGAGCTGCTCGGCGCGCTCCTCCAGGACCTGCCGCGCCTCCTCGATCTCGGTGTTCTTCACCTCGATGTCGCGGTTCTGCTGGGCCAGCAGCTCGGCCTTCTCCTCCAGCTCGGCGTTGGACGCCTGGAGGGCCTTCTGCCGGTTCTCCAACTCGGCCGAGCGCTCACGCAGTTGCTCGGTCAGCTCCTGCGACTGCTTCAGCAGCACCTCGGTCTTGGTGTTGACGGAGATGGTGTTGACGCTGGTCGCGATCATCTCGGCGATCTGGTTGAGGAAGTCCTTCTGGATCTGCGTGAACGGCGTGAAGGAGGCCAGCTCGATCACACCGAGCACCTTGCCCTCGAACAGCACCGGAAGGACGATCACCTGCGCGGGCGGCGCCTCGCCGAGCCCCGAGGAGATCTTCAGATAGCCGCTGGGCGCGTTCTCCACGAGGATCGTGCGCTTCTCCTCGGCGGCCGTCCCGATGAGCGCCTCACCCGGCCGGAAGGACGTCGGCATGGACCCCATCGAGTAGCCGTACGACCCGAGCATCCGCAGCTCGTACTGGTCGTCGTTCTCGTTGGCCAGGTCCTTGCCGTCGAGGAGCGGCATGGCGACGAAGAACGCGCCGTGCTGCGCGGTGACCACCGGTGTCAGCTCGCTCATGATCAGCGAGGCCACGTCCGCCAGGTCCCGGCGGCCCTGCATCAGGGCGGAGATCCGGGCCAGGTTGCCCTTGAGCCAGTCCTGCTCCTTGTTGGCGATCGTGGTGTCGCGCAGGTTGGCGATCATCTTGTTGATGTAGTCCTGGAGCTCCTGGATCTCGCCGGAGGCGTCGACGTCGATCTTCAGGTTCAGGTCACCACGGGTCACCGCGGTCGCCACGCGCGCGATGGCACGCACCTGCCGGGTGAGGTTCCCGGCCATTTCGTTCACGGACTCGGTGAGGTCGCGCCAGGTCCCGTCGACGTCACGCACGCGTGCCTGGCCGCCGAGCTGTCCCTCCGTGCCCACCTCGCGGGCGACTCGGGTGACCTCCTCGGCGAAGGACGAGAGCTGGTCGACCATCGTGTTGATCGTCGTCTTGAGTTCGAGGATCTCGCCGCGAGCGTCAATGTCGATCTTCTTGGTCAGGTCACCCTTGGCGATGGCGGTCGTGACCATGGCGATGTTGCGCACCTGACCGGTCAGGTTGGACGCCATCTGGTTCACGGACTCGGTGAGGTCCTTCCACGTACCGGCCACACCCGGTACGTGCGCCTGCCCACCGAGGATCCCGTCCGTGCCCACCTCACGGGCCACCTTGGTGACCTGGTCGGCGAACGAACTCAGCGTCTTCACCATGGTGTTGAAGGTGTCGGCGAGCTGCTGGACCTCGCCGCGCGCCTCGATCGTGACCGTCCGCGTCAGATCGCCGTTGGCGACGGCCGCCGCGACCTGGGAGATGTTCCGCACCTGCATGGTCAGGTTCTTGGCCATCAGGTTGACGTTGCCGCTGAGGTCCTTCCAGATACCCGTGATGCCCGGTACGTGCGCCTGGCCGCCCAGGATGCCCTCGGTGCCCACCTCACGGGCCACCCGGGTCACCTGCTCGGCGAAGCTGGACAGCTGGTCGACCATGGTGTTGACCGTCGTGACGAGCTCAAGGATCTCGCCCTTGGCGTCAACAGTGATCTTCTTCGACAGGTCGCCCTTGGCGACCGCGGTCGTCACCTCGGCGATGTTGCGCACCTGAATGGTCAGGTTGTTCGCCATGAAGTTCACGGACTGGGTGAGGTCCTTCCAGGTGCCGGAGACACCCTGCACCTCGGCCTGCCCACCGAGCTGGCCCTCCGTACCCACCTCACGGGCGACCCTGGTGACCTCCTCCGCGAACGACGACAGCTGGTCGACCATCGTGTTCAGCGTGTTCTTCAGCTCCAGGATCTCGCCGCGCGCGTCGACGGTGATCTTCTGCGAAAGGTCACCCCGGGCCACCGCCGTGGCGACCTGCGCGATGTTGCGGACCTGGGCGGTCAGGTTTCCTGCCATTCCGTTCACGGAGTCGGTCAGGTCCCGCCACACACCGGCGACGCCGGGCACCTGCGCCTGACCGCCGAGACGGCCCTCGGTGCCCACCTCGCGGGCCACCCGGGTCACCTGGTCGGCGAAGCCGGAGAGCTGGTCGACCATCGTGTTGATGGTGTTCTTCAGCTCCAGGATCTCGCCGCGCGCGTCGACGTCGATCTTCTGCGACAGGTCACCCCGGGCCACCGCCGTGGTCACCTGGGCGATCTGCCGCACCTGTGAGGTCAGGTTGCCGGCCATGAAGTTGACGGAGTCGGTGAGTTCCTTCCACGTACCCGACACGCCCGGTACGACCGCCTGACCGCCTAGGCGGCCCTCCGTGCCCACGTCCCGGGCCATCCGCGTGACCTGGTCGGCGAACGACGACAGCTGGTCCACCATCGTGTTCACGGTGTTCTTCAGCTGGAGCATCTCGCCGGAGACGTCCACGGTGACCTTCTGCGACAGGTCGCCGTTGGCCACCGCCGTCGTCACCTGGGCGATGTTCCTCACCTGTCCGGTGAGATTCCGGAACGCCGTGTTGACGGAGTCCGTCAGGTCCTTCCACGTCCCCGCCGCACCCGGCACCTGCGCCTGACCGCCGAGCTCACCCTCGACACCGACCTCACGCGCGACCCGCGTCACCTCGGCACCGAACGACGACAGCTGGTCGACCATGCCGTTGACGGTGTTCTTCAGCTCCAGCATCTCGCCGGCCACATCGACCGTGACCTTCTGCGACAGGTCGCCGTTGGCCACCGCCGTCGTCACCGCGGCGATGTCCCGCACCTGAGTGGTGAGGTTCCGGAACACGGTGTTGACGGAGTCCGTCAGGTCCTTCCACGTCCCCGCCGCGCCCGGCACGTTCGCCTGGCCGCCCAGCTGGCCCTCGGCACCGACCTCGTTGGCGACACGTGTGACCTCGTCGGCGAAGATCCGCAGCGTCTCGGTCATCTGGTTGATCGTGGTCGCGAGCTGGGCGACCTCGCCGCGTGCCGAAACCGTCACCTTCTGCGACAGGTCACCGTTGGCGACCGCCGTGGTCACCTGTGCGATTCCTCGCACCTGCGCGGTCAGGTTGCCGGCCATGAGGTTCACCGAATCGGTGAGGTCCTTCCACACGCCGGCCACACCCGGCACCTGCGCCTGCCCGCCCAGCTCACCCTCGGTGCCCACCTCGCGCGCGACTCGCGTCACCTCGGAGGAGAAGGACGACAGCTGGTCCACCATCGTGTTGACGGTGTTCTTGAGCTCCAGCATCTCGCCGGCCACGTGGACCGTGACCTTCCGGGACAGGTCACCCTTGGCGACCGCCGTGGTCACCAGCGCGATGTCCCGCACCTGGGCCGTCAGCCGGTACGCCATCGTGTTGACGGAGTCCGTGAGGTCCTTCCACGAACCCGACATGCCACGCACGCGTGCCTGCCCGCCGAGCTTGCCCTCGGTACCGACCTCGCTGGCCACACGCGTGACCTCGTCGGTGAACGTCGAGAGCTGATCGACAAGGTTGTTTACAGTCCGCCCGACCTTGAGGAACTCGCCCCGCAGCGGATGCCCGGTCCCGTCGGACGCCTGGGTCCGCAGCTCCATGCGCGGCGACAGATCACCCTCGGCCACCGCGGACAGCACCCGGCTGACCTCGGAGACGGGCCGTACGAGGTCGTCGACCAGGGCGTTGGAGTTGTCGACGGCGGTGGCCCAGGAGCCCTCGCAGGCGCCCGTCTCCAGCCGTTCCGTGAGCTTGCCCTCACGCCCGACCATGCGTCGCACCCGCGACAACTCACCCGTGAGGTGGAGATTCCGGTCGGCCACCTCGTTGAAGACGGCGGCGATCTCGGACATCACGCCGTCGCCGGACACCGTGAGCCGTTTCCGGAAATTCCCGTCGCGCATCGACACCAGGGCCGTCAGCAGCCGGTTCAGGGCAGCCGTGTCCACCGCGGTGGTCCCGCCACGCGTCTTGCGCTCGTTCCTCAGGGACTGTCCGCCTTTCGCGCGCGTCTTAGTGCCCCGCGTCGCTGCGCCAGACTCCACTGTGTCCCTCCCGCAGGGGTCGACCGTTACTGCTGTGCTCGGGTTCTACTGCTCCGCGTACCCGTTACTACTGGGTATTCCTGCCGGATATACCAGGCCACACCACGTGCTGCTGCCCGCGGTACGGGAACGACACTCAGCCTGCCCGGACCTTCACAAGAAGCTTGCCCAGTGTTTCACCCTGGCTGAACCCGGCCATAACAGTTCGGCAGCTTCGCACATCGTCCGCACACCCTCCGGACGGAAACACTGCAGACCGGCATCCGCATGGACGGCGAAGGTAAGTAACCTTGCATGCGGCTGTCCAGCCGCGCCGGTCCGTCCGGCCTGGGCGGTGGCAGGAGGAGCACGAGCGGGCATCGGAGGGGCAGCCGGACATGACCACCGGACTGATCCCGGGGGGACCATCCCCGGACCGGCCGACGGACGCGCACATGCCGCACCAGCGGCGCGAGCCGATCGGCCACGGAGCCCTGCACGTCGACAACCGGACGAGGAGTTCTGTGATCACCGCGCGCGCGGCAGCCAGCTTCGATCCCGTCGGGCGATCGGTGGCGAGCGCCCGCTCCTTCGTCCGCGACACCCTCCAGGGCTGGGGCTTCGCCGACATCGTCGACGACGCCGTAGTCCTCACCAGTGAACTGGTGACCAACGCCGTCGTGCACGCCGGCACCTCCGCGGACGTCCTGTGTCTGCGCAGCGACGAAGGTGCGCGGATCGAGGTGGCCGACCGGTATCCGGAGCGCGAGATCCCCCTCCAGGGCTCCCCCGCCAACATGGGCAGCCCCGACCGCGAGGGCGGCCGCGGCCTCCAACTGTGCGCGGCCCTGGCCGGCCGCTGGGGCGTCGAGTACACGCCGACCCACAAGCAGGTCTGGTTCCAACTCGACCTTCCCGAACGCCCGGTGGGCACCCGCGCCGCTGGCCCGTCCCTGCCGTCCGACCTCCTCCCGCTCGCCGACGGCCGCGTCCGCGTCGCAGTGGTCCAGATCGACCGTACGGGCGCCATCTCGTCCTGGAACGAGGACGCGGAGGATCTCTTCGGCTACGGGGCGGAGCAGGTCACCGGCAAGCCCCTGACCGACCTCGCGGCCTGGCCGCACACCCCGGGCACCAGCACGGGCATCGCGGAGGCGCTCCAGCTCTCCCGCTGGGAGGGCAGCTACGGCATAAGGGGCGCCAACGGCCGCGTCACCCCCGTGTACGCCTCCCACCTCCGCGTCCGCGACACGGGCGGCGAACCCTCCACGGTCTGCCTCCTGGTCCGCGACCACGAACGCGCCGTCCTGCAGACCCCGTTGCGCGTCCCGGCCTCCGACACGACCTCCGGCACCGACGCCCAGAGCACCGACCCGTTCGAGGTGTTCATCGGCTCCCCGGCCCCGGACGACCTCGACGGCCTCCTCCAGCGCACGGTGGAACGCGCCCGCGACATGCTCGACGGCGACTCCGCGTTCCTGCTCCTGGCGACCGACGACGAAACGGAGTTGGAGGTCCGCGCCTCCACCGGCCTGCCCTCCGCCCGCCAGCGCTTCGCGCGCGTGCCCGTCGAAGCGGGCCCCGGCCGGTACGGCTCGGCCCGCATGCCGTCCGTCCACGAGGACCTCACGATGGTCCCCGGCGCCGTACCTCTTTTGAGCGGCACCGGCATGCGCTCGGTCGTCACGGTCCCCCTGAAGGTCGAGGGCCGCCTCACCGGCTCCCTCGGCGTCGCCGCCGAGGCCCCGAACCGGTATTCCAACGAGGAGGCGCTGCGCCTCCAGTTCGCCGCCGACCGCATCGCACTGGCCGTCGAGTCGGCCCGCCTCGGCGAACTCGAACGGCTGCGCAGAGGTTCCCTCAGCTTCCTCGTCGAGGCCTCCGACCTGCTCGCCGGCACCCTGGACCGCGACCAGACCCTGGCCCTGATGGCCCAGATGACGGTGCCGACCCTGGCCACCTGGTGCGCGGTCTACACGATCGCCGACCAGGCCTCGGAGCCGTACCTCTCGTACGTCCTGCACGAGGACGAGGAACTCATCGACGGCATTAAGTCGCTGCTCTCGAAGATCCCCCCGCCGGACCCGGTACCCACCCCCGGCGCCCGCGTCTGGTCGGCCCCCGCCCAATCCGCCCACCAGGCGGCCCTGCGCACCTCCATGCGCAGCCTGGGCCTGGGCGAGCCGATCGGCCGCATCAGCGCGGGCATCGGCCCCACCCTGGCCACCGCGTCCGCCGTCGGCGGCGAGACGGTCGTACTGCCGCTCGTGGCCCGCAACCGCGTCATCGGCATGCTGACCCTCGGCAAGCCGACGGACGAACACTTCCGCCAGGAAATCCTGGAGCTGGCCGAGGACCTCTCCAGAAGGGCGGCCCTGGCCCTCGACAACGCCCGCCTCTACTCCGAGCGCACGGCCATCAGCCAGTCCCTCCAGCGCAGCCTCCTGCCGCCCGAGCTCCCCGAGATCGAC
>JABFVM010000563.1 GCA_013362785.1 Streptomyces sp. | reverse complement strand
TCGGTGGCGGACGACGTCACCTTGAGCAGCCGGTCGTCGGCGCCCCCGGTGTTGGTGATGCGGAAGAACGCGGCGGTGTCCCGGACGTCGCCGTACGGCAGGAAGACCCGGCCGCCGGTGACCGCGATCCTCGGCGGGCTGCCCGCGTTGCCGAGGTTCACCCAGGTGGTCAGGCCGCCCAGGGCGACGGCGGACGCCGCGATCGGGGCGAGCGCGGCGAGCAGGCCGTCGGCGACGCGGCGCCGGTTCGGGCGCCAGGCTCCGGTGACGGCCGTTCGCTCGGCCGTGGGCGTGGGCGTGATCATCGGGTACGGCCTCCCTGGCTCCCGGTGCGGCCGTCCTGGCCGCCGGCTCGGTTCTTCTCGCCTTCGGTGGGGCTTTCCAGGCCTTCGGCGCGGTTCTCCCAGCCTCCGGTGGAGCTTTCCTCACCCCCGGCGCGGCTGCCCTGCCCGCCAGTACGGCCTCCGCGGCCCCCGAGTGCGGCGCGTTCGCGGCCTCGGGTGGGGCCCGGCTGCCAGGCCCGCAGTCGCAGGCTGTTGGCCACGACGAGCACTGAGCTCGCGGACATGGCGACGGCGGCGACCATCGGGTTGAGCAGGCCGGCCATGGCGAGCGGCACGGTCACCGCGTTGTAGCCGAAGGCCCACAGCAGGTTGGCGCGGATCGTGCCCAGGGTGCGCCGGGCGAGCCGGACCGCGTCCCCGAGGGCCTCGATGTCGCCGCGTACGAGGGTCACGTCGGCGGCTCCGATGGCGACGTCGGTGCCGGTGCCCATGGCGATGCCGAGGTCGGCTCCGGCCAGCGCGGCCGCGTCGTTGACACCGTCGCCGACGACCGCGACCCGGCGGCCCCTCTCCCTCAACTCCCGTACGAGGTCGGCCTTGTCCTCGGGTGTGCAGCGCGCGTGCACCTCCTCGATGCCGAGCGCGGAGGCGACCGAGCGGGCCGGTGCCTCACGGTCACCGGTGGCGAGCACCGGGTGCACGCCGAGGCGCCGCAGCCGGTGCACGGCGCGGTAGCTGCCGGGGCGTACGACGTCCCCGATCTCGATCAGCGCCTCCGTCGCCCCGTCGACACGGACCAGGACCGGCGTGTGTGCCGCCGCCTCCGCCGCGGGAAGCGCGTCCGCCAGGGCCGCGGGCAACTCGTCGTCCGGCGCGAGGACTTCGACCAGTCGCCCCTCGACCCGGCCGCGTACACCCCGCCCCGCCTCGGCGTGGAAGTCGTACACCTCGGGCAGCGGCCCCTGCTCGGACAGGGTCCGGCGGGCACAGGCGACGACCGCGCGGCCCAGCGGATGTTCCGAGCCCTGCTCCACCGCCCCGGCCAGCCGCAGCACGGCGTCTTTGCCGAGCCCGCCGGGTACGGCCGTGACACGGGTGACGCTCATGTGCCCGGAGGTGAGCGTGCCGGTCTTGTCGAGGACGACGGTGTCGATGTGCTGGAGTCCCTCCAGGGCCTGCGGGCCCCGGACGAGGACGCCGAGCTGGGCGCCGCGTCCGGTGGCGGCCATCAGCGCGGTGGGGGTCGCCAGGCCCAGCGCGCAGGGGCAGGCCACGACCAGCACCGCCACGCACGCGGTGATCGCCGCCTGCGGGTCCGCCCCGGCCCCGAGCCAGAACCCGAGCACGGTGACGGCCAGCGCGAGCACCACGGGGACGAACACGCCGGCCACGGCATCGGCCAGCCGCTGCGCACGCGCCTTCCCGGCCTGAGCGTCCGTCACCAGCCGGGTGATCCGGGCGAGTTGAGTGTCCGCGCCCACCGCCGTGGCGCGCACGAGCAGCAGCCCGCCCGCGTTGACGGCGCCGCCCACGACCGCCGAACCGGGTCCGACCTCGACGGGTTCGCTCTCGCCGGTGACCAGCGACAGATCCACGGCGGAGTTGCCCTCCACCACCTCACCGTCGGTCGCCACCCGCTCGCCGGGGCGTACGAGGAAGTCCTGCCCGAGCGTCAACTCCTCAACGGGGATGGGGCGTTCGGTGCCGTCGGCCTCGCGTACCGAGACCTCCTTGGCGCCCAGTCGGGCGAGTGAGCGCAGCGCCGCACCGGTGCCGTGCCGGGCCCGCGCCTCAAGGAAGCGTCCGGCCAGCACGAACAGCGGGACGCCGACGGCCGCTTCGAGATACAGGTGCGCCACGCCGTCCGAGGCCGAGGTCAGCAGCGTGAACGGCATCCGCATTCCGGGCGCGCCCGCGCCGCCGAGGAAGAGGGCGTACGCCGACCAGGCGAAGGACGCCACCACGCCCAGGGAGACCAGCGTGTCCATGGTCGCCGTCGAGTGGCGCAGTCCGCGCAGGGCCCGCACATGGAACGGCCAGGCACTCCACACGGCGACCGGCGCGGACAGTACGAAGCACAGCCACTGCCAGTTGCGGAACTGCCAGGCGGGCACCATGGACAGCGCGAGCACCGGCACCGCGAGCAGCGCGGTGACCAGCAGGCGGACCCGCTCTTGCCGGGCGTCCTCGGACTCCGGTTCGCCCGACGGCCGCCCTCCGTCCGGGCGGTCCCCTCCGTCCGGGCGGTCCCCTCCGTCCCTGCGCTCCCGCTTCTTCGGCGGTTCGGGCAACGCGGCGGTGAACCCGGCCCGTTCGACCGTGGCCATGAGTTCCTCGGGGCGGACGTCCGGCGGGTGGCTCACCCGGGCACGGCCGGTGGCCAGGTTGACCGTCGCGGTCACGCCCTCCAGCTTGGCGAGCTTCTTCTCCACCCGGCTCACACAGGCCGCGCAGGTCATGCCTCCGACGGTGAGGTCCGTCGTGGTCATCGGGGGTGCCGGTTCGATGGCCATCAGCGGCCGCTCCCGTGCCGCATGTCCATGTCCCCGGTGTCCCCCATGTCCATGCCGCCCCCGTCACCGCTCGTTCCGGAGCGGTGCATGCCGGGCGCGACGGGACCGGAGGCGGCTCCGACGGCGTACGACACCGTGAAGACCAGGGCGAGCAGCAGCAGAAACCCGCAGAGGGCGGGTGGCACAAGTTGGGGTTGTTTCATCGACGGCCTCCTGACGCACGTACCGCTTCAGGAGTCGGGCGGGGAGGGCGGGGAGTTCCCGTGGGAGGTCCCGTGGGAGGTCC
>JABFVM010000517.1 GCA_013362785.1 Streptomyces sp. | reverse complement strand
TGGTCGTCGAGTGGGCGGCCGCGATCCGCAGCGCCGTCATCGAGGCGGCTTGACGGCCGAGGCGGCTTGACGGCCGAGGCGGCTTGAACCGCCCCTAGGCCCGCAGATGAGCGAGGACGTCATCCTCCAGCGGAACGGGCCGCTCCCGCGGCAACAACTCGGCCGCACGCCCCAGTTCACCCGCCCGCACGCACGCGTGGATCTCCCTCGCGAGCGGCGTCACATCCTCGATGCCGACGATCCACTCATCCGCATAGCGCGCCGTCGCCTCACCCGCGAGCCCCAGTTGCAGGGAGCGGTACGGCAGGGCGTTGAGACGCAGATCCCGCTCCGGATCCCACTGCACACGCGCGGCCGCCGCCCTCAACTGCCGCTTCCAGTCCTGCCGGTCACGGTGCAACTCGGGGACGTAGTGCGAGAGGCACGCGTGCCGTAGCGCCCAGACCAGGCCCTCCCGGCTGATCTCGACGGCGAGGACGGTCTCCTGGCTCTCCTTCATGGCCCAGCCGCAGCGGTACATCATCCACAGGAACGACGGCTTGATCCAGGTCATCCGGTCGCGGCTCCAGGATGCCGGGAAGCGGCCGTCACGGGCGGCGGCGAGGCCGATGCCGGGCTGGTAGGCCTGGTAGACCGTCACTGTGGACTCGGTGTGCTGTGCGCGTATGCGGAACCTGGGTTCCTGCTGGACGTGCGGGTCGTTCTGTTCGTTAGGTTCGTTGGCTCTGTTCGGTTCGTTGGGTCTGTTCGGTTCGTTCACGCAGGACAGCCTCGCCGCCCTCTCCCCCCGACATCCACCGAATATCACTGCACGCCCTCTTGGCTCCGCCCACCTCATGCCCAACACTGAGCCGATGACGCAGCGTGTGGAACTCGCCACCCTGAGGGACCGGCTCGCGGTCGACGGAGTGATCACCGACTACGCGGTGGCCGTGGACGACGCGGACTGGACGGCGTACCGGAGTCTGTTCACGTCCGACGGTCGCGCGGACTACCGCTCGGCCGGCGGTATCGAGGGAGACGCCGGAAGTGTCGCCGCGTGGCTCGCGGAGAGCATGCGGCTGTTCTCGATGCGGCAGCATCTCATCGTCAACCGCCGGGTGCGCTTCGGCGCCCTGGAGCAGGACACCGGCGACACGGCCAGTGTGCAGGCCGACTACGTCAATCCGATGCGGTTCGCCGGGAACGGCGAGCACTCCTCCGCCCCCGACTTCGTGTGCGGCGGGCGGTACTCCTTCGGGCTGCTGCGGACGTATGAAGGCTGGCGGCTGCGCGAGGTGGTCGTACAGGAGAAATGGCGCCGTCTGCCCGAACCGATCGCGCCGGCGGTGATCGACTGAGCGGACGTCCACTGTCCCACTGTCAGTGCCTGCGAGCACACTGGAAAGGACCACGGGTAGGGAGACGCCGCATGAAGACGATCAGCCACTGGCTCGCTTCGCCGTGGCGGCGTTCGACCGCAGCCGTACTGGCCGGTGCGCTGCCCGTGCTGGCCTTCCCCGAGCCGTCGCTGTGGTGGTTCGCGTACGTCGCCCTGGTCCCGTGGATGGCGCTGCTGCGCACCGCGCCGACCGGGAAGCGGGCCCTGTACGACGGCTGGTGGGGCGGGTTCGGCTTCATGCTGGCGATGCACCACTGGCTGCTGCCGAACCTGCATGTGTTCACGTTCGTCATCGCCGCCCTGCTCGGCGCACTGTGGGCCCCCTGGGGCTGGCTGGTCCGGCGCTTCCTGGGCATGCCGAGACCCTCCAACGGCCGAGTGGCGGCGGCGCTCGTCGTGCTGCCGTCCGGTTGGCTGATGGTCGAGCTCGTCCGCTCCTGGCAGGGGCTCGGCGGGCCGTGGGGCGTGCTGGGCTCCAGTCAGTGGGAGGTGGAGCCCGCGCTGCGGATCGCCTCGGTGGGCGGGGTGTGGCTGATCAGCTTCCTGGTGGTGGCCGTCAATGTGGCGATCGCCGTGCTGGTGGCGGTGCGCAGCTCCCGGACACCCGCCGTGGCCGGTCTGCTCGCCACGGCCGTCGCCACCTCGGCCGTCTGGGTCTGGTCCCCGCGCCCCGACGTCCACGACCGGGTCCGGATCGCCGTCGTACAGCCGGGTGTGATCGAGGGCGCCGGCAAGGCCGACCGGCGTTTCGACCGGGAGGAGCAGCTCACGCGTGAGCTGGCCGGCCAGGGCGTCGACCTGGTCGTCTGGGGCGAGAGCAGCGTCGGCTTCGACCTGGACGACCGGCCCGACTTCGCGCGCCGGCTCGCGGCACTCTCCCGCGAGACGGGGGCGAACATCCTGGTCAATGTGGACGCGCGGCGCTCCGACAAACCCGGCATCTACAAGAGCTCGATCCTGGTCGGCCCGGACGGCCCGACCGGCGCCCGCTACGACAAGATGCGGCTGGTCCCCTTCGGGGAGTACATACCGATGCGCTCGATGCTGGGCTGGGCGACCTCCGTGGGCAAGGCGGCCGCCGAGGACCGCAGGCGGGGCACGCGGCAGGTCGTGATGGACGCCGGGCACGGGCTGCGCATCGGCCCGATGGTCTGCTTCGAGTCGGCGTTCTCCGACATGAGCCGCAATCTCGCGGACGACGGCGCCGAGGTGCTGATCGCCCAGTCGGCGACGTCGACGTTCCAGCAGAGCTGGGC
This sequence comes from Streptomyces sp., assembly GCA_013362785.1. Lineage (GTDB taxonomy): Bacteria > Actinomycetota > Actinomycetes > Streptomycetales > Streptomycetaceae > Streptomyces. The sequence continues at coordinate 42,698 of JABFVM010000517.1, read as the reverse complement.
GCCGGAGCAGCATGCCTCGCTGGCCGCGCTGCGGGCCGCCGAGACGGGCCGGCCGATGGTGCACGCGACGCTGACCGGCGTCTCGGCCGTGTACGGCCCGAGCGGAGAGCGCATCGGCTCGTGGCTGGGCACGAGCGACAGCACGAGCGCGGTCTACGAGGTGCCGCGGGCCGGTGGCACCACGCCGTACGTCCGCTTCGGCGAGTGGCCGGTGTACGCGGCGCTGCTGATCATGGCCGCCTGGGGCGTGAGCGAGGGCGTGCGGACCCTGCGACCGCGGTTCAGGCGACCTGCTCCTGAACCGCGCGTACGACCCGCTCGCACAGCTCATGGGTCGCCAGCGCGTCCCGGGCGCTGAGCACCTTGCCGGCACGCACGGCGTCGAGGAAGGCGAGCACCGCCTGCTCGATGCCGCGCTGCCGGGCCACCGGCACCCAGTCCCCGCGGCGCCGCACGGTCGGCTGACCCTTGTGGTCGATGACCTCGGCGAGGTTGAGGACCTGCCGCTTGGTGTCCTGCCCGGACACCTCCAGGATCTCCTCGGCCGAGCCGCTGAGCCGGTTCATCACACCGAGCGCGGTGAAGCCGTCCCCGGCGAGCTGCAGCACGACGTGGTGCAGCAGTCCGCCCTCCACGCGGGCGCGCACGGTCACGTCGTCGACCGGGCCCGGCGCCAGAAAGCGCAGGGTGTCCACGACGTGGATGAAGTCGTCCAGGATCATCGAGCGCGGCTCCTCCGGCAGCCCGATCCGGTTCTTCTGCATCAGGATCAGCTCGCGCGGATGGTCGGCGCACTGCGCGTAGCCGGGGGCGTAACGCCGGTTGAAGCCGACGGCGAGACTCACGTCCCGCCGCTCGGCGAGCGCCACCAGCCCCTCGGACTCGGCGAGTCGATAGGCGAGCGGCTTGTCGACGTACGTCGGCACGCCCGCCTCCAGCAGCCGGGTCACGATCTCCGGGTGCGCGACGGTGGGCGCGTGCACGAAGGCGGCGTCGAGCCCCTGGGCGAGGAGCGAGTCGAGGCTCTCGTGCCGCTGCTCCGCCGGAAGATGGAGGCCGTCGGCGACCCGGGCGAGCGTCGCGGGCGTACGCGTCTGCAGATGCAGTTCGACCCCCGGCTGCCCGCCCAGCACCGGCAGGTAGGCCTTCTGCGCGATGTCACCGAGTCCGATGCAGCCGACCTTCACGGGGTTGTCTCCTCTAGCGGTTGCCGGCCGGTCCACCGGTTGCCTGCCGGGTCTTCCCGGCAGCATACGGCGCCTGCGGGGGCCGCCGGTCGGCAAGTTCTCGAAGCCCGCAGGAACAGCGGGGGCGCGGCTTTGGAACTCGGCCATCGTCGTCGAAGGGCACCACGGCCAGGCAGTCCGCCCATTCGTCACGAACCGGCGGGCTGCTCGTCCTCACGGGCCGTGTGTCGATCAGGACCGGATGGCGGTCAGAGCTGTGCGCCGCCACTCGCCGTCGAGCGGCCGGCACCGTGTGCCACGGCTCTCGGGTCGGTCCGGGAGAGCCGGCCCGTGCTCGCGTCGGCCCACACGGTCTCGGCGAACCTCGGTGCCTGGGGGTGAGAACCGTGTGCGGGATAGGCCAGGTGCAGGCGGACCGTGGGGGCGTCACGCAGGGGGATGAAACGTACCGAGGGATGGTGGTAGCGGCGTGTGGAGTCCTCGGGCGCGGTTCCTATGCCGAGGCCTGCCGCCACCTTCTCCAGCCACTCGTCGTAGTTGGAGCACTCCGCACCCAGGACCGGTCGTCGCTCGGCGGCCCACATGTGAGGGACCGTCACGCCACTGACGGTGTTGACGATCAGCGGCCAGTCCGCCAGTTCCTCCCAGGCGAGCTCGTCCCGCTCAGCCAGCGCCCAGTGCCCGGGAACCGCCGCGACCCGCCTCTCCTCGTAGAGGAAGACACTACGCAGATGCCGGGGAAGGGAATCTCCCCGGAGAAGGGCCAGGTCCACTGCTCCGGTGTCGAGTCCGGCGAGCGGGGTGTCGCAGCGGACGAACTCCACCCGGACGCCGGCTTCCTCGGCGAAGGAGGCCGCCATCAATGACAGGCCGTCGGGCAGCCCCCAGCTGAAGCCCAGCCGCAGTTGCTCGCCCACCCGTATGCCGTCCAGGGTCGCCTCCAACTTCCGCAGCACCGGGACGAGTTCGTCGTGCAGCCGCCGGCCCTTGGCCGTGAGTTGCGTTCTTCGCGTCGTGCGGTCGAAGAGCCGGACGCCCAGCGCGTCCTCCAGGGACCGGACACAGCGGGTCAGGGTCGGCTGGGCCACATGGAGTCTGCGGCCCGCCGCACTGAATCCGCCGTCCTCAGCAACGGCGAGGAAGTACCGCAGGTGGCGAAGATCTACATCCATGCCTGCAGAGCATAGGCGATACGGTATAGCTATTTCTCATCCGTGTGCGCCACATCTAGTGTTTTCAACGGCGCCAATGACCGCCGGACGATACGGCGACGGAGTGCTCATCCACAGCATGCCCAAATCGTCCGCCAGAGGCATTGGATCCGGCATTCGAAGTACTGAGACGGGGGTCGCAGATTTTGTCTATTTCTTACCTCTGGACATCGCCACGCGAAGTGCCCGCTGCGGGCGAAGCAGCCGTCGTCGGCCTGCGTCAAACTCACCGCGTGCAGCACGGTCGACGTTCGGCCCGATGCGCCTCGGATGGAGAAGAGCACAGGTAAAGAGCGTTTAGGCGGTCCGGTCGCAGGCAGCCTGCACTCGCGGCGGTGCGCAGAAGCCGGCGCGAGTGGCAGTCCGACGCCAATGCCATGCGCGCCCGGTGCAGTGCAGTGCTTGCCGCGCCGCCCTGCCCACCCGGCTTTTGCCATCGTTCCCGCCTGAGCCGTGGCAGTCCCATGCCCACTAATTGGTTGAATATCGAATCGAGCCCCGACTCGATTCGACACTTCCCTTCCCGCTGATCCGACGTGCTCATTTTATCGGCAAAACGGACACCGGGAAATCCGCCCTGCCGAAAACCGGGCAGGCACCCTCTTGTCGAAGGAATTGATGTGCCGATAGCAGACACCCGACACGGCCCGATCGAGCATGTCCTTATTGACGGCGACCCGTCCCGTTCGCCACTTGTCTTCCTGCACGGCGGCCTCGGCTGTGTCGCCGCCTGGGGCCGCTTCCCGGCAGCCGTCGCCGCCGCGACCGGACGCCGGGCCCTGGTCTACTCACGGCCCGGCAACGGTGGCTCCGGCCCCGCCAAGTCCCCTCACACAGCGCGCTACATGCACGAGCAGGGCCAGGTGTTCCTGCCCGAACTGCTGGACGCACTCGGCATCGACAACCCGGTCCTGGTCGGACACAGCGACGGCGGCTCCACAGCGCTGCTGTACGCGTCGGTCCGGCCGGCCGAGGCCGTGGTCGTCATGGGACCGCACCTGTACTTCGAGCAGGCGAACCGCACGGGGATCGAGGCCGCGCGTGCCGCATACGAAGCGGGACCGCTGCACCGGAAGCTCGCCCTGGTCCACGACGACCCGGGCGGGGTGTTCACGAACTGGAGCGAACTCTGGCTGTCCGACGAGTTCAGCACCTGGTCCATCGAGGACGACCTGGACGTCACCGCACCGGTCCTCATGATCCAGGGCGACCGTGACGAGTACGGCACGCTCGGCCAGCTCGACGCGCTCCAGCGGGCAGTGCGCGGTCCCGTGCACCGCGTGGTGCCCGAAGGGGTCGACCACTACCCGCACCTCGTCCGCCCCGACCTCGTCATCGACGCCATCACCGGGTTCCTCGCCGAGCACGCGACGGGGCTGCCCGCCACCGGAGGTGCCCGATGACGATCAACGCCACCACGCCGCGGCTGGACGACCTGCTCGCCGACGCCGCCCGGCGTCACCCGGAACGGCCCGCCCTCGTGGGGCACGGTGACAGCTGGAGCTACGCCGAGCTGGAGCAGGCGGTCTGCGCACTCACCGCCGAGCTGACGGCCTCCGGCCTGCGCCCGGGCCGACGGGTCGGCGTCTACGCGCCGAAGACTCCGGCGACCGTCATCGCGCTCTATGCGGCTCTGCGCGCCGGTGCCGTGGTCGCCCCGCTGGATGTCGCGGATCCTCCGTTGCGCACGGGCCGGATGCTGCGCAACGCGGGCATCTCCCTGCTGGTCACCACGGAGCGGTTCCTCCCGGCCGCCCGCCGTGCCGCGGCCGAGGCCCGCGGTGCAGCGTCGGAGGCCTGCGGTCCCGCTTCGGAGGCCCGCGGTGCTGCTTCGGAAGTCGACCAACACCCTTATGGAGAGCGGGACTTCGACCACGGGCTCGTCGCCCTGGAGGTCCTCAGCCCCGTCGAGCAGCCCGCGACGCTCCCGGCGCCGGTCGACCGCGGCGGCTACATCCTCTTCACGTCCGGCAGCACCGGCTGGCCGAAGGGGGTACTGCTCTCCCACGAGAACGTCGCCCACTACGCGCTGTGGGCGGCCGCCGAGTTCGAGCTCACGCCCGTCGACCGCATCGGGTCGCAGGCCGCGCTCACCTTCGATCTGACCACCTTCGACCTGTACAGCGCGGCCGCGGCCGGAGCGTGCGTCGTACTGCTGCCCGACATGCTGCGCTCCTTCCCCCGGGACGTCGTCACCTGGCTGAACGAGCAGCGGATCACCGCGTTCATGGCGGTGCCCTCCCTCTACCACAACCTGCTCCAGCAGGGCGGGATCGCCGACGCGCTGCCCCCCACCCTGCGGATCGCGGCCTTCGGCGGGGAACCCTTCGCCCCACACCTGCTGGAGGAATACCTCCAACTCCTCGGCGACCGGCCCTTCTACAACCTGTACGGCCCCACCGAGACCAACGCCTGCACCTACTACCGGATGCCGCGGAACTGGACGGCCGACCAGGAACTGACCATCGGCCGGGGCATCGCGGACGTGCACATCGAAGTGCTGGACGACGACGGCCGCCCCACCGACGGCGAGGGCGAGATCCACATCGCCGGTCCCACCGTCTTCCAGGGCTATCTGCGCGACGGGCACCTCACCGACCCGACCGTGCGGGTGCCTTTCCGTGACGGTGTCGTGCGCCGCGCCTACGCCAGTGGCGACCTGGGCCGGATCACCGCCGACGGCCGGGTGTTCCTGCGCGGACGCCGCGACTTCCAGGTCAAGCGCCGGGGCCATCGCATCGACCTGCTCGACATCGAGAGCGCCGCACTCGATCTTCCGCAGGTCGCCACGGCCGCGGCCGTGGCCAGGGCCGGCGATCACGCCGGTCAGATCTGGGTCTATGCCCAGACCACCGCCGCCGAACGGGAGTTGCTCGCGGAGCTGCGCGCCGCGCTGCCGCCCCGCATGCTTCCCGACCGGATCGTTCCGGTGCCCTCCCTGCCCCTGACCATCAGCGGCAAGGTCGACCGCCGCGCCCTGTCCGAGGGCGTTGCGGCCACCCCGCTCCCGCCCGCGGCCCCGGCCGCGACGACCCCTCTCAACACCCCTCAGGAGAACCCGGCATGACAGCGATCAAGAGCGTCGAAGACCTCTGTGCCCTCATCCAGAGCAGGATCACGTGGGCACGCGGCGAGGAACCGCAGACCCTGGCCCCCGACACCCCGCTGCTGGAGCGGGGACTGCTCGACTCACTGGCGATCATGGAGATCGTCGCGGCGCTCGGCAAGCAGGCCGGCATCGAGCTGCCCGAGACCGAGATCGTCGCCGCCAACTTCCGTACCCCGCAGGCCCTCTGGGCGGTCGTACGCAACGCACCGAGCGGGGCGCAGGCGTGAACGACGCACTGACCCGGCTGCTGCGCTGTGCCCCGGCACCGGCCGAGCGCGTCGTCGACGAATTCCGCGAACAGGCGGCGGAGGTGGCGGGCAAGACGGCGGGGGACGACTTCCGCGAGCAGTGGCGCACGCTGGCCGGACTCGGGGTGCTGCGCCGTACCGGCGGCGGCCCGGACGGGCCCGGACCGGTCACGCGCGGCCTCGCGGCGATCGAGGGCATCGGGCTCGCCGGGGCCGACCCCGGGCTGTGCTACGCGCTGACGTCACAGCTCTTCGGCATGCAACACCCCCTGCACACCGCCCTGTCGACGCGGGACCCGGACATCACGGAAGCCGTCGAGGACGGCCGGACGCTGCTGTGCCACGCGCTGACCGAGCGCTCGGGCGGCAGCGACCCGCTGTCGATGGCGAGCCGCGCCGAGCGCGACCAGGACGGTTACGTCCTCACCGGGGCGAAGGCCTTCGTCACCGCGGCGCCCGTCGCGGACCTCGCCATCGTCTTCGCCCGCACCGCGGAAGGACGTACACCGTTCGCCCTGACCGCCTTCCTTGTGCCGCTGGACACCCCGGGCGTCTCGCGCGGTGAGACCTTCGACAAGACGGCCCTGCCCACGGCGCCCATGGGCGAACTGCTCTTCGACGGCGCCCGGCTGCCGGCCACTGCCGTCATCGGCCAGGAGGGCTCCGGACTGGGCATCATGTCGGCCACCACCGCCTGGGAACGCGCCCTGATCCTCGGATACGCGCTGGGTCCCATGCGATTGCTGCTGGAGCGCACGGCGCGGTGGGCCCGCGAGCGGGAGCACTTCGGCCGCCTTATGGGAGGCAGTCACCAAGTGGCCGCCCGTGTCAGCGACATGGCGATGGCGCTGCACCGCTCGCGGATCCAGCTCTACACGCTGGCCGCCGCCCTGGACGCGGGCACCACCGCACGGCAGTTCGCCGCCGAGGCGGCCCTGACGAAGATCTCGGTCTCCGAGGACTACGTGCGGATGACCGAGCACGCCACCGCGCTGGCGGGCGTACGCGCCTTCGTGCCGGACACCGGCCTCACGGCCGACCCTCTCAGCCCGCTGGCAGCCCTCACCTACGCGGGACCCAACGACCTGCTGAGGGTGGGCGTGGCCCGCCAGCTCGGCCTGCCCGTCGAGAACTGATCCGAGGAGCACGATGACACCGATCCATCCGGACGACGTCCTCAAGCGGGCCACGGAGGCCGGCGAGGCGCTGGCCCCGCTGGCAGCCGACGTCGACGCCGGCCTTGTCGACCTGAGCCGGCCCTACGCGGTCCTGCGCGAATCGGGCCTGCTCGGCGCCCTGGTCCCGCGTGACGCGGGCGGCCTGGGCCTGAGCTTCGGAGAGTACTGGAAGCTCCTGGCCACGCTGGGGTCCTACAACGGCGCCGCCGCCGTCGGTTTCAACATGCACCACGTTGTGCTGGGCGCGCTCGCCGACTCTGCCGGTACCCCGCTGCCGGCCGCCGCCGAGCGCTTCCGCACCTGGATGCAGAACGAGGTGGTGCACGGCCGCAAGCTCTTCGCGTCCGCCACCTCCGAGACCGGTCGCGGCGCCCGGCTGCGCGGCATGACCACGCGTTACCGGCTCACGGACGACGGCGAGCACTACGTCCTCAACGGGGCGAAGTCGTTCGTCTCCCTCGCGGGTGTCGCCGACTACTACGTAGTGGCCGCTGCCGCCGAAGGGCCCGAGGACACGGCGGAGGTCTCTCACTTCGTCGTCGCCGCCGACGACCCGGGGGTCACCTTCGGGCAGGTGCACAGCCTGTCGGCGATGTACGGGACGAGCACCGCGCCGATGACCCTCACCGACGTCGTCGTACCGCGCTCCCGGCTGTATCTGGGCGTGGAGGGCATGTCCCTGTTCAAGGTGGTGCGCGAACCCCACTGGATGGTGGCCGGCTACACCGCCGCCTACCTGGGCATCGCCGAGGCCGTCTTCGACTGCACGGTCCGCTGTGTGACGGCGCAGCCCTCCCGCGCCGAGTCGCCCGTGGTCCAGCACGAACTGGGCCGGCTGTCGGTGCGGTTGCGGGCCGCGCGCGCACTCGTCCACGAGGCGGGTGAATCCGTGGACCGCGAGCGCGGCAGCCTGGAGACCAACGCCCTGGTGCACGCGGCCAAGTACCTGATCGGCGAGGTCGGGCCGCAACTGGCCCAGGACGCCACACGTTTGTGCGGCTCCGCCGCGGTCAGCCGCTCCCAGCCACTGGAGCGGCTGATCAGGGAGGCCTCGTTCGCCTCCGTGATGCCGGCCAAGCCGTACGACTGCCTGGAGTACATCGGCAAGGCGGCGGTCGGGGTCAACCTCTACGACGCCCGGGCCTTCGCGTGGTGACGCCGGTGGCGGACGAGGCCGCCCTGGCCGCGACCGCCTTCCGCACCCTGATGGCCTCGCATCCCGGCGGGGTGGCCGTCGTCACCACCGCCGACGAGGAGGGGGTGCCGTACGGGTTCACCTGCACCGCGCTGTGCTCGGTGTCGCTGGACCCGCCCCGTCTGCTGGTGTGTGCGGCCCACGGCGGGCGCACCCTCCCGGTGCTCACCGCACGGGGTGCGTTCGTGGTCAACATGCTGCACGCGGACGGCCGTGGCGCGGCGGAGGTGTTCACCAGCCGCACCGCGGACCGGTTCGGGCAGGTGTCCTGGCGGTCCGGACCGGCCACCGGGCTGCCGGTCCTCGGCGACGACGCCCACGCGGTGGCGGAGTGCCGGGTCGCCGCCCTGTACCCGTGCGGCGACCACACCATCGTCGTCGGTGACGTCCTGCGCAGCGAGACACGGACCACGGACCCCGCGCCCCTGCTCTACGGCCGGCGTCGGTTCGCCGCCTGGCCGTCCGAGGCCTGACCCCCCTGTCCCGCTCCCCCGTCATCCCCTACGAGAAAGCGACACGCTCATGCAGCGCACCATGATGAAATCCAAGATCCACCGCGCCACCGTCACCCAGGCGGACCTGCACTATGTGGGGTCCCTGACCATCGACACGGAGCTGATGGCGGCCGCCGATCTGCTGCCCGGCGAGAAGGTCGACGTCGTCGACATCGAGAACGGCAACCGGCTGTCCACGTACGCCATCGAGGGCCCCGCCGGTTCGGGTGTCATCGGCATCAACGGCGCCGCCGCCCGGCTGATCAGCCCCGGCGACCGGGTGATCATCATCTCCTACGCGGACATGGCCGACGTCCAGGCACGTGCGTTCGTCCCGAGCGTCGTCTTCGTCGACGCCGACAACCGCATCGTGCAGCGCGGCGACGACCCCGCCGACGTACCCGCCGGATTCGGGCTGCTGCGCGGAGACGTACCGGCCGACGGGACCAGGGGGTGACGGCGGTGGCACCGGCGAGGCCGCTCGCCGTGGTGACCGGTGGCACCCGGGGCATCGGTGCCGCCTTCAGCCGACGGCTCATCGCGCTGGGACATCAGGTCATCGCTCTGTACCGGGGCGACGCCAAGGCGGCCGCCGAGGCCGAACGCGCCGGCGGCGGTCATCTGGTCGCCCTGCGCGTCGACCTCGCTCACCCCGCCGAGATCCGCGCGGCCGGGACCCGCATCCTCCACCGGTACGGGCCGCCCGCCGTGCTGGTCAACAACGCCGGTATCAACCGGGACCGGCCCTTCGTGGAGATGGCCGAACAGGACTGGGAGGAGGTGCTGGCGACCAACCTCTCCGGCCCGTTCCATCTCACCCGTGCGCTGGCCCCGGCCATGGTGAAGGCCAAGCGCGGCACCATCGTCAACATCGCCGCCACCACGGCCATCAGGCCCCGCAGGTCGGGCGCGAACTACTGCGCGGCGAAAGCGGGCCTGCTCCAGCTCACCAAGTGCCTGGCGCTCGAACTGGCCCCCCATGTCCGGGTCAACGCGCTGTTGCCCGGCTTCACCGACACCCGTGAGGTCGTCGAGCGCTACGGCATCGACGATCCGAGGCGCCTCCAGGAGGTGCTGGCCACCATCCCGCAGGGCCGCACCGGCACACCGGAGGACATCGCCGACGCCCTGGAATACCTGGTCGGCGACCACAGCCGGTACGTCACCGGCCAGCAACTCGTGGTCGACGGCGGCCACTTCATGGGCTGAGTGCACCGCCCCCACCCTCGAACGAAGGATCAGCCATGCTTTTGACCCAGCAGCAGGTCGACGAATACCACGACAACGGATTTCTGCTCATGGAATCGCTGCTCGACAGCGCCGAGGTACGGCGGTTGACCGCCGCCTTCGAGCGGGACTGCGAGGCGCCCGGTCCGCACCTCGTCGCCGAGGACGGCGGCAGCCAGGTGCGAGCGGTCTACGCCTCGCACCAGCGGCAGCGGGAGTACGGCGGCCTGGTGCGCGATCCGCGGATCCTGCCGGCGGTGCGGCAGTTGCTCCCCGAGGACGTCTACGTCTACCAGTTCAAGATCAACGCCAAGCCGGCGTTCGGCGGCGACAAGTGGGCCTGGCACCAGGACTACCTGGCCTGGCGGATCGCCGACGGCCTGCCGGCCCCGCTCCAGGTCAACATCGGTGTCTACCTGGACGACGTCAACGAGTTCAACGGTCCGGTGATCTTCCTGCCCGGCTCCCACCGCGCCGGACTGGTGCACCGGGACCGCAAGGGCGACGCGAAGTCGGCGCAGCACCTCGATCCCGACGACATATCCCTGACCGCGGAGCAGCTCGCCGGCCTGGTGGACCGGCACGGCATGACCAGCCCGAAGGGCCCCGCCGGTTCGGTGGTGCTCTTCTCGCCGGAGATCGTGCACGGCTCCGCGCCCAACATGTCGCCGTGGGCCCGTCGCCTGCTGATCGCCACGTACAACGCCTGCTCCAACCCGCCCCGCCCGCACGGCGAACCCCGGCCCGACTACGTCGTGTGCCGCGACATCGCGCCCCTGCGGCCCCTGGCCCGCCGCTTCTCCGACGACCTGGGGATGGTGACCGCGTGACGGAGCGCACCGGACAGGCAGTCGTGCTGGAGCAGTTCGGCACTGCGCCCGTGCTCCGGGAGTTCCCCGTACCGCCCGCACCCGCGGGCGGGATGGTCCTCGACCGCCTCCACGGCGGGATCTGCGGGACGGACCTGCACCTCCAGCAGGGACATCTCCCCATACCGACCCCCCTGGTCCTCGGCCACGAGGGGTACGGCACCGTCCTCGAACTCGGCCCGGGCGGCTGCCGGGACGCCCTGGGCGAGCAACTGGCGGTCGGAGACGCGGTGATGTGGGCCTCCTCCATCGCCTGCGGCCAGTGTCCCCCGTGCCGGCTGCACCGCGAACCCACCCTCTGCCAGAACCGGCGCACCTACGGCGTCAACCGGGCCATCACCGACGACATGTCCCTCGCGGGCTCGTGGGCGGACCACATCGTCCTCCAGCCGGGCACCACCGTGGTGCGTGCGGCGCCGGGCGTGTCCGCCACGGCGGCGATGGCCCTGGCCTGCGCCGGTCCCACGGTCGTGCACGCCCTGTACGAACGACGGCCCGTGCGCCTGGGCGAGACCGTCATCGTCCAGGGCAGCGGCCCGGTCGGACTGGCCGCCGCGGCCTTCGCCCAACTTGCCGGGGCGGCACGGGTCATCGTCGTGGGCGGCCCCGAGCGACGGCTGGCCGCGGCGGCAGCCGCCGGCATCGCAGACGTGCACCTGAACATCGTGGACGCCAAGGATCCCGAGGCGGTGCTGCGCGAGGCACGGGCCGCCGCCGGCCCGGACGGCGCCGACCTGGTCATCGAGTGCGCCGGGATCCCCGACGCCGTGGCGCAGGGCCTGACTCTGGCCCGCAGGGGAGGCTCCTACCTGGTCATCGGCCAGTACACCGACGCGGGCGACACCAGGCTCAACCCGCACCAGATCGTGTACCGGCAACTCGACGTGATCGGTTCGTGGGCCTTCACCGGCGCTCACCTCGTCGAATACGTGCGGCTGCTGCCCGCCCTCGCGGCACGCTTCGACCTGGAGAGCATGGTGACGGTCTATCCGCTGCACAACCACGCCGACGCCTTGGCCGACGTCGCGGCGGGCGCCGTCCTGAAGGCCGTGCTGTCCGGCTGATCCGGCCGCGCGGTGCGCATCGCCGAGGTGAGTCCCCGCGGTCCCGCGTCCCGCGGCTGCCGGAGCCCCGGGGCTCACTCGCTTCCCTCCAGGCGTCGCAGGGCGTCTTCGGAAGCCCGGTCGTCGGGCAGGTAGGCCAGGAAGTGATGACCGGGCTCGTCGACCGCGGCCAGTTTCACGTACCGCAGCCGCAGTTCGCCCACGTTCGGATGGCTGAAGCGGCGTACCGAGGGCTGGAATCCGGCGGTCTCCCGGCGCTCGTACCAACGGGCCGCGTCGGAGTCGGACAGCAACTCGTCGACGAGTTCGGCGAATCGCTGATCGTGCGGGCGGCGGGCGGCCCGGGAGCGGAACTGGCCGAGCAGCGCGCGGGCCTCGTCCTCCCAGTCGGCGAGCAGGGTGCGGGCCGGCGGCCAGCGGAACACCAGCCAGAGAAGATTGCGCTGCTTGGGATGCAGCCGCGCCGGATCGGTCAGCAGCGCGGCGTACGCCGCGTTCCAGGCCAGCAGGTCCCAGCGCGGATCGAGCACCACGGCCGGGTGGGGTGCCATGGCCTGCACCAGGCTGAGCAGGTTCGGCGACACCCAGGTGGGAGGGTCGGCGGGCTGTCTGTTCTCCTCCACGAACGACAGTACGTGGGCGGTCTCCGCGGCCTCCAGGCGCAGTACCCGCGCCACCGCGCGCAGCACCTGCTCCGAGGTGCGCACTCGTCCCTGCTCCAGCCACGTGTACCAGGACATGCTGATGCCGGCGAGTTCGGCCACTTCGGCCCGGCGCAGTCCTGGTGTCCGGCGGCCCGGCCCGTCCGGCAACCCCACTTCCGCGGGCGTCAGCCGTTCACGGCGCGAGCGCAGGAAGGCCCCCAGTTCGCGGTGCGGGAACGCGCCGGGGGGCGTGCGTGCGCTGCTCACTGCGTCGTGCCTCTCCTCCGGACGGCGGGCGTCCGCCCCAACACGGGCGCCGTCCTCCGATAGTGCCGCCACCAGGCGCGGAGCCGGACCGGCAGGGTGTGAGTGATGGTAATAGCCAGCGACCTCCGCCCCGAGGGACCCGGTGCTGAACTGGTGCCGGACCGCATCCGACCAGGTCGGTCCGCCTCTGTCACCCGATTCTCGCCGACCCTCTCGGAAGGGAGCGTCCCCCTCGTGACCACCACCGCATCGACTCCGGTGGCGACTTTGCCGGCGTCCTCCTTGCGGTTGCTGCGCACCGCCGGTTTCGTCAGCAATTTCGACCGCTTCTGCATCGCGCCCATGCTGGTCCTCATCGGACCGCGGCTCGGGGTCCCGCTCCCCACCGTGGTCCTTGCCGCGAGCATCTACTACCTCACCTACGGGCTGATGCAGCCGGTGTGGGGGGTGGCCAGCGACCGATGGGGCCGCGTGTGGGTGATGCGGGTGTCGCTGACCGGCGCGGCGCTGGCCGCCCTCGCCTCGGCCCTGGCTCCCGACGCCCCCGTCCTGATCGGGGCCCGTGCCCTGGCCGGGGCGTTCTTCGCCGCCTCCATCGCCGCCTCCCTCACGTACGTGGGTGACACGGTGCCCGTCGCGATCCGTCAGCGGCCCCTCAGCGAGCTGATGACGGCCTTCGCACTGGGCACCGCCGTGGCCACGGTCGTCGCCGGGGCGCTGGCGCACTACCTCAGCTGGCGACTGGTGTTCGCCCTGCCCGGTGTCCTCGCCGCCTACCTGGCGGTGGCCCTGCGCCGCCTGCCCGAGCCCGAGCGGGCACCCTCCGGGTCACTGCTGGCCCCGTTCCGTGTGGTCCTGTCCTCGCCGTGGCAGTGGTACGTCATGGCGGTGGCCCTGCTGGAAGGAGCGGTGCTGCTCGGATTCCTGACCTATCTGGCCCCGGCCCTCGAAGCACAGGGAGTTCCCACCAGCCTGGCCGGCGCGGTCGCGGCCCTGTACGGGGTCGGTTCCATGGCCGCCGCACAGGTGGTAAAGCGGCTCGTCGGACAGTGGTCACCGGTGGGCCTGATCGTGGCCGGCGGTGTGCAGATGGCGCTGGCGTACCTGCTCGCCGGGTACAGCCAGTCCACCGGCGTGGTCGTCATGGTCGCACTGCTCCTCGGCGGCGGCTGGTCCTTCATGCACTCCACGATCCAGTCGTGGGCAACGGCCCTGTCCCCGACGGCCCGCGCGACGGGAGTGGCCATGTTCGGCGTAGCCCTCTATGTGGGCAGCGCCCTGGCGAGCTGGCTGGCCGCCCCCACCGCTCAGGCACACGACTACCGGCCCATGTTCTGGCTGGCGGCCCTTCTGACCGTGCCCCTGACCGCAGCCGCGGCGGTGGGCCGGGCACGCTACCGGTGACCTGACGTCGCCACCGGGTTCCGGCGAGCGCGCCTTCGTCCCAGAAGCGGTCGGCAGCCACGAGTCGCGACGCGTGAGAAACAGAAGCCATGACGGCCCAACTGGTCTGTGGACGAGGGTGGCTGGTCAGCCGGTGCGGGGCGGCCTGGTAGGTAGAGCAGTAGGCCGACTTCACTACAGGCGTAGTGCGACGGGTAGGTTGATCTCCATGCCCGTACGCACCGCCGGCGGCTCCCGTGCCGATCTCGTCGCCGACACCGCCCTCGCCCTGCTCGCCGATCGCGGAATGCGCGGGCTCACCCATCGGGCCGTCGACGAGACGGCCGGGCTCCCCCCGGGCTCCACGTCGAACGTCGCCCGCACCCGGCAGGCGCTGCTGGAACTGACGGTGCGGCGGCTCGCCGACCACGAGGCACGGGTCCTGATGCCGGAGGAGATACCGGACCCTCGCGGCGGCCTCGACTCACTGGTGAACGGCCTGGCCCTGGCGACGCACCGGGCCCTGACCAGCGGCCGCGAACTCACCCTCGCCCGTTACGAACTGGCCCTGGAAGCCACGCGCCGCCCCGAGCTGCGCGCCTACTTCGACGCCAAGGGCGCCCGCTTCCGTGACCAACTCACCGCCCTGGTCACCGCGATGGGGTCGGCCGACCCGGCCCGGCATGTGCTGTCGCTGGTCGCCTGGGCGGACGGGCTGATGTTCAGCTGTGTGGCCGGGTCCTGCGGCACCGAAGTGCCGAGCCTGGACGAAGTCCGGTCAGGGCTGCGCGAGTTACTCGACGGGATGTTCGCTCCGGGCGAGCCCGGAGGCCGCGAAAACCCCTCGTGATCCGGCCCCCCGTTGAGCGAGGATGCGGGCATGACGACCGAACGCCGAGAGCCCGCCAACACCGCCGACGAACGCACGATGCTGGAGGGCTGGCTGGACTACCACCGCCAGACCCTCGCCTGGAAGTGCGAGGGCCTGACCGACGCCCAGCTCAGGACCGCCTCCGTGGAGCCGTCCGAGCTAAGCCTGATGGGGCTGGTCCGGCACATGGCGGAGGTGGAGCGGGGCTGGTTCCGCAAGGTACTCGTGGCCGAGGACGCCGGCCCGATCTACTACACCGACGAGGACCAGGACGGCGAGTTCCACCTCTCCGAGTCCGACACCTGGGCGGAGGCGTACGCCACCTGGCAGTCCGAGATCGACACCGCCCGGCTCAACGCGGCCCGCTTCGGCCTCGATGACCTCTCCAAGGGCAAGAGCCGACGGACCGGCGAGCAGTTCAACCTGCGCTGGATCTACACCCACATGATCGAGGAGTACGCCCGCCACAACGGCCACGCCGACCTGGTCCGCGAGCGTCTCGACGGCGCGACCGGCGACTGACGACTGACGACTGACGTCAGCCGGGGCGGGAGCGCGCCGCCCTTACGGGGTCAGAGATCACCCGTGCGGATCAAACTATCGTCGTCCTGGGTCCCAACAGCCGTCGGAACCACCAGAGTTGCGCGCGTGCATCGAACGACGACCACCGCAACGCTCCTGGTCACCGTGGCCGTCTCGGCCCTCTCCGGCTGTACGACGGTCCAGCGCCCGGCGACGACCGTCCAGCTCCCGCCCACACCGTCCCAGCCGCCGGCGCCCCCGGCGGACGGGCCGACACAACAGCCGGTCGTGCAGGCACCGGCCCGCGAGGCCCTGACGCTCATCGGCCCGTCCCGCCGCCCGGAGCCCACGCCGTCCACCGCACGCTCCAGGTCCGCCGCCGCACCGGCACCCCCACCTCCGGGGCCGCGCGCCCACCCGCACACCCGCCCCGAGCACCACGCTCCCCGGCGCCCCTCCGTCGAGGTCCCGAAGCGACCGCCGGTGACGGCCCCCGACGTACCGAAGCCGATCGGCCGCCCGGAAGCCCCCAAGAACGGGGACGTCTGCACGATGGGCAGGAAGTACGGCGGCTGGAAGTCGGACAGCCCGGAGTCGACGATCTGCGACCAGACGTACGGCCAGTGAGGGCAAGGGCAGGGGCAGGGGCAGGGGCAGGGGCAAGTGCCACGGCCAGGCCGGCAGGCGAGCCGAGGGTCGGCCTCGATTCCCTAGACCCCCTCCGCCAACTCCTTCAGCCCTCCCCAACTCCTTGAGCCCCCCAACTCCTAGAGCCCCTCCCCCAACCACCCCTCCAACCGCCGGATCTCCGCCCGCACCCCGTCCCCGTAACCGTCGTTCCCCAACATCCTCGCCGCGCCCCGAGCCCGGCGCAGATGCACGCGCGCGGCCTCCACGCGGTCGAGCTTCACATAGTCGGCGGCGAGATTCAGATGCAGCGAGGGATACAGCGCGCGTACGGCAAGCCCGCCCCCGGCGCCCTCCGCCTCCGTCAGGGCCCGCAGATCCCACGCCAGCTCGTCGGAGGGATCGTCCTGGGTGTCCGCGAGGTAGTGGGCCAGGGTGCAGCGGTGGAGTGGGTCTCCGTCCTCACCGAGCTCCGTCCACAGGTCCAGCAGCCGGCGTCGGGCCTCCTCGCGGTCGCCCGCGTGATGGAGGATGACGACCTGCCCGATCCGGGTCAGCACCGCATCGGGCGCCGCCTGCTCCTGTTGCTCCGCCACCGCGTCCTCCGGGCTCGTCGGATGATCTCTCCGACGCTAACGGCCCCCACCGGCGATCCGGGGCAGGCGGCTCCGTACGGCAGTGGGCCGGTCCGCCGCCGGACCGGCCCGGCGGCGGGTCAGCCGAGGTCCGGAATGCGCCAGTCGATCGCCTCGTGCCCCTGCCCGGCCACGGCGTCGTTGATCTGCGTGAACGGGCGGGAGCCGAAGAACTTCTTCGCGGACAGCGGCGAGGGATGCGCGCCCTTGACCACCACATGGCGCGTCTCGTCGATGAGCGGGAGCTTCTTCTGGGCGTAGTTGCCCCACAGCACGAACACCGCGGGGTCGGGCCGGTCGGCCACGGCGCGGATCACCGCGTCGGTGAACTTCTCCCAGCCCTTGCCCTTGTGCGAGTTCGCCTCGCCGGCGCGGACCGTGAGCACCGCGTTGAGCAGCAGGACGCCCTGCTGGGCCCAGGGCATCAGATAGCCGTTGTCGGGGACGGGGAGGCCGAGCTCCTCCTTCATCTCCTTGTAGATGTTGCGCAGCGAGGGCGGCGTCTTCACTCCCGGGCGGACGGAGAAGCACAGGCCGTGCCCCTGACCCTCGCCGTGGTACGGGTCCTGGCCGAGGACCAGCACCTTCACCTGGTCGTACGGCGTGGCCTCCAGTGCGGCGAAGACCTCCTCGCGCGGAGGGTAGACGGGACCCTTCGCCCGCTCCTCCTCGACGAACTCCGTCAGCTCCTTGAAGTAGGGCTGCTGCAGTTCGTCGCCCAGAACGCCGCGCCAGGACTCGGGCAGCATGGAGGTGTCGGTCACGTCAACTTCCTTACGGTGTGCGGCAGACGATGTGCGGTCCACGACCAGGGGTCGCATCCAGGTCTCAGAACCTACAGGCGACCACTGACAATCGCCCCGCCGACCGCACATCCCGACCGGCCGCCCCGACGGTGAGCCCGCCGGGGCGCCCCGCTACCAGCTGGTCTTACGCGACAGCTCGCCCACCAGCATGATCGTCGACGGGTCCAGCGCCCGCTCCGCACCCGAGATCTCCGCGCTCGCGGCCACGTACTGCCGGCCCTGCCACAGCGGGATCAGTCGCGCGTCGTTCACGAGGATGCTCTGGGCCTCCTCGAAGTCCTTGACCACGTTGGCACGGTCGCTCTGGGCCCGGGAGCTGGGCAGCAGGGTCTCGGTGATCTTGGGCGTCACGTAGGGCGTGCCGAGCGCGTTCTGCTTGCCGACGAACGGTGCGATGAAGTTGTCCGCGTCCGGGAAGTCGGGGAACCAGCCGCGCCCGAACACCGGGTACTCGCCGTTCTGGTAGCCGGTGACGTACGTCTTCCAGGGGCGGCTCTTGAGGGTGATCTTGAAGAGGCCGGACTCCTCCAGCTGGCTCTTCAGCTCCTCGAACTCGCCCTTGGTGGCGGAGCCGTAGCGGTCGCTGGTGTACCAGAGGTTGAGCGGGACCGGCGTCGAGATGCCCGCCTCGGTGAGGATCTTGCGCGCCTTGGAGGCGCTCGGGTCGCCGTAGTCGTCGAAGAAGCCCGTGGTGTGTCCCGTCAGGCCCTTGGGGACCATGGAGTACAGCGGCTCGACGGTGTCCTTGTAGACCTTGTGGGCGATCGCCGCGCGGTCGACGACCTGGGCGACGGCCTTGCGGACGGCGGTCTTGCCGGCCATCGGGTCCTTGGGGTTGAACACCAGGTAGTTGATCTCGGTGCCGGAGCCCTCGATCAGCTGGAGTTCGTCATCGTCGTCAGCCTGGAGGTCGACGATGTCCTCGGCGGCGAGACCGCGGAAGGCGACGTCGAGCTCCTTGTCGCGCAGGGCGCCCACCATGGTCGGCGAGTCCTGGAAGTAGCGGATGGTCACCGCGTCGTTCTTGCGCTCGGCGTTGCCCTGGTAGCCGTCGTACTTGACGAGCTCGGCCTTCTCACCCTCGTCGTAAGTCTCCAGGGTGTAGGGCCCGGACCCGACGACGCCGTTGTCCTCGCGCAGCCTGTCGGCCGGGTAGTCGTCGGGGTCGACGATCGACATGGCGGGGGTGGCGAGCACGAACGGGAAGGTCGCGTCGGCCTTGTTGAGGTGGAAGACGATCTCCCGGCCGTTCAGCACCTGGACGCGGTCGAGGCTGCCCAGCAGACCGGCGGGACCGCCGTTGACCTTGATCTTGCGGATGCGGTCGATCGAGTACTTGACCGCCTGCGCGTCGAGGTCGTGCCCGTCGGAGAACTTCAGGCCCTCGCGCAGCTCGCACTTGTACTTCGTGTTCGAGCTGTCGGTGAACTGGCAGTTCTCGGCGGCGTCGGGTTCGGGCGCCGTCGAGCCGGAGGGGTAGCTGAGGAGCGTCTGGTAAATGTTGCGGAACAGTTCCCAGGAGCTGTCCCACGACGCGGCGGGATCAAGGGTGCTCGGGGCTGCCGTCGTCCCCACGACGATCGGCCCCTTCTCCTCCGTCGAATCGGACGAGAGGACTCCGCACCCTGCCACCAGGGACGATATGGACGCGATGGCCGCCACCTGCCGCAGGCGTCGGATCCGGTTGAACACGCGCACGCTCCTCGATCTGCCATACCAAGGGTCGGCAGACGATACCGCAGTGTTCCGGCGATTTGACCTCCTGTCTCATAGAGCACTTGTTCGTTCTTGAAGTGACTACGTTGTCAAGGTTTAGTGATCTTCCAAAACGGCGACACGGGCGCCGCTGATGTCCAGCGGCGCCCGTGTCGGTGACGGTCTCGGTGTCCTCTGCGTCAGCCGACGCCGGCGTTGAGGAAGATGCCGCCGTCGACGACGAGCGTCTGACCGGTGACCCAGTCGGACTGGTCCGAGGTGAGGAACGCGGCGGCACCGCCGATGTCGGAGGGCACGCCGAGCCGGCCCAGCGGGTAGGACGCGGCGGCCTCCGCCTCCCGGCCCTCGTACAGGGCCTGGGCGAACTTGGTCTTCACCACGGCCGGGGCGATCGCGTTGACCCGCACCTTGGGCGCGAACTCGTGCGCCATCTGCTGGGTGAGGTTGATCATCGCGGCCTTGCTGACGCCGTAGGCGGCGATGAACGGCGAGGGCGCGATGCCCGCGACGGAGGCGATGTTGACGATCGCGCCGCCGTTGTCCTTCTGCCAGGCGTGCCAGGTCTTCTGCGCGAAGCCGAGCGCCGAGATCACGTTGGTCTCGAACACCTTGCGGGCGACGCCCAGGTCCAGATCGGCGAGGGGCCCGAACACCGGGTTGGTGCCGGCGTTGTTGACCAGGTAGTCGACCCGGCCGAAGGCCTCCATGGCGCGCTCGACGGCGACGGCCTGGTGGGCCTCGTCGTGGGCCTTGCCGGCCACGTAGACGGCGCGGTCGGCGCCGAGCTGCTCGACGGCCTCCTTGAGGGCGTCCTCGCCCCGGCCGGTGATGACGACGCGGTCACCGCGTGCGACGAGCGCCTCGGCGACGCCGTAGCCGATGCCGCGGCTGGCGCCCGTGACGAGGGCGACCTTGCCGGAGAGTGCAGGCAGTTCAGTCATGTCCGTGTTTCCCGGTTCCTAGTCGAGCGGTCCGCCGGCGACGTACAGCACCTGGCCGGAGACGAATCCGGCCGCCTCGCCCGCGAAGAAGGCGATGGCGTTGGCGATGTCGTCGGGCTCGCCGACGCGGGCCACCGGGATCTGGGTGGCGGCGGCGGCCTTGAAGTCCTCGAAGCCCATGCCGACGCGGTCGGCGGTGGCCTTGGTCATCTCGGTGGCGATGAAGCCGGGGGCGACCGCGTTGGCGGTGATGCCGAACTTGCCGAGCTCCTTGGCGAGGGTCTTGGTGAAGCCCTGGAGGCCGGCCTTGGCGGCGGAGTAGTTGACCTGGCCGCGGTTGCCGAGCGCGGAGGACGAGGAGAGGTTGACGATCCGGCCGAAGCCCGCGTCCACCATGTGCTTCTGACACGCCTTGGACATCAGGAAGGCACCGCGCAGGTGCACGTTCATGACCGTGTCCCAGTCGGCGACGCTCATCTTGAACAGCAGGTTGTCGCGGAGCACACCCGCGTTGTTGACCAGGATCGTCGGGGCGCCGAGCTCGTCGGCGATCCGTGCGACTGCCGCCTCGACCTGGGCCTCGTCGGAGACGTCGCAGCCGACCGCGAGGGCCTTGCCGCCGGCCGCGGTGATCTTCTCCACGGTGTCCTTGCAGGCGGCCTCGTCGAGGTCGATCACGGCGACCGCGTGACCCTCGGCGGCCAGCCGTACGGCGGTGGCGGCGCCGATGCCGCGCGCTCCGCCGGTGACCACGGCGACCCGCTGCTCAGTGGTGGACATCTGTGACTCTCCTCAGGTGAGCGACCGCTTAGTACCTTCGATGGACGTGACGCTAGAAGTCCTGGCACGCGGTGTCAACGGCCACCGCGCTCATGTGATCCATTACCTGCCGATCCCCGATCCGATCCTGGTCCGTCCCTTCGATCCGATCCTTCGGTCCGCTACTTCACCAACCGGTCGAGCAGGCGCTCCGTCTCGGCCGCCGGATCGGTCGTGAGCCCGGTGTGCACGGGCCCGGGCTGGACGATCGTGGAGCGGGGCGCGATCAGCCAGCGGAAGCGCCGCCCGGCGTCGTCCCCGGCGGCCTGCCCCGCCGCCTCGCTGCCGCCGCACACGCGCTCGACGGCGCCGAGGGCGGCCCGCACGCCGGCCACGTCCGCGTCCGGGTCGAGGGCGAGCAGCCGCGCCTCGTCGAGGTGGGTGCGGGCACCGACGTAGCCCTGGGCCCGGCAGTACACCAGCACGCCCGCGTTGATGCACTCGCCGCGTTCGACGCGGGGCACGACGCGCAGGACGGCGTACTCGAAGACGTCCCGTTCGTTCGACTCGCCGCCCCGGATGATGTGGCGTTCGACCACATGGCCGGCCATGTGGATATGGCGCTCGCTCACTTGCCCTCCTCGATTCCGGTGACGCGCTCATGGACGTCGGCGGCCCGTGCCAGCAGGGGTCCCGCGTACGCCCGCCGGAGGTCGTCCGGGCTGTCGAAGCCGGACTCGTCGGCCAGCCAGGCGTCCGGGATCTCGGCGGTCACCTCGGCGAGCAGGTCCTCGGTGACCAGCGGTGCCAACTCGGCTGCGGCGCCCCGTACATCGGGCGCGAAGGGGGCGAGGGCGTGGTCGGAGGCGTCGTAGGGGCGTGCGGCCGAGGCCTGGGCGCCGGGCCAGTTGTGGTGCCAGATCATGGTCGCGCCGTGGTCGATGAGCCACAGCTCGCCCTGCCACATCAGCAGGTTGGGGTTGCGCCAGGACCGGTCGACGTTGTTCACCAGCGCGTCGAACCAGACGATCCGGCCGGCCTCCTCGGCGCTCACCCGGAAGGCGAGGGGGTCGAAACCGAGGGCGCCGGAGAGGAAGTCCATGCCGAGGTTGGTGCCGCCGCTGGACCTGAGCAGCTCCTGCACCTGCTGGTCGGGTTCGCCGAGGCCCAGCACGGGGTCGAGTTCCACGGTCACCAGCCGGGGCACCCTGAGGCCCAGCCTGCGGGCGAGTTCGCCGCAGACGACCTCGGCGACGAGCGTCTTGCGGCCCTGTCCGGCGCCGGTGAACTTCAGGACGTACGTCCCGAAGTCGTCGGCCTCGACGAGTCCCGGCAGCGAGCCGCCCTCACGCAGGGGCGTGATGTAGCGGGTCGCGATGACTTCCTTGAGCATCGCCCCAGGTTACTGGCGCGGAAGCGGCGGCCCGGGTCGGCCGGGGCGGGCGGCGGCCGGTTTGCGCCGACAGCGGACCGACAGCCGCGGACAGTGAACCGACAGCTCCGCTTTACCCATCCGCGCGCCGGACGGGGCCAGGATTCCCTCATCGTCTGAACAGCCGGTCCGCACGGACCGTATCCCTCGGCAGATCACGAATGACCGGAAGGAACGTCAGCATGACCAGCGAATCAGTTCAGCCGGTGTCGAAACCCAGCCGCCGTACCGTCGTGGCGGCGGTCGGCGCGGCGGGGCTCGCCGTCGCGCTGACGGCGTGCGGGTCGGAGGACGACGCGTCCGACTCGTCCACCGAACAGGGCGCTGCCGGCGGCGGTGCGACCAGTGCGGCGGGTGGCGGCGCGGGTGGGACGGCGCTCGCGAAGACCGCCGACATCCCGGAGGGCTCGGGCAAGGTCTTCGGCGACCAGAAGGTGGTGGTCTCGCAGCCGGCGGCGGGCGACTTCAAGGCCTTCTCGACGATCTGCACCCACCGGGACTGCCCGATGATCGACCTCAAGGAGGACACCCTCTCCTGTTCCTGCCACGGCAGCCAGTTCTCCGTGCTGGACGGCAGCGTGAAGAAGGGGCCCGCGACCGAGCCGCTGGCGGCCAAGCAGATCAGCGTGTCCGGCGACTCGATCACGCTGGCCTGACCCGGCCCGGACGCTTGAAGCAGCCCAGCACCTCGTCCGTGGTCGCGACCGTGGCGACCAATGCGAGGGTGTTGCGGATCATCGCGGGGGTGTAGTCGGAGGGCACCCCCGCGATGGCGTCCGTGGGCACGACGGCCGTGTAGCCGCGGTTGACGGCGTCGAACACGGCGTTGGGGACGGCCACATTGGCCGAGACACCGGTGATCACGAGCGTGCGGCAGCCCAGGTTGCGCAGCAGCGCGTCGACATCGGTGCCCTGGATCGGTGACAGTCCGTGCAGCCGTCGTACGACCAGGTCCTCCTCGGCGACCTCGATCGGCGCCGCCACGCGCACCGCCTCGGTACCGGACAGCTGTTGGACGGGGAGCCGTTCGGCGGCGCGGAAGAGGCGGGCGTTGTGGTTGGCGCCGCGGCCGTCGGGGCGGCGTTCGGCGATCGCGTGGATCACCTGGACCCCGCTCTCGTGGGCCGCGTCCACCAGCCGGGCCACGTTGCCGAGAGCGCCCGACGCCCTTGCCTCCTCGGCGAGTTGGGGCAGTGCGCTGTCCGGTCCGACGACGCCCTGCTGGCACTCGACGGTGAGCAGGACGGTGGTCGAGGGGTCGAGGAGTTCGCTGAGTCCGGCGTACGACGGCATGGATCCCCCTGTGACCGACGGCGGCGTGGGCCGGTGAGCGTAGCCAGCATCGCGTGAGGACGGAACCACCATCGCGTGTGGACGGAGCCACCATTGCGTGTGGACGGAAGACGACCCATCCTTTTCTGACGTGATGTCAGAGGATCTCTCCTCTGGCACGACGTGAGAGAAGAGGGGGCCGCATGACTGTCACTCAGCGCCGGGGCCGCAGGATCATGATGACGCCCGGCGAGCTGGACGAGTTTCTCACCGATCAGCGCACCTGCCGGGTCGCCACCGTGTCCGCCGACGGCTTCCCGCATGTCAGCGCCCTGTGGTTCGCCTGGGACGGCGACTCGCTGTGGCTCTACTCGGTCGTCCGCAGCAAGCGGTGGACCGATCTGCGCCGCGATCCACGGGTCGCGATCGTGATCGACACGGGCGAGGAGTACGAAAAGCTGCGCGGCGTCGAGCTGTCCGGGACCGTCGAGTTCGTCGGCGAGATCCCGCGCGTGGGCGAGCTGCGGGCCGAACTCGACGTGCCCGAGACGCTGTTCGCCCGCAAGAACTTCGCCATCGACGAGATGCCGCACGACGGCCGGCACGCCTGGATACGGCTGACGCCCGAGAAGATCGTGTCCTGGGACTTCCGGAAGCTGGGGTAGGCGTGACCGGATGCCCGGGGTCGCCGTAGGCACGGCCGTTCTTCCGTCTATTCAGCCGATCCTCCCGGCCGCCGCCTGCAGTGCCTCCACCGCCGCCCGGATCGACGGGCGGCGGTCGGCGTCCGCCCGCCACACCGCGTAGATGTACCGGTGCACCCGGTGCCGCACGGGCACGGCCCGCACCCCGGGCGGCATCGGGTCGCGGCCCAGCCGGGGTGCGACACAGACACCCAACCCGGCGGCCACCAGCGCGAGTTGGGTGTGATGCTCCTCCGCGCGGTGGGCGATCAGGGGCTCGATGCCCTTGGTGCGCAGGGTGTAGAGCAGCCATTCGTGACAGAACTCGCCCTCGGGCCAGGCGACCCATTCGTCGCCCGCGAAGTCCTCCAGATCGACCTCGCTCCGGTCGGCGAGCGGATGCCCCTCGGGCATGGCGATCTCCACGCGGTCGTCGAGGATCTGCGCCTTGGCGAGCCCCTCCGGCATGGGCAGGGGCTTGTTGTACCAGTCGAGGACCACGGCCACGTCGGCGTCGCCGCGGATCACCGCGTCGACCCCGCGCTCGGGCTCCAGCTCCCGTGACCGCAGGCGCAGCGCCGGGTGGTCGGCCCGCAGTGCGGCGAGCGCGGCCGGGAACAGTCCGCGCAGGGCCGTGGGGAACGCGACCAGCCGTAGCTCGCCGACCACCTGCCCGCGCTGCGCCTCCAGATCGGACTGGGCGAGCTCGACCTGCGACAGGATCCGGGCCGCGTGCTCGGCGAGCAGCCGCCCGGCGTCGGTGAGCCGCACGCCCCGGCCGTTCTTGGCGAGGAGCTGCTGACCGATCTCGCGCTCCAGCTTGGACATCTGCTGCGACACGGCGGAGGTCGTGATGTGCAGCCCCTCGGCGGCGCCACTGACCGAGCCGTGGCGGGCGAGGGCGTCGAGGGTACGCAGGCGCTCCAGGTTCAACATGTAAGCAATGCTACGAGATACCGGGTGAAAAATCTCGGTTGTGCTACGAGGTTGTGTGTATCAGGCTTGCTGCCATGACCACCGCCTCCACGGCGTCCACCGCCACCACCGCCACCACCTCCTCGAACTCCTCGCCCTCCTCGCGCTCCTCACAGGACTCCGGCGCGACCGCAGCCGTCGTCCGCTCGCGTCCCCGTGGCCGCCTCGACTGGCGGCTGCGTTTCGCCGCCCTCTCCCTGATCTGGGGTTTCAGCTTCCTGCTCATCAAGGTGGGCACCGACGGATACGCCCCGTTCCAGGTCACCCTGGGGCGGCTGGTGTTCGGTACGGCGGTGCTGGCGGCCGCGATGCTGGTGAAGCGGGAGCGGCTACCGCGCGGGGCGCGGACGTGGGGGCATCTGGCGGTCGCCGCGTTTCTGCTGAACGCGCTGCCGTTCTCGCTGTTCGCGTACTCCGAGCTGACGATTCCGTCCACGCTCGCGGGGATCTGCAACGCGACCTCGCCGCTCTGGGGCATGGCCCTGTCGCTGGTCGCGCTGTCGGAGGACCGGCCCACGCGGGTGCGGGTGGCCGGGCTCGGGATCGGGTTCCTCGGTGTGCTGACGGTGCTCGGGGCGTGGCAGGGCTTCCATGGGCTGGATGTGACGGGTACGGCGATGGCGTTGCTGGCGTCGCTGAGCTACCCGATCGGCTGGATATACGTCCGCCGGACGCTTGCCGGGTCCAGTGAGTCGCATCTGTCGCTGACCGGGGCGCAGTTGCTGTTGGCGACGGTTCAACTGGCCGTCGTCACACCGCTGTTCACCTCGTTGCCGACGCGGTTGTCCGTCGTGCCGCTGCTGGCGATCGTGGCGCTGGGGGCGCTCGGGACGGGGCTCGCGGTGTTGATTCAGTACGGGCTGGTCGCGGAGGTGGGGCCGACCACGGCTCAGATGGTCACGTACTTCATTCCGGTCATCGCCACGGCTGCGGGGGTTGCCGTGCTCGGGGAGTCGCTTGCCTGGTCGACGCCTGTGGGGGCGGTGGTGGTGCTTGCGGGTGCGGCTCTTACTCAGGTGCGGCGGAAGAGCGCCTAATGGGTGGGGAGCCATGGTCGTTCGCGACTGCGGGTGGTGTTCTGGCTGGTCGCGCCCCCGCGGCGGAGCCGCATATCGATGCGGCCCCGCGCCACTTCGGGTTGGCTGTCGGGCTGGTGATTACACGTAGCTCCTTGTCGGTCCTGGACCCACCGCCGTTGCCACCGCCTCTGCAAGGGGGACCGCCTCCTCCTCCGTAAGGGTCGACGTGGTGATCCTGATGCCCGGCCGTGAGCCCGTGCGGAAGCGGGCCCCGGGCGCGACCGCCCAGCCCGCGTGGAGCAGGCGGGAGACGGCGCCGGTCTCGTCGGGGACCGGGATCCAGACGTTGAGGCCGCTGCGGCCATGGGCCTCGACGCCGCGGTCGGTCAGCGCGTCGATCAGCAGGGCCCGGCGTCTGCCGTACGCCGCCGCCACCTCCGCCGGGTCGACGGCACCGTCGGCCCAGAGCCGCACCACGGCCCGCTGGACCAGGCGGCTCACCCAGCCGGCGCCGAGTCGCTGACGTCCGCGCACCCGGTCCACCGTGGTCTCGTCGCCGGTGAGTACGGCGAGCCGCAGGTCGGGGCCGTAGGCCTTGGCGACCGAGCGGACGAAGGCCCAGTGGCGGGTGATGCCCGCGAGGGGGTGTACGGGGATGTCGACGATGCCGTGACCGTGGTCGTCCTCGATCAGCAGGATCTCGGGGTGGTCCCGGAGCACGGTGCGCAGGGCACGCGCGCGTGCGGCGCCGACCACGGCGCCGGTGGGGTTCTGGACGCGGTCGGTCACGATCAGGGCGCGTGCCCCGGAGTCGAGGGCTCGCCGTACGTCGTCGGGCAGCGGGCCCTCGTCGTCGACCCCGACGGGGGCCATGCGCAGGCCGAGCGCGGGGACGAGGTCGAGGAGGCTGCCCCAGCCGGGGTCCTCGACGGCGACGGTGTCGCCGGGCTTGAGGTGGGCCACGAGGACGCGCTCGATGGCGTCCAGCGATCCGGAGGCGACCGCCAGCGGCCCCTCCGGCACTCCGTCGGCACACAGCTGGGCTTGCGCGATGCGTGCCAGCTCCGGCTCGACCGGGTCGTCGCCGTAGAGCACCGGATCCCGGTCGGACTGCTCGGCCGCGGCCGCGAAGGCCTTCGCCAGCGACGGCAGCAGCGCCGGGTCGGGGTTGCCGCTCGCCACGTTGCGCACCCCTTCGGGCACGTCCACCCGGACGTACTCGCGCCCGGTCGTGGCGGGCCTGGGCCGCACCCGGCTCCCCCGGCGGCCCGCGGTCTCGATCACCCCGCGCTCCCGCAGGACGCGATAGGCGGCGGCCACGGTGTTGGGATTCACCCCCAGCTCGGTGGCCAACTCCCGCATGGGCGGCAGCAGTTGCCCCGGCTCCAGCTCTCCGGAACCCACCGCACGCTCGACGCTCGCCGCGATCTCGGCTGCGCCTCGCCCTTCGATCCGATATCCTCCTAGCACAAAGAAGATTATGCACTAGTGCAATGGAGAGCGCAATGCAGGGGACCCCGCAGCCGATGTCGCCGCCCACCGCCTACACGCCGACCGACCGCACCGTCCCCACCCGCTCGGCGGACCGGGCGACGTACGACAAGGAACTGGTGCACGCGATACTCGACGAGGCCTATGTCTGCCATCTCGGCTTCGTGCGCGACGGGGCGCCGGTCGTGCTGCCCACGCTGTTCGGGCGGGTCGGCGAGACGCTCTATGTGCACGGCTCGACGGGCTCGCGCCCGCTGCGGATGACCGGCCAGGCGGACCCGGGGCTGCCGGTGTGTCTGACGGTCACGCATGTCGACGCGCTGATCCTGGCCCGCTCGGCCTTCCACCACTCGATCAACTACCGCTCCGTGGTGGTGCACGGCATGGCGTACGACGTGACGGACCCGGAGGAGAAGCGGGTCGCCCTCGATGCCCTGGTCGACCATGTGGTGCCCGGCCGGGCGGCCGACTCCCGCCCCGCCAACAGGAAGGAGCTGGCCGCCACCGCCGTGATCCGCCTCGACCTGAACGAGGTCTCGGCCAAGCTGCGCACCGGCGGCGTGAACGACGAGCCCGAGGACCTCGCCCTCCCCCACTGGGCCGGCGTGGTCCCGCTGCGCAAGGGCTACGAGGCGCCGGTCGGCGACCCGGACCTGGCCCCCGGCACCCTGCTCCCCGACTACCTCGGAGCCTTCTGATGCTGGTCCACCCCTGGGACGCGCCCCGTGACGACGCGGAGTGGCAGCAGTGGCTGTCCGTCCACGACTTCGGGCAGCTCGTCGTCAACGGCCTGGACGGTGAGCCGCCGTATGTCCAGCCGCTGCACTTCGTGTACGACGCCGAGCGCGGTGAGGTCGTGACGCACCTGGCCCGCCCCAACCCGATGTGGCCGGCACTGCTGGCCGACCCCGAGGTGGTCCTGAGCGTGGTCGACGACTACGTGTACGTGCCCGGCCCCTGGCAGGCGGCACCGGAGGACCCGCCCGAGCATGGCACACCGACCAGCTTCTACGCGGCGGTCCAACTCCGGTGCCGGGCCCATGTCGTGGACGACCCCGCCGAGAAGGCCGAGCTGCTCAATCGTCAGGTCGGCCACTTCCAGCCGGAGGGCGGTTCGGCACGCGTCGCGGTGGGCGAGGTGCCGTACGGCCGCATGCTGTCCGGGCTGCGCGGGGTGCGGCTCGAAGTGACCGGTGTACGGGCCAAGTTCAAGTACGCCAATCACCGGACCGAAGAGGTCAAGGACAGGATCGCGGCCAATCTGGTGCAGCGCGGCGGTCCGCGCGACGAGGCGGCCCGCGCCCACCTGCTCCGTCGGCGCACGGGCTGAGCGAGGGGCCCGTCACCCGCGCGGTGCGGGCCCCTCCTCGGCGTCACGCCGGCAGCGGCTCGCGCCTCACCCCGCGTGTCTCGGCCACCCCGAGTCCGGCGACCGACCCGAGCATGAGCAGGGTGCCCGCGACGGTCGGCGCCGTCAGGTGTTCGCCGAGCAGGACGACGGCGAGCACCGCGGCGCTCACCGGCTCCAGCAGCATGATCACGGAGACGGTGGCGGACCGTACGGCGGCCGCGCCCGCGAAGTAGAGGGCGTACGCGAGGGCCGTGGGTACGGCCGCGATGTACGCCAGCAGCCAGCCGAGCCGGACGGGATCGGCGGTGTGCGGCACGAGACCCTCGGCCCAGGCGAACGGCAGCAGGCACACGCTGGTGACCGCGAAGGCCCACAGGGACGTGCCGGCGGCGTCGGCCCGGCCGTCGCGGCCCCACTTGCGGGTCAGCAGGGTCATCACGGAGTACGCCGCCGCGGACACCAGGGCGATCAGCACACCCCACGGTCGTACGGTCGTGCCCCCGCCGCCGAGCGCGAGCACCGCGAGCCCGGTGAGCGCACCGGCCACGGCCGCGACGCCCGCGCGGCCGAGCCGCTCCCCCAGGGTGAGCCGGGCGCCGAGCGCGATGAAGACGGGACCGGCGCCCAGGGTGACGACCGTGCCCACGGCGAGGCCGGTGGTCTCCACGGCCGCGAAGTAGGCCGTCTGGAACACCGCGAGCCCGACTCCCGTGGCACCGGCGCGCAGTGCCTTGCGGCCGAGGGGCTCGGCCCCGGCGGTCCGCGTGCGCGGGCGCAGGAGGTGGACGGCGAGCAGCAGCACGAAGCCGACGGCGCAGCGCCAGAAGGAGAGGGCGATCGGCCCCATGTCACTGGTCAGGTAGACCAGTGACGCGGCCGCGCCCGCGGTGCCCCAGGCGGCACCGGCGATGATCAGGTAAAGAAGGCCTCGCCCGATGGGCAGGCCGGAGACAGTGTTCGACACGAGTTGTTCTCCGCAGATGCGCGAGTGCGCGGAAGTTCTGGAGGAGCCCCGGTCAGCGGGGTCCGTGGACTTCTTCTGCGGGCAGCACCGTTGCGCCCGGCGGTGCGCGGGATTCGGATCCCGTCAGGCACCAGGGCCTGGCTTCCGGAGGGCCCGCCTCAGGCGGCCGGAGGCGGAAGAACGAGTGTCGTGGGCATGATGGCGCAGCCTAGGCGACGTTTCCGCGGGCGGACAACTCGCGCTCCGGGCCACCGCTGGCCACCGGTTCCGGCGAGCCCTTCGAGGGCGCCGACGACTGGGCGATGAACGCGCCCGCCAGGACGACCGCGCCGCCGATGATCTGCGGCGCCGAGAGGTGCTCGCCGAGCAGGAACCAGGCGAGGACGGTCGCGATCACCGCTTCGAGGCAGGCCACGACGCCGGCGACCTGCGGCGAGAGCCGTCGTACCGAGACCACGCCGGTGACGTACGCGATCACCGTGGCGACCAGCACGATCCAGGCCAGCAGCAGGGCCGCCGCGACCGGGGTGCCGTCCATGTGGGCGGTGTCCGTGAGGACCGCCCAGTCCATGTTCCAGGGGCGGGCCACGACGGTCAGGACGGCGGCGCCGACGAGCAGGCCGTAGGCGATGACGCCGAGCGGGTCGGGTGCCTGGTCGCCCGAGTCGCTGCCCTGGTCGGACAGGACGAAGTAGCCGACCTGGCAGCAGGCCGCGCCGAGGGCGAGGAGCAGTCCGAGGGCGTCGAAGCTCAGGCCCGACCAGACCTCCACGACGCAGGCGAGGCCGCCGACCGCGAGGACCACGCCGAGCGCCGCGGCACGCGTCACCGGCCGCCGCTGCACGAACCGCACCCAGCCGAGGACGAGGGCGGGCGCCAGATACTCGACGAGCAGCGCGACACCGACCGGGATACGGGAGATCGAGGCGAAGTAGAACGCCTGTACCCCGGCCACGCCGAGCAGGCCGAAGCCGGTGAGCAATGCAGGGCGGCTGCGCAGCA
This sequence comes from Streptomyces sp., assembly GCA_013362785.1. Taxonomy (GTDB): domain Bacteria; phylum Actinomycetota; class Actinomycetes; order Streptomycetales; family Streptomycetaceae; genus Streptomyces. The sequence goes on along the minus strand of JABFVM010000517.1, from coordinate 11,556 downwards.
GGGCACGGTGGCGCACGGCGAGCGGCAGCATCACGAGGGCGGCGCCGGCCACGCGCAGCCACACCACGTGCAGCGGGTCGAGCCCCGCCTCGATCAACGGTTTGGCCGCGACACCGGATCCCCCGAAGGCGACCGCGGAAACCATCGCCAGACCGAGCCCGACGCCCTTGCCGTGGCCGGCCTGACTGCTCTCAGATATGCGCACGGGCACATGATGACAGGGGACGACAGGAGCGTCATCCCCATTGACACCTGTCTCATCGAGTGGACAGGGGCGTCGATTGCGGGCGCGGTGGGGGCTCGCGAGGGCCGTGTGCCGGTCTAGCGGGTGTTGTCGCCGCCGACGTACTCGTCCCGTGGCTCGTCGATCCGCGCGCGCAGCGCCTTCGCGTCGATGCCGGCGCGGGCCAGGACCTCGACGGCGCGTGCCTCCGGGTCGGTCACGATGGCCGCGAGCAGGTCGATGCCGCGGGCCTGGGTGTCGCCGCGCAGGGCGGCACGTCGGCGGGCGTGCTCCATGGCGGTCGCGGCCAGCGGGGAGAAGCCCTCGCCGTCCAGCACCACGGGGACGGCGCCGGAGTCCTCGACGGTGCCCTGCCAGCGCAGGCCATAGCCGATGGTGCGCTGCACGAGGTAGCCGAGGAGGCGGGCGATCTGGGGTCCGTCGCCGAAGACGGCGTACACGTCGGGGTCGTGCTCCAGCAGGGAGTGCAGCAGATGGGCCGTGTCGATCTGCCGGTCCTGGTCCCTGACCGCCCGGCGGCGGGCACCGGCGATCACCGCTGCCAGCTCGTCACTGAGCCTGGCATCGTCCGCCGCGGCGTCCGGGCGCCGGCAGTCCGGCTCCTGGGCCGACTGCCGGGGAATACGGGGTTGCACATCCCCTACCCCATCAGCCACTTCGCGCCAGGTCATCCCCGACAGGAAGCATTTTGGCGTCCCACACAGAGTGGACTCGGCCGCCCGGCATCTCCTCCTTACGGATGAGATCACGCCGTACGCCCCGGAGGGGCGCGCACCCCTTTGCCATGCGCCGTTACGCAACCATGGCGCTCCGTCGCACGTCCCACAGGGACATGGAGAGCGGGTTCAGGTGCTGGCTGGTGGCGTTACCGGCCATCGACGGCAGACAGTACGTCTACCGGGTGTACGCCCCGGAGGACGCCCTGCTCGCCGACCTGTTCTGGGAGGCATGGCACTGCCATGAGGCGAGCGCGTTCCCGCGCGCGTGGGATCTGTTCGACGCGGCGGTGATACGGCTGGTGGGCTGAGGCGGCGGGCCGATCGGACGGGCCGGGCGCCATGGCCGATCCGGCATCTCCACACTTCCTGACGGTTCATCAGTATTGAATGTTCCAGGCCCCACGGCTACGTTCCGCGACACCGGAGCCCGAGTCGAAGGGGTGGTCGCATGGCCGAAGTCAGCGCGGAGTCACGTATCGAGGCACCGGCCGAAAAGGTCTGGTCGCAGCTGACGGACTGGTCGGCGTACGGACAGTGGAACGCCACCCACACCAGCTTCCCGGGGGGCGGCCCCGCGGCCCTCGAAGTGGGCGGGACCTTCCAGGAGAACATGAAGCTCATGGGGTTCCCGGCCGAGGTCGAGTGGACCATCGAGGAGCTGGAACCGGCGCGGGTGCTGGCCATTCGCGGCAAGGGCCCGATGGCGGTGACGGTGGCCACGCGCTACACACTGACGCCGGACGGCGACGGGGCCACGGGCGTGCGCATCGACGGCGAGTTCACGGGTGCGGCGGTGTCACTGATGGCGGGCAAGCTCAAGGACTCGGCGACGGCGGCACTGAACGAGTCGCTGCGCAAGCTGGCCGGGTTGGTGACCTGACCACAGCCACGGCAGCCTGCACAGCGCCACGGCGCCACGGCGCCCAGACACGAAGACGCCCTGCGGAGCACTCACTCCACAGGGCGCCTTCAGTTACGGCGGGGAGGCCGCCGGTTCTGCTCAGTCCTCGTCGGCGAGGATCAGGTACAGCTTCTTGCGGGCTTCGTTGATGACGGTCAGCGCCTTGTCGCGCTGGTCCTTGCTGCCGGTCTTCCAGACCTGCCCGAACGCCTCCATCAGACCGAAGCCGGCCTGACGGATCTCGCCGAGCGCCTCCCAGTCGACGCCACGGGTGGCCTCCTCCCAGGGCGCCTCGGGGCCGGCCTCGGCCGCCTCGCGGCCCGACTCGGTGAGTGAGAACAGCTTCTTGCCGCCCTCGCTCTCACTGGCGATCAGGCCCTCGTCCTCCAGCAGCTGGAGGGTGGGGTACACCGAGCCGGGGCTGGGCTTCCACGCCCCGCCACTGCGCTCGGCGATCTCCTGGATCATCTCGTAGCCGTGCATGGGGCGGTCCCTCAGCAGGGCGAGGATCGACGCGCGCACATCACCGCGCCGCGCCCTCCCTCGGGGCCCTCCCCGCCCCCGCGGCCCCCAGGGGCCGGGCCCGAATCCGGGCCCTCCGAAGCCGGGGCCGCCACCCGGGCCGAACGGCCCGAAAGCGCCGCGAAGCCCTTCGTAGTCGCCCCGGCCGCGGTGACCGTGCCCACCGTGTCCATGTCCACGCTCGAATCCATGGGAACGCATCGCAATCACTCCATTCCATCGTTGATCTGTCGCGATGCCTCAACGATATATCGGAATAGTTCGCATGACAAGAGTCGGCGACAGATCGAGCACGCGCGGTTGGGCGCGCAGCCATGCCGTGCAGGAGTGAGCGCTGAAGAGAGTCCCGTCGAACACGAGGACCGGTGGATCCTGAACCTTCGCGGCATGAAGGTCACCAAGATCAGCGTGGACTTCCGGCTCGTGCTGATCCTTGACTCTGTCTGGGATGTCGCATTGGAAGCACCCGTCAACCTCTCGCACGACCTGCTCGTCCGATCCGTCCTTCGAAGCGTGGCAAGTCACGGGTCCAAGAGGACGGCGCTTCGTATCACCGCCTGGAGGCGACCTCAGCGAACTGAGTCCACGCGTCTCACCCAATCCAGTCCGCGCAGGTCAGCCGCACGCGGACGACTGACTGCGATGAGGTAGGACACGAGCACGGACGGGCGGATCGGGCCGAGAGGCTCGCGATGGTCTTTCGCCCTCAGGGCGTGGCACTCACCGGGATCCGCACGCTGTCACTGGGAGAACCGATCCGGGCGGAAGTCCGCGAGCATCCCGTCCCTCTCCCCGCTGAGGATCTCCGAAGCGAGGAGCCGGCCGATCACGGGCCCGAGCGTGATGCCGCTGTGGGAAACAGCCTCGTAGTAGCCCGGCACCGAGGGCACCGCACCCACCGAGGGGAATCCGTCGGCCGGGATGGGCCGGTGCGCCACCCGTGTCTGTGCGATGCGGGCGTTGCCGAGTTCCGGAACGACGCGCTTCGCCGATGCGTGGAGCAGCCGTGCCAGCTCCGCTGGATCCTCACCTGTGTCGATGAGCGCGTCGATCTCTCGGCTGTGGAGGACCACCGACGCGTCTCCGTCAGGACGGATCTCGACGTGGGGCGCGTGCATGACCCGGTGAAACGGGACCCGAGCACAGCCGATCCGGGTGACGGCGCCGGGTTCCCGGCGCATCGGCAGGACCCGGGCGACGAGCCCGGCGACCCGGGAGGCGCTGGGCCCCGCCGCGTTCACAACGGCGTCGACGTCGAGGCGGCTCCCGTCCGACAGAGTCACGGTCCGGACGCTCCCGTCGGTGCCGACGCCGATGTCGCGGACCGCGGTGCCGGACCTGAGTTCGGCGCCGGACTCAACGGCCCGGCCGACCAGGCGGCCGACGAGGTGCCGTCCGTGCACCCATGCTTCGTCGGGGTAGAACAGCACCGGAGTCCTGCCGGGCACCGTGAGAGCAGGTTCGAGGCGACGGCGCACCTCGGCCCCCGTGCGCACCTCGACCTTGTAGTCCCAGCCGGCCAGCAGCTCGGCCGTTTCCAGGAACCTCGCCTCTGCCGCGGGGTCGTCAGCCCAGCGCAGGTGGCCGCTGGGATACCACCAGGAGTCCGGCCCGATGGCCCGGGCGAGCTCACGGTGCGCCGCCATCCCCGCGACGTTCAGGTCGAAGTAGGACCTGCGCACGGTCTTGTTGCTGGCGTTGACCCACGAGAAGGACCAGTTGGTAACCCCTTCGCCTGGCCGGCCCTCGTCGATGAAGACCACCTCGGCTCCGTGCCGCGACAGGTTCCAGCCCACGCCGGCTCCGAGAATGCCCACACCGATGACGGCAACACGTCCAGACCTCCGCACTGACCTGACGCTCACGAACGCCCCCTCAAGGTCGCGGCCCAACTCCCGCTTCCAGCATGGAGTACCGAAATCGGTCCAGCACCCCCGAATTGGCCTTGGCCGCCCTCCCCTCGCGCCCCCTAGCGTCGGCGCCATGCGGATTCGAATCGTCGATGCCTTCACCGACCGCCCCTTCGCCGGCAACCCGGCCGGGGTCCTGCTGCTGGACGGGGGCTTCCCGGAGGACGGCCGGCTCCAGAACGTGGCCATGGAGGTCAACCACGCCGAGACGGCGTTCGCGCACCGGCTGCCCGAGGGCGGGGAGGCCGACTGGGCGCTGCGGTGGTTCACTCCCGTCGCCGAGGTGGCGATGTGCGGGCACGCCACGCTCGCCACGGCCCATGTGCTGCACAGCACCGGCACCCACGAGGGACCCGTACGGTTCGCCACCCGCAGCGGCGTGCTCGTCGCCACGCCCCGCGAGGACGGCTCCATCACCCTCGACTTCCCGACCGCCCCACTCACCCGGGCCGAGATCCCGGACGGGGTCGCGCAGGCCCTGGGCGCCGAGCCGCTCGTCGCCTTCGACACCGGCCCGAACGTCGGCGACCTGCTCCTCGAACTCGCCGACGAGAAGACCGTCCATGCACTGACCCCGGACCTGAGGTCGCTCGGCGCCTACTCGAAGCGCGGCATCATCGCCACCGCCCGCGCCGAGGACCCGGCCCGGGGCTACGACTTCGTCTCCCGCTGCTTCTTCCCGAACGTCGGCATCGACGAGGACCCGGTCACCGGCAGCGCCCACACCGCCCTCGCCCCCTTCTGGTCCGAGCGCCTCGGCCGGGCCGAACTCACCGGCCTACAGGCATCCCGCCGCTCCGGCCGCGTCCGCACGGAACTCCGCGACGACCGCACGCTGCTGACCGGTCGCGCGGTGACCGTCATCGAGGGCGAGTTGATTGCCTAGGGGGACGGACGAGCGGACGAGCGGGCGCGCGGGGCGCCGCGGTCGGGCATGGCGAAGGGGGCGTACGAGACCGTCGTACGCCCCGCTCACGCCGTCGGCAGCCAGTCCACCCTCCCGGCCAGCAGCGCGTAGCCCACGAACGCCCCGATGTCGAGCAGGGAATGGGCCACGACCAGCGGGCCCACCCGGCCCCAGCGCCGGTACAGGTAGACGAACACCACGCCCATCGCCATGTTGCCCAGGAAGCCGCCGATGCCCTGGTAGAGGTGGTAGGAGCCGCGCAGCACGGAACTGGCCACCAGTGCGTTGCCGGGTGTCCAGCCCAACTGGCCCAGGCGGCGCAGCAGATAGCCGACGACGATGACCTCTTCGAGGATCGCGTTCTGCAGGGCGGACAGGATCAGCACCGGGTACTTCCACCACACGGCGGGCAGTGCCTCGGGCACCACGGTGAGGTTGAAGCCGAGCCCGCGAACGGCCAGGTAGAAGGCGATTCCGGTACTGCCGATCACCGCCGCGATCGCCGCTCCGCGACCGAGGTCCGGCCAGGGGCGGGTGCGGTCGAAGCCGAGGGTGCGCAGGCTCTGGCCCTCGCGCATCAGGAAGTGCGCGACGAGTGCGACGGGGATCAGGGCGGTGCTGATCCCGAAGAGCTGCCAGGCGAGATCCAGCCAGGGGCGGCCTGGTGCGGCCGAGGCGTTGAGCGTGGCCGCCTGGTCCTTCAGGCCGCCGGGTTTGGTGACCGAACCGACAAAGCTGATCAGGGCGGACACGCCGCTCGCACCGAGCGAAAGCCCCAGAACGAGCAACGTCTCATCACGGAAGATCCGTCGCGAGGGCCGCTCGCGCGGAAAAGATTCGGCCACGGGGCCTGCCTCGCCCTGCACACCTGCCTCCAGTTTGAGTAATCCCGTCTGCTCCCCTCGCTGCCCCGCCAGGGTCTCGAAAGCAGTTACGAAGACCGTGCGGGGTTCAGCAGGGCGACAGGGAGGGGCACCACCGTCATGGGACGTCACAGCTTGCCCGATCAGTATGGTGCGGGCGGCAGCGGCCCCCGTCGAAACGACTCCCGTCGAAGCGCCCGCCGCCGTACGGTGGCCATCGCGACGGCCCTCGTCCTGGCCGGTCGCCGGCGGTACGGCCGCCGCGGTGCAGAGCGGGCCGCTCTCCTTCGGCTCCTCCTGCGAGGATGATCCGGTACGGCTGACGCTGGCCGCCTCGCCCGATCTGGCCCCCGTCCTCGACGCCGCGGCGCGGCGGGCCCGGGACGCTGATCTCAGCTCCGACGGGCGATGCGTCGCCGTGACGGTGAACGCCCGGGAGTCGTACCGGGTCGCGGACACACTGCTGGCCGGCAAGGATCCCGACGCCCAGGTATGGGCGCCGGACTCCGACCTGTGGGTCCAGCGGCTCGCGGAGGACGGCGGCACAGCCGAGGTCTCCACGCCGGGGCGTGTCGTCCAGCCCGCGGCCGGCGCCCGTCCAGCCCCCCTCCGGCGCCCGTCACCCCAGCGGCACCGGCTCCAGCAACCCCACCGGCCAGGTGTGTACCGGCTCCCCGCCGTGCATCAGCTCGCGGTACCGCCGGGTGGTCGCCGCCAGGGCCGCGTCTCGGGGCAGTCCCGACTCCAGTGCCCGGTGGAAGGTCGCCGCCTGCCAGGACGCGCCGTTCATGCGTCGGCGGCAGCGCTCCTCGATGACGCCCAGGTAGAAGTCCCGGTCGGCCGGTTCCACGCCCCACGCGTCCAGGCCGACCTCGGCGAGCGGCAGCAGTTCGTCGCGTACGAGGCTCACCGCGTCGACCTCGGTGGTGCCGCCGTACCGCCCCCGGCGGGGCCAGCGCAGCCGGGCGTCGATGCCGTGCCTGCACGCCTCGTCGAAGTTGGCGGCCGCCGCCTCGAAGGGCAGCCGGGTCCACACCGGGCGGGACTCCTCGGCGAGGGCGCGGACGACGCCGTAGTAGAAGGCCGTGTTGGCGATGACGTCCGTGACGGTCGGGCCGGCGGGCAGGACCCGGTTCTCCACGCGCAGGTGCGGGACGCCGTCGGCGATGCCGTAGACCGGGCGGTTCCAGCGGTACACGGTGCCGTTGTGCAGGACGAGTTCGGCGAGTGTCGGGGTGCCCCCGGCGTCGATGACCTCCAGCGGGTCCTCGTCGTCGCAGATCGGCAGCAGGGCCGGGAAGTAGCGCAGGTTCTCCTCGAAGAGGTCGTACGCCGAGGTCACCCAGCGCTCCCCGAACCAGGTGCGCGGCCGCACGCCCTGGGCCTGGAGCTCGGGCGGGCGGGTGTCGGTGGACTGCTGGAACAGCGGCGGGCGGGACTCGCACCACAGCTCGCGGCCGAAGAGGAACGGCGAGTTGGCACCCACGGCGACCTGGGCCGCGGCGATCGCCTGGGCCGCGTTCCAGACGTCGGCGAAGCGGCCCGGGGTGACCTGGAGGTGCAGTTGCACGGAGGTGCAGGCGGCCTCGGGGGCGATGGACTTCGATGTGCAGGTCAGCCGCTCCACGCCGTCGATGTCGAGCACGAAGTCCTCGCCGCGGGCCGCCACGATCTGCTCGTTGAGCAGGGCGTAACGGTCGACGGCGGAGAGGTTCGAGGAGACCAGGTCGTCCCGGTCGAGGGTCGGCAGAATGCCGATCATCACGATTCCCGCATCGACCTCACCCGCTTTTCGGTCGGCATATGCCAGTGACGTACGGAGTTCCTCGGAGAGCCGGTCGAATACCCGCCCCTGCAATCGATGTGGAGCTATGTTGACTTCCAGATTGAACATGGCGAGTTCTGTTTGGAAATCCCGGCTCGCGATCCGTTCCAGCACCTGCGCATTCAACATTTTCGGCATGCCGTCGGCGCCGGTGAGGTTCAGTTCGATCTCCAGCCCCATGAGGTTCTTGGGACGGTCGAACCGCTTCTCCAACAGCAGCCGCTCCAGGCCCGTCAGGCACTGCCGCAGCTTGTCGCGGTAGTGCTGGCGATCGGACAGATCGAACCGACCCGCCACGACCTTCTCCCCCATCGAAGCGTCCCTCCTCGGATGGGCGGACTTCAGGACCCGCCCGGGATCCGTCCGCCGGGTCTCCCGGGCCAGGTGGGATGATGCCCAGCCGAAGCGATCGATAACGTCCCGCGCGACTCCGGCGGCCGCTAGTCTGTCGGACGTGACCGGAGGCACATTCACCAGGCATGCGGCACAGTGCAGTTTCGGACGGCTGACGAACTCGTGAAAAATGCCGACGACAATTGGCCGACCGCACTCGGGGCATTTTTCGAGGTCATCGCCGTAGGAGCGACCGGGAACCGGGATGATTCCCGCATATCAGCGGCCGAATGAACCCTTGCCGGGTGCACCGAAAGCGGTTAGATGAAACACCGTCCGAACACTCCTCGTATAAACTCCGCAATCAAGGAAGAGAGTTGGCGCCCGCGGTCCCAGGACCTGTCGTCCACGTGACGTACGGCAGGCTTCGCCCACCCCCTCGCGCCCTTGACCCCGGCCCCCGCCTCTCTGTCCTCCGTGAGCAGACAGCGCCGTCCGCCCCCGCCCCGCCCTCGCGCCACCGTGCCTGTCGAATGAGAGGCGACCCACCATGCCGCTGCATGTGCCCCCGGCTCCCGCGCCCGCCCTTCGCTCCGTCCTCACCGCGCTCGGCTCACCCACCGCGGTCCTGGAGGCCCGAACACCGTCCCTGCGCGCCGCTCAGGGACCCGCCACCCCCGAACTCCCGCTGCCCGTCCATGTCGTGGACGAGATCACCCCGGCGGGCGTCTCCGCGACCCGGCTGGCCGGCTGGCGGTTTCTGATCCGGTGCGGCGAGCGCGCGGTGGCCGCGGCCGAGACCCGGCTGACCCCCGACGGCTGGGCGTTCTCGCACTTCTTCGAGGGCCCGTACATCGCCTCCACGGAGCGTGCGCTGCGCCAGGCCGAGGCGATGAAACAGCCCTGCCAGCCGCGTCTGCTGTCGTTTCCCGGTCTGTACATGCTCACGCTCTGGTTGCACGGCGACTGCACGGCGGACGGCGCCGACGGCCATCCCGACGCCGCCGATGTCCTGATCCCGCTGGCCCCGGCCCCGCCCGGCATCGCCTCCCATGTGCCGCACCGGGTCGCCGACCTGCTCCCGGTGCTCACCCATCGGGCGACCCCGGCTCCGCTGCCCCCACTGCCGCCCCTCCCGCCACTGCTCGGCTCACCCGCCTGACAGCGCATCGCGCGAGCGCCTCCGCACCCCGCCGCCCTCCGCCGGGCGGCGGGGTGCGCGATTGTCCGGCGGCGGGACTACGCTCGTATCGGACAATCGGAAGCGCACACGCACGAGCCGTAAAGCGAGCGATTCACGGCACTCGTACGAGCAGGAATGCACTCGCCTGAGCGCAGAAAAGCGTTCACGAGGAACGTATCGCTCGCGCGAGCGATAATGCGCTCGAACGAGCTGCTCAAGGCCGCAGGGCCGCCCGGACTAGCCCCATCCGACCACGTCGAACCACCCGAAATGACAGTGGAGTTGGGATGAACCGTCCGCGCTCGGGATGCGTCATCAACCTGTAAGAAAGCGGTGCTGCGAAATCCCTGCGGATTGACGCCCGTAGGGCAACACTGGGTTCCGACCGACCAATCCAACGGGGGGCGGCCATGAACGAGACTTCACGCCGCGAAACAGACACCACAGCCATCTCACACATCACGACAGAGCGAAAGATCCCATCCATGTGCCAGCACCAGCCACCGTGTCCGACAGCCGACTCCGCCGACCGGGAATCCGCCCGCCTCGCGGCGCACCACCCGGAACAGGGATGGAGCCTGCTGTGCAACGGTGTCCTGCTCTTCGAGGACACCGGTGAGCTCCTGCCGGACGGCCAGATCATCGCGCCGCATCGTCCGCTGGGCTCCGCCAAGGTGGTAACCGCCGCATAGCGCCTGCCGGCGGACCCCGCCGGAGAGGCCCTGCACCAACCGGGCGGTACGACCCACGCCCGGCGTTCTTCCAGGGGCCGGTCGCAGACCCTGACTGCGAGCCGGCCCCCACGTGCGTCCGGGGGCGATCACTCAGCGTAGCCGCCCGGTGTCCGTCCTACTTCAGCGCCTGGCGTATCGCGAAGTACGCCGGCTTCGGCCGCAGTTCCTCGTCCCACGGCAGGGCCGCGCCCTCGCCCGGGAAGAACGCCGGGATCCAGGAGTACTTGTCCGTGTAGTCCCAGACCGTGATCCCCACACACCGGCGCACCGCCAGACACGCCTCGGTCAGATCCCGGTACCAGTCGGCCTGCTGGGCCAGCTTCTCGTCGGTCGCGGGCAGCAGCATCCGTACGTCGACCTCGGTGAGCGCCGTGTCGAGGCCGAGCCGGGCGAAGCGGCGGAGGTTGTCCTCCAGGGTGGCCGGATAGCCGTACTGGAGCGCCAGATGGGCCTGGAGACCGAAGCCGTGCAGCGGGACGCCCTGCGCCTTCAGCTCCTTGGCCAGCCGGTAGTAGGCGTCGCTCTTCGGGCCGATCGCCTCGACGTTGTAGTCGTTGAGGTAGAGCCTGGCCTTCGGGTCGGCCTGGTGGGCCCAGCGCAGCGCGTCGGCGATGTAGCCGGGGCCGAGCGTCTTGTAGAAGACCGTCTCGCGGTAGCTGCCGTCCTCGTTGAACGCCTCGTTGACGACGTCCCAGGCGTAGATCTTGCCCCGGTAGTGCCGCACCTCGGTCTGGATGTGCTTCTTCAGTACGGCCCGCAGCTCGTCCTTCGTCCACTCGCGGCCGGTGAGCCAGCCGGGCAGCTGGCTGTGCCAGACCAGGGTGTGGCCGCGCACCTTCTGGTGGCCCGCGCGGGCGAGCTTCACGATCTCGTCGCCCTTGGCGAAGTCGAAGACGCCCTGCTGGGGTTCGGTGGCGTACCACTTCATGCCGTTGCCGGGGGTGATCTGGTCGAACTCGCTGCCGAGGAGCTTCTTGTAGGGCTCGTCGACGAGTTCGGGGTTGTCGGTCGCGCTGCCGAAGTAGCGGCCGTGGCGCTGGGCGAGGTCGGCGAGGGTGGGCTGCTTGTCGTGCGCCTGGGCGACCGGGACCGCTGCCGCGACCAGGACGGCCGCGAGGGCGCCTACGAGTCTGAGACGGTTCTTGCGCATGGTGCGACTCCTCACGTGACGGGTGGTGGGTGAGCCGTACGTCCGCCGGTGCGCGTCACCCTTTGGTGGCGCCGGCGGTGAGGCCGCCGACGAGCTGGCGCTCGGCGACCGAGTAGAAGGCGAGGGCGGGGACCATGGCGAGCACCAGGTAGGCGAAGACGCGGGCGTAGTCCGCGGAGTACTGGCCCTGGAACTGCTGGACGCCGATGGGGATGGTCCACCAGGTGGAGTCGGTGAACACCAGCAGCGGCAGGAAGAAGTTGTT
>JABFVM010000432.1 GCA_013362785.1 Streptomyces sp. | reverse complement strand
CTGTACTGGCTGGCCGCCTTCACCGACCGGGTGACCACCCGGGTCTACGGCATCTCGACCCTGATGGTGGTCGTCGTCGCGTCAGGGATCTCCGACACCATGGATCACCTGTCGCTGCTGCTGCGGACCATCGGCCCGTTCTTCTGGCTGCTGCTGCCGCTGGCCGCCGGGCGGATGACCCGGCTGCGGCGCGCATACGTCGAGGCCGTGCAGGCCCGTGCCGAGCACGCCGAGCGCACCCGGGAGGAGGAGGCGCGGCTGCGGGTCACCGAGGAGCGGATGCGGATCGCCCGGGAGCTGCACGACGTCGTCGCCCACCATCTGGCGCTGGCCAACGCCCAGGCCGGCACCGCCGCGCACCTGGCGCTGACCAGCCCCGAGCAGACCAAGACGATCCTCACCGACCTCACCGGCACCACCTCCTCCGCGCTGCGCGAGCTGAAGGCCACGCTGGGGCTGCTGCGGCAGAACGGTGACCCGGACTCCGCGCCGCTGGAGCCGTCGCCGGGGCTGGCCCGGCTGCCGGAGCTGGTCTCGGCGTGCGCGTCGGCCGGGCTCAAGGTCACGGTCACGACCGAGGGGGAGCCGCAGTCCCTTTCCCCGGGGGTCGACCTGACCGCGTTCCGGATCGTCCAGGAGGCGCTCACCAACGTCGCCAAGCACGCCGCCACCCAGGCCGCGCACGTCCGGTTCGAGTACACCGGGTCGCGTCTGATGATCACCGTCAGCAACGAGGGGGCGCCGCCTCCCGAGGCCCCCGGGGCCCCCGGGGCCTCAGCGGTCCCCGCCACCGCTGCCGCCGGAGCTGCCCGGTCCGGGGCCGCCGGGTCCGGGGTCGAGTCCGGGCAGAACCAGGGCTTCGGCGTCATGGGCATGCGCGAACGCGCCCGCTCCGTCGGCGGCGAGCTGTGCGCCGGTCACCGTCCCGAGGGCGGCTTCGAGGTCACCACCGCACTGCCCCTGCAGCCGTACGGCGCCGCGGAGGAGGCGGCGCCGTGAAGGCCGGGGGCACGTACGGGTGCGTGGGGCGGGCTCAGTCGGAGGTCACGTCGACCGTGGCCGTGCCGTACGCGTAGGAGTGCCGTGCGTCGCCGCCGTACTGGACCGTGTACTGGACATCGCCCTTGGCCCTCGGCCGGTCGGTGTAGCTGAAGGTGCCGTCCGCGGCGACGGACGCGGAACCGATCAGCGTGCCCTCACCCGCGGCGGGGTCGTCGAGCCGCCAGATGTCGACGGTGCTGCCGGGGCGGAATCCCACGGGTGCGTCGAGCTCTCCGGTGAGGGTGAGCGGCTGGTTCCGGGCGGAGGAGGCCGGGGCCTGGACGGTGACGGTGGTGGGGACCTGCGGATGGTTCAGGACTCGCAGCGTCAGGGTCGAGGAGTCGCTGTCCTTGGTGACCGCGAAGAGGCGCGTGGCGTCTGGAGTCCAGGCCAGACCGCCCGACTGGAGGGTGGTCGTGGCGTACGGCGACGGCGCGGGGAAGTCCCAGGAGTGGAAGTCCGTGGGGGCGCCCGGTGCGAACAGGCGGACGTCGGGCGAGTTGGCGCCGTCGACGCCCGCCGCGACCGTGCCGTCGGGGGCGATGGCCACCGCGTTCGGGTAGTGGCTGGTGGTGTAGCGGCCGTCGTCCGCGAGGTCGGCCGTGCGGAACACCTGGTGGTAGTACGGCGAGGCGCACGCGACGACGACCCGCTCGGCGTCCGGCGTCAGGGCCAGGTCCTGGAGGCTCGCGCATCCGTCCGGACCCGGATCGACGCGCCGCGCCTGTGCGTCGGCCCGGCCGGCGCTCACGTCGTACACCGCCAGCGCGGCGGCGTTGCCGTCGGACTCTGCGGCGACGAGGGTGTCCGGGTGCTGCGGGGTGGCGGCCAGCCGGGGCGAGCCGCGGAAGGTGTCGAGGCCCTGGTCCCGGGTGACGACGGGCTGCCCGCCGCTCAGGTCCAGGGAGCCGAGGGCGCCGCGCCAGGTGTCGAGGCTGTAGCCGAACCAGATCTTTCCGCCGGCCAGCGCCAGGGAGGTCGGGCCCGCGTAGGCGCCCGCGCCGGTGCCGGTGTCGTAGCGGGCGGTCTCCTCCAGGGTGACGGTGTCGATCGCGGCGATGGCGCCGGCGTCGCGGAGGGCCACGTACAGCGTCCTGGAGTCGGCGGACAGCGCGATGCCCCAGGCACCGGCCTCACCGTCGATCCGCTTAACGACCTGGCCGGTGTAGTCGGTCACCAGGACACTGCTGCCGAACGGGTCGCTGAGGAACACCTGTTGGTGGGCCGCGTCGACGGCCATGTCCCGGTAGGAGCCGATCGGCAGCGGGCTGCCGGTGTCCGCGGTGGCCGAGGTCGTTCCGAGGCCGAGGAACGTCAGGCTCAGGGCAGCGGAGAGCGCTGCTCTTTCTGCGAACTGTCTGATGCGCACGGGTGCGTCTCTTCCTTCGCTGGGACGTCCGCTTTCGCTGGGACGTCTGCGGATGAGCGCCGCCCGTCATGATCAACAGACGGCACTCATGCAGCGCAGCGGCCCGGAAGGACGTCACACCACCGTGCGGTGGGTGCGGTGTGTGCGGCTCAGAGGCCGAACTCCTGCGGGGACAGGCCCAGTACCGAGCAGGCCTCGCGCAGGACCTGCTCCTCGGCCGGGGCGACATAGCCGTCCGCGCCCGCGACGACGAAGCCGGTCTGGACGACCGCCCTGGCCTCCGTCGGCTTCTTCGCGGCCTTGGCGATCTCCTGCATGACGTCGTGCTTGCCCTGCTGGAAGTTGTACGCCAGCTGGTCCACGTGCTTGTTGAAGCGCTGGCGCAGCTGTTCGGAGGGGAAGTTCTGCAGGACGTCGTTGTTCAGGATCAGCCCCTCCACATGCTGCCGCTCGGCCGGGTCGACGTGTCCGTCGGCGGCGGCGACCAGGGCGCACATGGCCATGCTGGCGTCCCGGTAGGCGCCGCTCTTCAGCTCCGTCTTGAGGGAGGTGAGCTGGGACTTGAGCGCGCTCACCAGCTGCGCCTTCGAACCACCGGAGGACCCCGACCGACCGCCGTGGCCGCCGGCGCCGTGCCCGCCCGCACCGTGCCCGCCCGCACCGTGCCCGCCCGCGCCGTGTCCGCCGCCCC
>JABFVM010000552.1 GCA_013362785.1 Streptomyces sp. | reverse complement strand
GTGGATAGAGCAGGCGCCTTCTAAGCGCTTGGCCGCAGGTTCGAGTCCTGCCGGGGGCGCCCTCTCTCCGCCCTCCTTCGGGAGGGCGTTTTTGCTGGTCAGGCGCCGTTGATCGGGGTCGGCGGAGCAGCTTCACAGGTGCGGGTGGCCACTCGGACGGAGTCGGCGAGTGTCCGGCTGGAGATGATTTCGTCCGGCCCTCGGTGGGTGTTCTTCCCCAGGACTTCCCGAAGTTTCGGTGCGGTCTCTCTGCAGTCGCCACGGGACGACCACGTCGCCACAACCGAATAGATAGGGCAAATCGTCATACAGGTTGAAGGAGCCCTGGATATCAGATCATCCTTGCCGCCATGAGTCTCGTCTCCACCTCCTTCGACATGCCCGCGATGGGTGACTACGCCTACGACTGGGCCTTGGTTGATGTGGAGACGTCGGGCCTCATGGCAAGGCGAGATCGCGTGCTGTCCGTCGCGGTGATCACGATCGGCCCGGACGGCGAGCAGACCGGGGAATTCTCGACACTGCTCAATCCAGGCTGCGATCCGGGACCGGTGGAGGTGCACGGGCTGACCATCGAGCGACTGCAGGGTGCACCGACGTTCGACCAGGTCGCCGGGCGGATCGGAGCGATGCTTCAGGACCGGGTCCTCGTCGCCCACAACGCCCAATTCGACTACGACTTCCTGGCCTACGAGTTCGCCCGTGCGCGGATGTGGCTGCCGGTGTCGCAGCGGCTGTGCACCCTGGCTCTGAATCGCCAGGTGGATCCGCCGACGGACGACATGAAGCTCGGCACCCTCGCCGCTCATTACGGCATCCCCCAGCAGCGTGCTCACGATGCGCTGGACGACACCCGTGTGCTGGCCGGGATCCTGCGAGCGTCACTGCGTGAGGCAGCGCGGCTCGATCTGCCCTTGCCGCTGGTGACCTGCCCGCCGCGAGCGGAATCGCAGTTCACGCCGAAACCGCCGAAGACTCCCTGCGCCTACCGCAATCCGGGACGGCTGACTCCCGGCGGGCCACTCCAACAGGGGATGAAGGTCGCGATCACCGGGGAGACCGCCCATGCCAGGGCGGAGCTGGTGGGGCGGGCGGTTGCCGCCGGGCTGAACATGATGACCTCCGTCAGCCGGCACACCAGCGTGCTGGTCACCAATGAAGCGGCGTCCGGTTCGGCGAAGGCCCGACGCGCACTCGCCGAAGGCGTGCCGGTCATCGACGAGCACACCTTCCTGCGGCTGCTGGCCGACGTACAGCCGGGGACAGCCCATGAGGCGACGGCCGTCGCTGTCACCCCGGTGGCCGAGCCGGAAGCAGAACCAGTCGTCGGACCCCTGGATTTGGCGCCCACCACGACCTCTGCCGTACCCGTCCCGGGAGCCGCACCCCTCCCCACGGCCGCCCCCGGTCTGCCGGTGCCCGCTCCGCGTCGACCGGCGCCCGCCGTCAGCACGTTGGAGAAGCCTCTGGCCGGGCGTCGCGTGCTCGTGCTCGGTGGCGTCCATGCCGATGCCGCGGCGGCCCGTACCCGCATCGTCGAGCTGGGCGGGTCCGCGGCAGTCAACCTGTCCGCCAGCGTCACCGACGTCGTACTCCTGGAGGGAGGGCAGAGCGACCGGCGCATGAGCCGCATCACCGCCCTTGAACTCTCCGTGCACGACCTCCACTGGCTCACCGCTCCGTCCGCCACCGCCCCGGTCGCTGCGACGCTCCGGCCTCAGGAGCCGTATGTGATGCCGAGAGGGGGCGTCATCGACCTGCCCATGCCGCACGGCAGACCCTCGCCGGAGTGGTGCGTCACCGCAGGCTGGGCCCCGCAGTCCGGCTACGAGATCGACGTCGTCGCCTTCCTCCTCGACGAGGACGAACAGGTCACCTTCGACGAGGACTTCATCTTCTACGGGGCCCCGGAGAGCCCGGCTGGAACTGCGCGGCTGCTGACCGGCGGTCCTGCCGAACAGACCATCGCCCTCAACCTGGCCTCCCTGCCGCCCGCGACGCGCAAGGTCGTCGTCGCTGCCGCCATCGACGGCGCCGCGACCTTCGGGACGGTCGGTGCGATCCAGATCGGTGCGGCCCCCGGCAGCAGCGGAGCACCGCTTGCCCGGGCCACTCTTGATGCCGCCACCACCGAACGCACCATGCTGCTCGCGGAGATCTACCGCAGAGGTCCGGTGTGGCGCCTACGCGCCGTCGGCCAGGGCTACGACCACGGCCTCGACGCCCTCGCACGCGGATACGGCGTCGACATCGCCGACTGAACGGCGGTGCCGGAGGCGGAGGTCCGTGCGTCCCCTGGATCTGGGTCAGGCCCGGCGACGCGGTGCGGGCGTGGATCCGGGCTTGGGCACCGGCCTGCTCGGGGCCGGCCCGGCGGGCAGTCGCTGAGGGCCTTCGATGCGCTGCTGGAGCTCGGCCAGCTGGCCCGTGATGCAGCGGGCGTAGGTGGCGAGCAGGACGGGGACGCTGTTGCCGGCCCACTCTGCGACCTGGGCGGGTGGGATGCCGTGGTTAAGCCTGGAACGGCCGCCGGGCAAGCAGTGCGACGAGTACCCTTCGCGTCGGCCTGGCAGGGCGCCAAGACCGGTGGGGGCGACTTCAGCCGGCGCGGCATGTTCGGCGTCCTTCGCACCGCGTGACCAGGCCGACTTGTGATGCCCCACAGGCTCTGTTTCCGTCTCATTCACTCCCGTTCACGGCCGTTCAGACGAGACCAGAAGCCGGGTGCAGCCCATAGGGCGAGCCTCCATTTCCGGGCGCGCCCAACCCGCGGTCAGTCGTCGTCGCGGCGTGGTGTGATGTGGAAGTCGAACGCGAGGGTCCCGGGGTCGAGGGCCGTCGCGCCGCCGTCGGCGGTGAGTACGGCGCCGTTGATGTACGACGCCGACGGGGACAGCAGCCAGCCGATCGCCTCCGCGATCTCGCGCGGTTCGCCCGGTCGCCCCAGGGGCAGGGCCCTGGTCACCTCCTCGTAGGCGGTTGCCACACCGTCCCCCGGCAGGTCCGCCTCCGCGGCGAAGCGGGCCATGCGCCGGTCGGCCATCTCGCTCTTCACCCAGCTCGGGCACACGATGTTGGCCCGCACGCCCTGCCGCCCGTAGTCGACGGCGACGGAGCGGCAGAGCTGGAGCAGGGCGGCCTTGGACGTGGCGTACGGGGCGTTGCTCGTGCCGTTGCGCAGCGCGGCGACCGAGGCGACGGCGACCACCGCCCCGCGCGCCTCCACCAGGTGCGGGATCGCCGCGCGCAGGAGCAGCAGCGGGCCAGTGACGTTGGTGCGCATCACCTCGTCCCAGTCCTCCAGCGACAGGTCGCCCACGGTTCCCCCGCGCCCGATGCCCGCGTTGAGCACGAGTCCGTCGAGTCGTCCGTACGCGTCCAGGGCCGCCCGGACGACACCGTCGGCGGCCTCGGGATCCCCCACGTCGGACGGATACGCGAGCGCCCCGGTCTCCTCCTCGAGACGCCGCAGCGGCTCGCTCCGCCGACCGGAGACGACCACCTGGTGACCGCCCTCGCGCAGTAGCCGCACGGTGGCCGCCCCGATGCCCGTACCGCCGCCGGTCACGATGACAACTCGCTTGTCCGTCACTGCTGTTCAGGCTCCAGGCTTCGTCGGGATCACATGGCGCACCCGAGCCTAGGACTCATCGATCCGGCGTTGACGACTTTGAGACAGGGGAGGCTGTGTTCTTGCTGTTCAGGCCTGCGGGCTGTACGGCGACTTCGCCCGCGCCTCGTGCAACGCCCTCCCCCACCAGGCCAGCTCGTCCAGCATCACCTTGACGGCGCCGTTCGTGCCGTCGGTGTCGTTCGGGCTGCCGTCCTCGCCGAACGCCTCCCAGTAGAACGGGAAGGCCAGCCCGTCGCGGACGGTGACGGCGTGCAGTTCGGCGAAGACCAGGCGGAGTTGCTCGACTGCGCGCAGGCCGCCGCTCTGGGCGCCGTAGGAGACGAAGCCGACCGGCTTGGCCTGCCACTCGGTGAAGTGCCAGTCGATGAGGGCCTTCAGGGAGGCGGGGAAGCTGTGGTTGTACTCGGGGGTCACGACGACGAACGCGTCGGCCGCGGCCAGCTTCGCGGACAGCGGGAGCATGCCGGCCGGACGCAGCTCCTCGGTCGCCATGGCGGGCGGCGTCGCCGGAAGGGCCAGCGGCAGCTCCGTCCCGGCGAGGTCGACGACCTCGACCTCGAAGGCGCCGTGCTCCTTCGCCGGCCCGGCGAACCAGTTCGCCACCACCTCACCGAACCGGCCCTCGCGCACGGAACCGAGTATGACGACGAGCTTCAGGGGGTTTGCGGACATGCTGGGGTGCTCCTCCAATAGGGGCTGTTCAGCTGTTCTCACGCCACTCAGTAAAGTACAACGTGCATTGTAAGTAGTAAAGTGGTCGTTGTAATCGACGCGGGGGGTAGCGGAGGTAGCACTATGACCAGGTCGGACAGCGGGCAGGACCGGCCGCGCAAGGGGTTCCCGGAGAAGCGGCAGGCCATCATGCGGGCCTCCCGGAAGGTCTTCGGGCGGGTCGGCTACCAGGGGGCGAGCATCGATGTGATCGCCACCGAGGCCTCTGTGTCGACCCGCACGATCTACAACCACTTCGAGAACAAGGAACAGCTCTTCGCGACCGTCCTCATCGAGAGCTCGGAGCAGGTCGCCGCCGCCCACGAGGCGATGATCGAGCGCCACCTCGACGGCACGTCGAGCGCCGCCGATCTGGAGGCCGACCTCGTGGGGCTCGCCGAGGACTGGGTGCGGCCGCGCCCGGAGTTCGCCGACCATGTCGCGATCGTCGCCCGGATCAACACCGAGGGCGAGCACTTCCCCGCCGCCCTCCACGACGCCTGGCAGAAGGCCGGCCCCCTGCGCGTGCAGCGCGCCCTCGCCGCCCGGCTGGCCCGGCTCGCCGAGCGCGGGCTGCTCCAGGTGCGGGACGCCGAACTCGCCGCCCAGCATTTCGTGGTGCTGGTCACCAACACCTGGGGCCGGGGGCGGGGGCGGGCAGGCTTCGGCGCGCTTTCCGACGCCGAGACCCACGAGATCGCGGCGGCCGGCGTACACGCCTTCCTGTACGGCCATCTGCCCCGCGACTGAAACGTCTCGCGCCGCCCGTCACCGGGCCCGTCCCCCCGGCCACCACCCGGCCGTCGCCCCGGCCACCACCCGTCACAAGTCGGTGCCGCCGCTGACGTCGAGGTACTGCCCCGTGATCCACCGCGCGTCGTCGGAGGCCAGGAACGCCACCACGTCCGCCACGTCGGACGGCCGGCCGATGCGGTTGAAGAGGGAGCGCGCGGCCAGGGCGGCGGCGGCCTCGGGGGTCTTCCTGCGCCGGGCGTTCATGTCGGTCTCGATGAACCCCGGCCCGACCGTGTTGACCGTGATGCCGCGGTGGCCGAGCTCCTTCGCCAGGCACAGGGTCATCGTGTCCAGCGCGCCCTTGGACATGGCGTACGCGACGGACTCGGGGAAGGCGCGCCGGGAGGCGAGCGAGGAGATGTTGATGATCCGGCCGCCGTCCCGCATCCGCGGCAGCGCGCGCTGCGTCAGAAAGAACGGCGCCTTCGCGTTCACGGCGATCATGCGGTCGAAGATCTCCGGCACCGCCTCCCCGATCGGCCCCGAACCGCTCGTCCCCGCGTTGTTCACCAGGATGTCGAGCGAGCCGAGCCGACCGCCGGACGCCACCTCCACGGCAGCCTCCCTCTCTACAGCAGCCTCCCCCTCCGCAGCCTCCTCCTCCGCAGCCGTGGCTCCCTCCACAGCCGCCTCCCCCTTCGCGAACTCCCCCTCCGCAGCCGTGGCTCCCTCCACAGCCGCCTCCCCCTTCGCGAACTCCCCCTCCGCAGCCTCCCCCTCCGCAGCCGCGGCTCCCACCACGTCCCTCTCCCTCTCCCTCTCCGTCTCCGCATGCTCCCGCAGCCCCGCGTCGAACGCGGCGAACACCGCGTCGGCGTCGCCGGGCACCCCCAGCTCCGCCCAGACCGGGAAGGCCCGTCCGCCGTTCTTGCGTATCTCCGCGACGACCTCCAGCGCGGCGGCCGCGCTGTGGCCGTAGTGGACCGCGACCAGCGCCCCGTCCCGGGCGAGCCGCTCGGCGATGCCCCGGCCGATGCCCCGACCGGCCCCGGTGACCAGGGCGATCTTGTCCGTCAGTGCGTGTTCGGTATTCACGATGACCTTGTGTCGAACTCCCGGTACCACGGGGCGTGCTGGGCGAAGCTCTGCGCGAATCCGGTCCCGGGATCGACACCCACGCGCGTCCAGAAGCCGTCGTCCGCGAACCAGTGGTCCACGGCGAGCATGCCGAGGTGGTGCAGTGCGCGCGGCTTGGCGGCGAGCCGGGTGCGGGCCTCGTCGAGGTCCAGGGGCGGGTCCGGCAGGCGGAGGCCGAGCCCGTCGGTCACCGCGTCCATCAGGTCCGAACTGCCCACCGGCTCCGGGTGGTTGACGTGGTGCACGCCCGTCGGGGAATGCTCTGACAGCCCGGCGGCGACGACCGCGCGCGCCAACGCCCGTACGTCGACCACGGACTGCCGGGCGGCGACCCCCTTCAGGCGTGCCGACAGCGCTCCCGTCAGGGCGGCCAGCCCGGGCACCACCCATCGGTCGCCGGACCCGATCACCAGGTGCGGGCGCAGTACGACCCCTCCCGCGTCCAGCACATGCCGCTCGGCGGCGGCCCGGGAGCGGCTGGTCGGTGAGGTGGGCGCGAGCGGCAACTCGTGTGCGGGGGCGTCGGTGAAGGGGCCTCGGCCGTACACGGCGGCCGTGCTCACGTAGACGACGCGGGCCACGCCGGCGCGGCTCGCCTCCTCGACCAGGGCGCGGGTGCCGTGGTCGTTGACGGTCTCGGTGAGCCGTTCGTCGTCGCCGACGTGGGAGGCGCAGTGCAGGACGACGTCTACGCCGTCGCAGACACCGCGCAGGGAGGCCGGGTCGGCGAGGTCCGCCCGTACGGCGTCCGCCGCCGCGGCACCGCCGGCCGGATCGCGCAGCAGGAGCCGGACCCGGGACGGTATGGCGCCGTCCGGTTCCCGCAGGGCGGCGACGACATGCCCGCCGATGAAGCCGCTGCCTCCGGTGATGAGGATGCGTGGTGACAAGGTGGGGCCCTCTCTCTGCCGATGATCCGCGCTCCGCAGATGCAAGCACGTTACGTAAAGTCGTTTCCCCGGCCATGGAAAGGAACTGCCGTGCGGCTGCGCTGTGCTGTGCTCGACGACTTCCAGAACGCGGCGACCGAGGTCGCGGACTGGTCGCCGCTCGCGGACGACGTGGAAGTCGTCTCCTTCACCACCCACTTCCCCGACGAGGACGCCCTCGCCGACGCCCTCGCCGACTTCGACATCGTCGTCACCCTGCGGGAACGCGTCCCCTTCCCCGCCTCCCTGATCACCCGCCTCCCCCGGCTGCGGCTGCTGATCGCCTCCGGCATGCGCAACTCGGTCATCGACTACGCCGCCGCCGAGGCGCACGGCGTCACCGTCTGCGGCACGGCCAGCTCCTCGACGCCGCCCGTCGAGCTCACCTGGGCCCTGCTGCTCGGTCTGGCCCGCGGCATCGTCGTGGAGAGCAACGCCCTGCGCGGCGGCGGCCCCTGGCAGAGCACGGTCGGCGCCGACCTGCACGGCCGCCGGCTCGGGCTGCTGGGCCTGGGCAAGATCGGCAGCCGGGTGGCGCAGGTCGGCCTCGCCTTCGGCATGCACGTCAGCGCCTGGAGCCAGAACCTCACCAAGGAGTACGCCGACGAGGTGGGCGTCCAACTTGCCCCGTCCAAGGAGGAGTTGCTCGCCGAAAGCGACTACGTCTCCGTCCACCTCGCCCTGAGCGACCGCACCCGCGGCCTGCTCGGCGCACCCGAACTCGCCCTGCTCAAGCCGACGGCCTACCTGATCAACACCTCGCGCGCGGCGATCGTCGACCAGGACGCCCTGCTCACCGCCCTGCACGAGGGCCGGATCGCCGGCGCCGGCATCGACGTCTTCGACATCGAGCCCCTCCCCGCCGACCACCCGATCCGCACGGCCCCCCGCCTGCTCGCCACACCCCACCTGGGCTATGTCTCGCAGGCCAACTACGCGACGTACTACGGCCAGGCGGTCGAGGACATCCAGGCGTACCTGGCGGGTTCACCGGTACGACGGCTGCCCTGAGAGCCTTCACAGGCTCCGAGGGGTCAGGCGTACCGGTAGATCCCGGACAGGTCCTCCAGTTCGTCCGGTGTCACGTCCCACGGCGGCATCGGCTCGTGGCGGGAGACGATCCGGCGGTACTGGGAACTGCCCCGGCCGGGCGGGGTGGCCGGCAGATAGCGGTGGTTGCGCTGGCGTTGCTGCCAGCGCTGCCACTGCATGTCCACGAAGGCGTGGTGCAGCCAGAACACGGGATCGTTGACGGAGGCGCCGCCGAGCATGGCGCCCCCGACCCAGCGGTGCACCCGGTTGTGGTTGTGCCAGGGGATCCTGCCGTTGCCCCACCCCTCCATCTTGTTGCGGAATCCCCTGGTGACCGTCGAGTCCCAGGGGGCCACGTCGTAGACGGGGTCCCGCAGTGCCCAGTCCAGATCGCTCTTGGTGGGCAGGGAGATCGGGTCCCGGGCGCGGCCCAGGTCCCGGGTGAGGAAGTCGATGTCGGTGATGCTCTCCCGGAGGCGCCACCGGCCGCCCGCGTAGGCGAACGGCCCGCTGATCACCTGCCGGTCCCCGCGCCGTCCGTTGCCGCCGAGCAGATCGTCGGTCCAGGGCAGCGAGGTGGCCGTCCGGTCCCGGGTCCAGTCCCAGTACGGCACCGTCACCGAGGGGTCGACCCGGCGCAGGGCGTTCTCCATGTCCAGCAGGAACTGCCGGTGCCAGGGCAGGAAGGAGGGCGTCATATGGGCGGCACGCAGACCCCGGTCGCCGTCGCCGCGGAAGTGGATGATGTGCAGCCGTACGAACTCGTCGTACTCGCCGCGCCGTTTGACCTCCAGCAGCGCCTCGATGAACCGCCGTCGCTCGGTGCGCGTCAGCCTGCTCACGTTCTTACGCACGTACGCCATACTCCGCCTCCCTGTGCGGGTGCCCGCCGTCGAACGGCCCGGGCGCCCAGTCGCGCAGCCGCCTGCGGGGTCCGAGTTCGTCGACGGCCGCGCGGGTCGCCTCCAGCGGGGTCCGGTACCAGCTGTAGTGGTCGAGCATGCTCAGCCAGGTGCCGTCGGCACGCCGCATCAGATGCAGCGGGTGGCCGTCCACGGTGACGCGCCAGTCGGCGCCGAGGGCGGTGAGTCGCGCGAACGGCAGCGGGGTGCCCTGGATCCGGCGGCCGCGGTAGGTCTCGTCGAAGGGGATGTCGCGCGGCCGCCGGTCCGCGGACTCCGAGGGCCGGGAGGCGGCGAGCACCGGCGTGAGCGCCACCGCCGCGGAGCCGAACAGCAGCCGCGCCAGCTCCCGCCGTGTCCGCCGCTCCGGCTCACCCCTCCGCGGGGTGCCCGCCCCCTGCGCCGGACCCACCGACATCCCGTCTGCACTGACGGCCATCGCTCACTCCTCGTACGGTTCGGCTGTTCGTACGAGTAACCGTCCGGGGCTCCCCACGGTCACCGCGGGGGCGCCCATACGGTGCAATCGTCAGCTGGTCCAGAAGTCCCACCAGCGGGTCAGGATCAGCATTCCGACGATCCCGGTGTGCAGCACCGGCAGCATCCAGGTGAACTCCGCGAAGAACGTCCGCACCGGGGCCGGCGCGGGCAGGAAGCCGCCGCGCACGAGGAAGGACGTCACGTACCAGAACAGCACGATCGTCGCGAGCCAGGCCAGACAGCACCACAGGCACAGGGCGTTGATCCGGTACAGCGACTCGAACTGCAGCCAGGACACGAACCCGATCCCGAAGAGGCATCCGGCCTCGAAGGTCAGCCAGTACCAGCGCGGGAAGGCCGCCCCGGCGAGCAGACTGACGCCGAGACAGATGACGACGGCGTACGTCACCAGGCCCAGCATCGGGTTGGGGAACCCGAAGGCCTCGGCCTGGTCGCTCTCCATCACGCTGCCGCAGGACAGCACCGGGTTGAGGCTGCAGCCCGGGGTGAAGTCCGGGTCCTCCAGCAGCTTGAACTTGTCGAGCGTGATGACCCAGGAGGCGAGCAGCCCGGCCGCCCCGGTGAGGACCAGCAGCAGGGCGAAGGCACGGGATGGAGTTACGGCCGGGGCCGGGGGCGGGGGCGGGGGCGGGGGCGGGGGCGGGGTCACCATCGGGGGGCCTCGCGGTAGACGCGGAGGTAGTCGACGGCGAAGGTGACCGGCGCCGGGCCGCGGGGGGCCGGGTGGTGCTCTCCGGCGCTGAGCGACAGGTTCAGGATCAGGTACGCCGACCAGTCGGCGCCGACGCCGGTGCCGTCGGAGTGGACGTGGTCGCCGTTGACGTACCAGTCGACGCACCGCGCGCCGTAGCGGGTGCCGATGGTCACCCACCGGTCGGGGCCGATCGCGTCGGCGTCGGTGTGGTACGCCGAGGAGGCCGGGGGGAAGGTGACGTGGTTGGACAGCTCCAGCAGGTCGGGGTTGTCCGGGTGGTACTCGAAGGAGTCGATCTCGTTCGCGCCGTCCTTCCAGGTCCACAGCGCCGGCCAGGCCCCGGTGGCCGAGGGCAGTCTGACGCGGGTCTCGACGTGGTCGCCGGTGCGCACCTGGAAGTCCTCGGCGGAGTACTCGGTGGTGAGCAGCCCGGTGCGCCAGGCGGGCCGGCCGTTCTCAAGGGTGCGGCCGGCCGGGGTGGCGGTGAAGGTGGCCATGCCGCCCGCGACGGTCACACAGCCGGGGTCGAGCCAGTCGAGTTTGTTGTCGTCCGGGTTGTGATCGCCGTAGCGGTAGGCGCTGGACCGGTCGCCGACCCATTTGGCGCCCCATGCGATCGGGGCGTCGAACTCCTCCGACCAGGTCGGCGTGAACGTGGCGGTGTCGATGGTCATGGCGGCGAGGGTAGGCCACCTGCCACCTTTCCCAATTCAATCCCTATACAGCTCGTTCAGGCGATCGAATTGAGCCGTGTGCACCATACGATCAATCGATTCGCCGACCAGATGCCAATCCCCCCGAATGCCTCTGTGCATTCCATTCTTCACCCCCGCTATTTTCACGCGTATGGAGCAACGCGTCGCTTTTACAGGGGCCTTGGACTGCTATGTTCTCCAACCGTCGGATCAGAGGTACTTTCCAGCGAGGTGAATCATGAAGAAGGCAGTTTTCACCACTGCGGCATTGGCCATCGGTGCGGGTCTTGTGGGCGGCTCGGCCGCAGCTGCGGTGGCCGCCACGGGCGGTTCGGGGATCTCCACCAGCCCGCTCGGGCTCATGTCCCCGACCAAGGTGAGCCCGGCGATCCTGCCCGCGGCCGACACCGTGACGCGGCTGGCCCGCGAAGGCGGAGTCGCGAAGGGCAGCGCGTTCGACAAGAACAACAAGAGTGCGGTGGGAATGTCCGGCGTGTACCTGGACGGAATGGACCCGGATGCCGCCAAGCGGCCCACGATTCCGGTGAAGAACGCGATCGGAAGCGGTTCCGTCCAGGTCCACCCATTGAAGGCGCCGACCGCGTCCGGCATCGGCTCCTTCCTTCCCAAGTCCCAGTGACGAAGCGGCAACCGTACAAGTCTCTGGTCCCGGAATTCTGACACTCTGATCCGGTTCTCGGCACCCGCGAACCACACTCCGGCCCACCGGCCCGCACCCTGCCGGTGGGCCGGATGCATGTCACTCCCGGAACTCAACAGAGATTTCGGGCACGCAAGGTTGCGCCATCCGATGGAATCTGCCCACGTTTGAATGTTCCCGCCGTGACTTATGCGTGCATATACGGGTTTCCTTTTCGTAAGCGTGCGCAACCGTGAATTCAGGAAGGAACCGAGTTGCCCAGGAAGTTCGCGGTCATCACGGCCCTCGCCCTCAGCACCGTCATCAGCACCGCCGGCATCGCCTCCGCCGGCGGCTACGGCGGCGGAACTGGCAACGGCGGCGGCACCGGCACCAACGGTGGCAACAAGACCACCGTCACCGGCGGTACTGGTTTCTCGTCGGCTCCGGTCGTCGTCAACGAGCCCCAGCAGGGTGTCGTCGTCCTCAACGGCAGCCTTGTCGACGGTCGTTGCCTTGCCCCGTGGTCCAACGGTGCCGTCCTCGGCGGCGTCCCCGCGCCCAACTCGCACTACGCCGCGTGCGACACGGCCACGGTCAACCAGCAGCAGAACGCCCCGTACATCGCCGGCCTGCTGTTCTGACCTCTGCCTCCGAGAAATTCGGGGCAGGTTAATCCCCCAACGCAGCCCGGAAAGGCACAAACATGCGTAACAAGGTTACGGCCATCTCCGTCCTCGCGGCCGGCATCGCCCTCGCGGCCGGTGGTACCGCCGCGGCCGACAGCGACACCACCACCGTCAAGGGCGGTAGCGGCTTCTCGCAGTCCCCGGTCGTCGTGAACGCCCCCCAGCAGGGGATTCTCGTCGCCAACGGCACGGTCGTGGACCTGCGCTGTGCCGCGCCGTGGTCGAACGGGGCCGTCCTCGCCGGCGTCGTGGCACCGAACTCGCACTACGCCGCCTGCAACACGGCCACGATCAACCAGCAGCAGAACGCCGGTTACAAGGGCGGCCTGCTGTTCTGACTCCTGATCCGAGCAATTCGGAGCAGGTAACCCCCATACGCAGCCCGGAAAGGCTCAGCTCATGCGTAACAAGGTTACGGCCATTTCCGCCATCGCCGCGGGTATCGTCCTCGCGGCCGGCGGCACCGCCGCCGCGGACAACGACACCACCACCGTCAAGGGCGGTAGCGGCTTCTCGTCGGCCCCGGTCGTCGTGAACGAACCGCAGCAGGGGATCGCCGTCGTCAACGGCGCGCTCCTCGACGCCCGCTGCCTGGCCCCGTGGTCCAACGGTGCCGTCCTCGGCGGCGTGGCCGCGCCGAACTCGCACTACGCGGCTTGCGACACGGCCACGATCAACCAGCAGCAGAACGCCCCGTACGTCGGCGGCCTGCTGTTCTGAGCAGTGCCTCACGCCGAGGGCGGTCCGCCGGATGTCCGGTGGACCGCCCTCGGCTATGTGCGGCCCCGTTCTCGTCTGTTCTCGTCTGTTCTCGTCTTTTCGAGTCCCGGGAAAGACTGTGGCCCTGTCCGCGTCGTAGCGCGGCCAGGGCCAC